>JAEZGJ010000233.1 GCA_023416965.1 Pseudomonadota bacterium | reverse complement strand
GCCGGGACCCCCGTGGGGTCCCGGCGCGATCGATGCGTCCGCCGCGGATCAGACCACGAAGAGCAGGACGAGGGCGACGACGAGCGCGAAGATGCCGAGACCTTCAGCGAGAGCCGCGCCGACGATGGCGTTGGTGAACTGGCCGGCCGCAGCCGACGGATTGCGCAGGGCGCCGGCAACGAAGTTGCCGAAGATGTTGCCCACGCCCATGGCCGCGAGGCCCATGCCGAGGCAGGCGAGACCAGCGCCGAGGAACTTGGCTGCAACCGGATCCATTTTGAACTCCTGTGAGGTGTTGGGAGCGAAGGGAGGATGAGTGACCCGCCGTCACCGATCAGTGATGGCCAGGATGGAGGGCGTCGTTGAGGTAGATGCAGGTCAGGATGGTGAAGACATAGGCCTGCAGGACAGCGACGAGCAGTTCGAGCGCGGTGAGCGCGGTGATCATGAAGACAGGGAGCGCCGAGCCGATGAGGCCGAGCGCGCCGGCACCGGCCATGGCGGTGACGAAGCCGGCGAAGACCTTCAGCGCGATATGGCCGGCGGTCATGTTGCCGAAGAGACGCAGCGACAGCGAGATCGGGCGGGAGATGAAGGAGATCACCTCGATGACGACGATCAGCGGCAGGATCACCTTCGGCAGGCCCGAGGGCGCGAAGAGCGCGAACCAGTGGGTGCCGTGCTTCATGATGCCGTAGATGATGACGGTGGAGATCACCAGCAGCGCCAGGGCGGCGGTGACGATGATGTGGCTCGTCACCGTGAAGGCGCCGGGCACCATGCCGATGAGGTTGGCGAAGAGCACGAACATGAAGAGCGAGAAGACGAGGGGGAAGAACTTCATCCCCTCGGTGCCGGCCGTTTGTCGGACGGTTCCGGCGACGAATTCGTAGGTGAGCTCGGCCATGGACTGCAGGCGCGTCGGCACGAGGCGGCGGCCGGACGTGGTCAGCAGCAGGAAGGCCGCCGTGAGGCCGACGATGATGAACATGTGCAGGGCGGAATTGGTGAAGGAGAAATCACCAGTGCCAACCCGGATCGGAACGATGGGGACGAGCTCGAACTGTTTGATCGGATCGGCCATCGCCGGTCTGCTCCCGCATGCGGTCTAGTCGATGGTCGGAACGGCCTTTCAGCCTTCCCGATTGGCCCGCTGCGCCGACTTGACGAGATTGTAGATTCCCGTCGCGAAGCCCAGCAGAAGAAACACGATGAGACCCCAGGGCCGCGTTCCGGCGAAACGGTCCACAAGCCAGCCGATCAGCGCCCCGGCCAGAACGCCGGAGACGAAATCGGCCGAGAAGCGGAAGAGCTTCACCAGCCCGGACGGCTCAGGGGCCGCCCGGCCGTCCGGCGCTGCTCCCCCGGACCGCTCGCGCTCGATGGCTTCGAGCCGGGATTCAAGGGCGCGCCGCCGCGCGTCGAGGTCGGATTCCCGGGGAGACGTCCCCGGCGTCTTGCCGTCGTTCTCGTCACCTGACGCCATGGCCAGCCTCCTCGGCCGGCTCGTCGTCAGGGCTCCACGACGGTAGGTCGCCGGACTGCCACCCCCCGAAAGCCGGGCACACCTATAGTGATGGCACGAAAACGTGTCAAGGACGCGGCAAAACAATATAAACCACTGAAATACAGTCTATTTTTCGCACTTCCAGCAATTGTGGCTCCTGCTCTGCGACATCGACGGCGCAGTGCAGCATCCCTCGGGCAATGCTGGTCTTTCGCCGACGGCGCCGCGTCCCGTCCCTCAGCCGCGCGCCATGCGGGCGACGACGGAGGCGCGGTTCTCCACCCCGAGCTTCTCGAAGATATGGATGATGTGGGTCTTCACGGTGGCGAGGCTGATGGCGAGGGCATCGGCGATGTCGCGGTTCGTGCGGCCGGCGCAGATGAGCCCGACGACCTCCTGTTCGCGGGCGGTGAGGCCGGGCACCTGGGGCGCTGCGGGCGGCGGGGGCGGCAGGTTGAACTCGATATAGCCATGGGCGGCGCGCGCTGCGGCGAGGTCGCCGGGGCGGGCCGAACGTCCCGCCGGCCAGGTGAGGCAGAGGCCCGCGGTGATCCGTCCCTCCCGGCGGAAGAACAGCTCGACGATGTCGCCGATGCCGTGGGCGGCGCAGGCGGCGGCATAGGCGGCGCCCTCCCGCGCCCGCGGCCGCACCACGTCGGCCGACAGGCAGGAGACGGTGAGGTCGCTGTCGCGCAGGCGGCGGGCGTGGAAGGGATCGACCGCGTGGAGGCCGCCGACATAGTCGCGGTGAAAGCCGGCGAGGTCGGGGTCCATGTGGAAGTCGTGCAGGTTGCAGTCGGCGTCGACGCGGTAGAAGGCGCAGCCGCCGGCATGGAGCAGCGTCCTGGCGAAATGCATGGCCGCGGCGACGGCGTCGGGGGTGCTGGACATGGGAAGGACCGTCCTGGCAGGGTGACGCGTGCGACGCGAGCAAGAAGCACGCCAGTGCCATGGTGATCGCCCCCGGTGGCGGCGGTCAACCGAAAGGTCGATTGCCGCGCGGGAGCGGGATGGAGGACCATCCGCCGTCCAGCGGAGGGAGCACCCATGGCGTCCGAAAGCACCGTCGCGGCAGGGCCGGCACCCGCCCATCCGCTCGATCCGCTTTCGGGGCCGGAAATCGCCGCCGCCCGGGCCATCCTGATGCAGGCGAAGGCGCTGCCGGAGACGACACGATTCGCCACCCTGCAGCTCGACGAGCCCACGAAGGCGGAGATCGCCGCCTGGTCACCGGACCGGCCGATCCGCCGCCGCGCCCTCGCCGTCACCATCGACACCGCCACCGGCGCCGTCCACGAGGCGCTGGTCGACATCGGTGCCGGCGCAGTCCTGAGTTTCGTCGACCGAGACACGAAGGCAACGCCCTACGGCCAGCCGGCGGTGATCATCGAGGAGTTCTTCAAGGCCGGCGACATCGTCAAGGCCGACCCCGGCTGGCGGGCGGCCATGACCCGCCGCGGCCTCACCGATTCCGAGATCGACCTCGTCCAGGTGGACCCTTTCTCGGCCGGCTATTTCGGCCGCGAGGCCGAACTCGGCCGCCGCCTCGTCAGCGCGGTGAGCTACTGGCGCGAGCACGTCAACGACAACGGCTATGCCTCGCCGATCGAGGGCGTCGTCGCCCTCGTCGACCTCGTGGAGAACCGGGTGGTCCATCTCGTCGACGAGGAGGAGATCGTCCCCATTCCGCGGAAGCGGCGGAACTACGATCGCGGCTCCCTGCCGCCGCCGCGCACCGACCTGAAGCCTCTCAACATCGTGCAGCCCGAGGGCCCGAGCTTCACCGTCGAGGGCTGGAAGGTGGAGTGGCAGAACTGGTCGTTCCGCCTCGGCTTCACGCCCCGAGAGGGGCTGGTCATCCACCAGCTCGGCATCACCGACAAGGGCCGCCTGCGCCCGCTCATCCACCGCGCCAGCGTCACCGAGATGGTGGTGCCCTATGCCGACCCCACCGCCAACCATTTCTGGAAGAGCGCCTTCGACGCCGGCGAATATGGCCTCGGCAAGCTCGCCAACGCCCTCGAACTCGGCTGCGACTGCCTCGGCCTCATCCACTATTTCGACGTGCCGATGGCGGACGATGCCGGCAACCCCATCGTCATGCCCAACGCCATCTGCATGCACGAGGAGGATTACGGCCTCCTGTGGAAGCACTACGAGATGCGCACCGGCGTCTTCGAGGCGCGGCGCTCGCGCCGGCTCGTCATCTCGTTCTTCGCCACGGTGGGGAACTACGATTACGGCTTCTACTGGTATCTCTACCAGGACGGCACGATCCAGCTCGAGGCCAAGCTCACCGGCATCATCCAGACGGCGGCGGTGGCGCCGGGCAAATCCTATCCCTGGGGCGGCATGGTGGGCGAGGGGCTGGGCGGGCCAACCCACCAGCACTTCTTCAACGTGCGCATGCACATGGCGCTCGACGGCGAGGGCAACACCGTGACGGAGCACGAATTCGTGCCGCGGCCCTGGGGCACCGACAATCCCTACGGCAACGTCTTCGACACGACGTCGCGGGTCCTGTCGAACGAGCGGGACGCCGCCCGCGAGGCCGACGGGCGGACCGGCCGCTACTGGAAGATCACCAACCCGAACGTGACCAACATCGTCGGCAAACCGACGGGCTACAAGCTCATCGTGCAGCCGAGCCCGCTGATGCTGGCGCAGGAGGGCTCCACGGTGGCCCAGCGCGGCGGCTTCGCCACCAAACACGTCTGGGTGACGCCCTTCAACCCGCGGGAGAAATATGCCAGCGGCGACTATCCCAACCAGCATGCCGGGGGCGACGGCCTGCCGGCCTATGTGAAACAGGGCCGCTCCATCGAGAATGCCGATCTCGTGGTCTGGCACTCCTTCGGCCATACCCATGTCTGCAAGCCGGAGGATTTTCCGGTCATGCCGATGGAATATGCCGGGTTCATGCTGAAGCCCAACGGCTTCTTCTCCGAGAACATCGCCATGGACCTTCCGCCGGAGAAGAACCACGCCAGCGTGCAGACCGGGGCGGGCAAGAACGGCGGCGCGGGGTGCTGCTGCGGGTGACGGGGAAGCGGTCGAGCCCGCCGCGGACCGGGCGCAGTCGTCGAACCTGCCGCAACCCTAGTCGACCAGCGTTACGCTGTCAAGGACTTTTGTCCTATCGTGGAGTTGGCCGTTCCGGCTTTCCCGCAACGCCGGGGCAGCAGGCAAAGTCGTGGATGCCCGGCACAGGGCCTGGCATGTCGGGAGGAGGTTCAGGAGCAGCCGGGCACGGCAGGAGGAACCAAGGCGCCGAAACCCCTTACTCTGCGGCGATGAGCTGCTCGGCGCGCCCCAGATCCACGCTGACCAGCGTCGAGACGCCGCGCTCGGCCATGGTGACGCCGAAGAGGCGGTCCATGCGGCTCATGGTGATGGGATTGTGGGTGATGACGACGAAGCGCGTGTCGGTGGTGCGCGCCATCTCGTCGAGCAGGTCGCAATAGCGCTCGACATTGGCGTCGTCGAGCGGCGCGTCGACCTCGTCCAGCACGCAGATCGGCGCCGGGTTGGGGAGGAAGACCGCGAACATCAGCGCGATGGCGGTGAGCGCCTGCTCGCCGCCGGAGAGCAGCGACAGGGTCTGCGGCTTCTTGCCCGGCGGACGGGCGAGGATGTCGAGGCCGGCCTCCAGCGGATCATCGGATTCGACCAGCTGCAGCTCGGCGGTGCCGCCGCCGAAGAGCGTGGTGAACAGGCGCTGGAAGTTTGCGTTGACGGTGGCGAAGGAGGCAAGCAGCCGCTCGCGGCCCTCGCGGTTGAGCGAGCCGATGCCGGCGCGCAGCTTCTTGATGGCTTCGACCAGATCGTCGCGCTCGCGGACCATGCCGTCGAACTGGGCCTGGACCTCGGTCAGCTCGTCGTCGGCGCGCAGGTTGACGCCGCCGAGGCGCTCGCGCTCCCGCCGCAGGGCCTCGAGCTGGTCCTCGATGCGGCGGGCGTCGGGCAGGGCCGCGTCGACGGCGAGGCCGGCTATGCGCAGCAGGCCCTGGGGCTCCGCGTCGAACTTCTCGGCGATCTCGGCGCCTATCTCCTGGAGGCGCTGGCGGGCGGCCTCGAGGCGCGCCGCGGTGCGGGCGAAGGCCTCGCGGGCCGCCGTCATGGCGTCGAGGG
>JAEZGJ010000190.1 GCA_023416965.1 Pseudomonadota bacterium | reverse complement strand
AAGGGAATGGCGGCGGCGGGGTGGTGCCCGGCCGCCTGTCGTCATTTCCTTACGCGCCGCGGCCCTTCTCGATGTTCCAGAACACCGGGGCGGGGGCCTCGAGCCAGCCGGAGATGTTCTTGCGGTGGGCGCCCGGCAGATACCACTGGCCCAGGTGGATGTGGGTCGGGTTCTCCGACACGCGCCGCTGGACGGCCTCGGCAATCTGCTTCTGCTCGGCATCGGTCGTGGCCCGTGCGTATCGGGCGCGCAGCGCCTCGATCTCCGGGTCGTTGGGCCAGCCGAAGGCGGCCTTGTCGCCCGAGGCGTTGAAGAAGCCGGCCATCACCGGGTTGAGGATGTCGGCGGCCACCCACGAGGTCAGCATGGCGCTCCAGCCGCCCTGGGTCGGCGGATCGCGCTTGACGCGGCGGGCGACGACCGTCTGCCAGTCCATGGACTGCATGTCGACCACGAAGCCGGCGCGCTCGAGGAGCGACTTGGCGACGGGGGCAAGGTTGGTGAGAACCTGCAGGTCGGTCGAGTGCAGCAGAACCACCGGCTCGCGGTTGTAGCCGGCCTCCTGGAGG
The DNA here is from genome assembly GCA_023416965.1 of Pseudomonadota bacterium. Taxonomy (GTDB): domain Bacteria; phylum Pseudomonadota; class Alphaproteobacteria; order Rhizobiales; family Phreatobacteraceae; genus Phreatobacter. The sequence continues at coordinate 2,115 of JAEZGJ010000190.1, read as the reverse complement.
AGCTGGCGCGCCTTGGCGAAGTTCGACTCCAGCTTGTCTTCCATGCCGGACATGGTCTCCAGCGGCGAGCCGCAGACGAACATGGCCTTGCAGACCTTGTAATATTCGGGATCGCCGATCGTCGCCTTCAGGAAGTCCTCCTGGTTCAGCGCATAGAGGGCCGCCTGGCGGATCTTCTGGTTGTTGAACGGCGCCGTCGTGTGGTTGAAGCGCATCGTGTACTGGTTGCCCAGCACGTTCCAGTTGAACAGCTTGACGTTGTCGTCCGACTTCAGGAGCGGCAGCAGGTCGTGGCTGGGGGCTTCGATCATATCGATCTCCCCGGCCTGCAGGGCGTTGATCGCCTGCTGCTGGTCGGTGATGACGCGCCACTCGACGCGGTCGACCTTGGCGACCTTGCCGCCGGCGAGGCCCGAGGCCGGCTCGGAGCGCGGCTTGTAGCCCGCGAACTTGGCGTAGACGGCCTTGTCGCCCGGCTTCCACTCGTCGCGGACGAACATGAAGGGGCCCGAACCGATGAACTCGGTGATCTGGGTGTTCGGGTCGGTCTCGGCGACGCGCTTGGGCATCATGAAGGGCACGTTCGAGGACGGCTTGCCGAGGGCGAAGATGAGGAGGCCGGTCGGCTCCTTCAGCTTGATCTCGAAGGTCTTGGGGTCCTTGGCATCCATCGACGCGATGAAGCCCATCACGGTCTGACCGAGCGGATCACGGGCGGCCCAGCGACGGATGGAGGGGATGATGTCGGCAGTCGTGACGGGCTGGTTGTCGTGCCACATCAGGCCATCACGCAGAGTGAACGTGTAGGTCAGCTTGTCATCGCTGACGGTGTACTTGTCGACCATCTGCGGCTGCACCTGACCCTTGGAGTCGAGGGCGAACAGCGTGTCGTAGATCATGTAGCCGTAGTTGCGGACGATGTAGGCGGTCGTCCAGATCGGGTCGATGATGCGCAGGTCCGAGTGCATCACGACGCGCAGCACGTTGGCCGCGCCCTGGGCAGAGGCCCCTTTCGAACTCGCCAGTGCGCCGGCCGCGGCGGCGCCGGCCATCACGGTGCGGCGGGACAATTTGACGGATTTCATGATGACTCTCCCCTGGAACTCCGCAGCCGGGTTCGACCCCTGGTCGACCCCTGGCCGCGAGAAGGTCGGATCAGACGACGCTTGGTCGGAAGGTGTCAATCCCGAAGCGCAGGCAACTGTCGCGCAAAATCCGGGCAGACGGCTGAGACTTAGGCGCGCGCATGCGACATCGGGACGCGCGCGAAGGGACGCTCCGATTCGAAGGCCCGCATCGCCCGGAGCACTGTCGCTTCCTGCCGCTTCCAGCCGACGATCTGCAGGCCGATGGGCAGGCCGTCGCCGTCGAGCCCGCAGGGCACCGTCCCCGCCGGCTGCTGCGTGAGGTTGAACGGTGGCGTGTAGGGGCTCCAGTCCGTCCACAGCGGGCCCCACTTCTCCTGGCTGGCGAAGCCTGCCGGCGGCAGGTCGGCGCCGAGCGGAATGGCTCCGGTCGGCATGGTGGGGGTGATGAGCAGGTCGTATCGGGTGAAGAACTCGGCCATCGCGATGACCGTCTTCGTGCGTCGGTAGAGCAGGGCGTCGATGAGCTGCGCCGCCGAGAAGCGCGAGCCGGCTTCGGCGCAGGCGACGAGGCCGGGGTCCATCTGCTTGCGCTGTTCCGCGTCGAAGGAGGAGAGCGCCAGCGCCGCGCCGGCGTTCCAGATGTCCCAGGCGATGGGGGCAGGGTCCTCGATCGGCGGATCGACCTCCTCCACGATGGCGCCCATGGAGGCGAAGGTCGCGGCGGCCGCCGCCACCGCGCGCTCCACCTGCGGGTCGAGCTTCTTCACGAAGCCGAGGCGCGGCGAATAGGCGATGCGCAGGCGGCGTACGCCCTCGTCGAGGCCGATGCGATAGTCGGGCGACGGGGTGTTCCACGCCATGGGGTCGCGGGCATCAGGCCCGGACAGGATGGTGAGGAGGGCGGCCACCTCGCGTACGTCGCGGGCGATGGGGCCGAGATGGGCGAGCTCGCCCATGCCCGAGCTCGGATAGGCCGGGCCCCGGCCGTATGTCGCCGTGATGCCGGCGACGCCGCAAAAGGCGGGGG
>JAEZGJ010000177.1 GCA_023416965.1 Pseudomonadota bacterium | reverse complement strand
GCCGATGACGAAGGTGAGGGCGTAGAGCAGGCCGAGCGCGAAGCCCCGCATGCCCCAGCCGCGGGTGATGTCGTGCGCCAGCGCAAAGCCCTGGAGCGCGTAGATGGCGAGCCCGACCGCCAGCATGATGGCAGCGAGCTGGCCCGGAAAGCCCGAGGCGAAGGACCCGATGGAGCCCGCGAGGAGGACGAGCGAGGTCCATTTCGGCAGCTTGAGCGACGGCAGGTCGGGCCAGGGCCTGATCAGCCGCCCCGAGGCGCGGACGATGCGGCCGGCGAAATAGAGGTTGATCGTCGTGACGAAGGTCCAGACCACCGCCGCCGCTACCGGCACGGCCGCCGCCATCAGCGCCACCAGCGCCTCGCGATCGGTATTGCCGGCCCGCATCTGGTCGAGCGTGCGGCCCACGGCCTGGCGGATGGAAGCCTGGAAGGCGGCGTAGTCCAGCCCGTAGAGGGCGACGATCGCGAAGAGCGTCAGCAGCACGGCGCAGGCGCCGACGAGCGTGAGGATCATGCCGGCCGGCATCCACTCGACCGCCTCCGGGTCGTCCTCCCGCGGGGCGGGACGCAGCGACAGCGCCGCATAGGTGAGGAACCAGGCCGGCAGGCCGACGGAGAAGAAGAAGAACAGGCCGAATTGCGAGCGCAGCGCCACCGACAGGGCGAGCGCGCCGATCGTGCCGGCGAAGGCTCCGGCATAATGGCCCCAGCCGAGCCCGGCGATGAGCACGGGCAGCGCGGCGAAATAGAACAGGATGAGCGCCATCGGGCTCCCGGACGCGAGCGTCGCGAAGAGCAGTGCGGAGGCAAGTCCTGCCCCGAAGGCGATGGCGAGGGTCGGTCCCATCGTCAGCTGTCCCGCTCATGGCAGAGGGTTAGGGGAGGATCCCCAGCTTCAGCCGCGGCGGTTCTGACCGGCACGGCCGACGATTACGTCAGGCGGTTGCGGGGCGCTGGCGCGTCCCGCCGCAGGCAATCACTTGATCACGTAGGGCAGCAGGCCGAGGAAGCGGGCGCGCTTGATCGCCTGGGCGAGCTCGCGCTGCTTCTTGGCGGAGACCGCCGTGATGCGGGACGGGACGATCTTGCCGCGCTCGGAAATGTAGCGCTGCAGGAGACGCACGTCCTTGTAGTCGATCTTCGGCGCGTTCGGGCCGGAGAAGGGGCAGGTCTTGCGACGGCGGAAGAAGGGGCGACGGGCGCCACCGGCTGCGGCAGACATGGTCACTCCTCCGTCTGTTCGACATCGGCGGAGGCTTCGACATCCCCGCCATCACGATCACGGAACCGGCGAGCGCCGCCTCCGCCGCCACCACCACCGCCGAAGCCGCGGTCACGACCGCCACCGCCGCCGAAGCCGCGGTCGCCGCCGAAGCCGCGCTCACCGCGATCGTCGCGGTCGCGCTTCTGCAGCATGGCCGACGGACCTTCCTCGAGCTCCTCGACCTTCACGGTCATGAAGCGCAGGATGTCCTCGTTGATCGCCATCTGGCGCTCCATCTCGGCGATCGCCGCCGGGGGAGCATCGATGTTCATCAGCGTGTAATGGGCCTTGCGGTTCTTGCGGACGCGGAAGGCGATCGACTTCAGGCCCCAGGGCTCGACCTTGGGCACCGAGCCGCCGTGGGCCTCGATGACGCCCTTGTACTGCTCGGCAAGCGCTTCGGCCTGCTGAGAGGTCACGTCCTGGCGGGCCAGGAACACATGTTCATAGAGAGGCATTCGGCCTGTCTCCGGTTCGAGTGACGCTTCTTCCGGCGCGAAGCCCCCCGAGCCCTGGACAGGCCCGACAGTTTTCTCGAAGGCGGAGACACCGGACGACGGATGGAAAACACCATCCTGCAGGCGAACCTGCCGTCCGTTCAGCCACCGGCCGACCGAAGCGAAGGCGGCCTTATACGCGATCACCGCGCGGATTCAAGGCCCAATCCCCGATCCGGCAGGGAACCCGGGCGCCCCCGGCGGGTTGGAGGTGGCGGCAGAACGAGGAGAGGCGCATGGCGACGCGGTCGAGACCGGGAACCGGCGGAGGGGATACCGACCGCAAGGCCACAACTCCGGCGCAGGATGGCGGCTCCGGCAACCGTGGAGCCGACAAGAAGGCGGGCGACGAGGTCGGTGCCGGAACCCGCATCGACGGTCCTGCCAGCCCCGAGGATCTCACCCGCGGCGCTCCGCCGAAAAAAAAGAAGCGCTACAGCCTCGCCGACTGACGCCATGATCCTGCCGTGATGCGATGAAACAACAAGAAACAGTTCGCGAGGCGGACCTTTCCGGGAGCGAATCCATGGCCGACGTCCACCACATGCCCAGCCGCGGCTGCGTCCTGACGGCGCGCGACCTCACCCTGATCAAGCGCAAGTTCGACCGCACATGCGAAGAACTCGGCGTCTTCGCCGAAGATGAGTCAGCCCGGCGCTCGCTCGGCCGGGCCCTCGTCGAGGCCGTCGCCCGCGGCGAGGTCGAACTCGCCATGCCCGACGACGCCGCCCCGACCGGGACCGAGACGCTCTACTTCGAAGGCGAGGAGCTCGTCGTCGCCGTCACCGACCGCGCGGGCCACTGACGGCGCTCAGGCGGCGTCCGCGTCCCGCCGCCAGGCTGGGAAGGGGTCCGGCAAACCCGCAAAGTCCTCGGGATTGAACCGCGTCGCCGAGGCGCGGCCGAGGAGACAGCCGTCGAGGGCGGCGCGCATCGCCGCCACGTCCATGCCGGTGCCGATGAAGACCAGTTCCTGCCGCCTGTCGCCATAGACCGGATGCCAGTGCCGCTTGAGCATCTGGCGCCACTCCTCCGATTGCGGCCAGCGCGCTTTCGGCACGGCGATCCACCAGAAGCCCATGGCGGAGGTGCGGCACACCGCGCCGGCGATCGACAGTTCCCCGCACCAGTCCGGCCGGGTGGCGAGCCAGAAATGTCCCTTGGCCCGGATCAGGCCCGGCCAGGTCGTCTTCAGGAAGGTGTCGAAGGCCCTGGGGTCGAAGGGGCGGGAGGCGCGATAGACGAAGGAGGAGATGCCGTATTCCTCCGTCTCCGGCACGTGGTCCTTGAACCCGTAGAGCTCTTTTGCCCAGAGCGGGTGCATCTCCGCCTTCTCGTGGTCGAAGCGGCCGGTGTCGAGAACCTCGTCGAGATCCACCGAGGCGAAATCGGTGGTGATGACATGGGCATCGGGGTTCAGCCCGCGCACGACCTGCAGGACGAGATCGCGCCGCCCGGCGTCCACATCGGACATCTTGTTGACGACGACCACGTCGGCGAATTCGATCTGGTCGGTGAGGAGATCGGCGAGGGTGCGCTCGTCCTCGCCGCCGGCGGTCTGGCCGCGGTCCTTCAGAAAGTCCCGGCTGCCGAAATCCTTCAGGAGGTTGATGGCGTCGACCACTGTCACCATCGTGTCGAGCCGCGCCACGTCCTCGAGCGCGCGGCCCTCCTCGTCGCGGAAGGAGAAGGTTGCCGCGATCGGCAGCGGCTCGGCGATGCCCGTGCCCTCGATCAGAAGGTAGTCGTAGCGGCCGGCCTCGGCGAGGCGGCGCACTTCCGTCAGAAGGTCGTCGCGCAACGTGCAGCAGATGCAGCCATTGGTCATCTCGACCAGCTTCTCGTCGGTGCGCGACAGGTTGGCGCCGCCGTCCCGGACGAGATCGGCATCGATGTTCACCTCCGACATGTCGTTGACGATCACCGCCACCCGCCGGCCCTCGCGATTGTTGAGGATATGGTTGAGCAGGGTCGTCTTGCCGGCGCCGAGAAAGCCGGAAAGGACGGTGACGGGCAGGCGCTGGTCGCGGGCCATGGGATCCTCATACGTTATAGTGTTACATATCACGGATCACTGGCGCGCTGGCAAGGGCCGTCTGGACCCGGTCCAGGCTGTCGATAAACATGCGTCTCGCTTGACTCCGCGGCGGCCCGATGCCAGTCCCGCGCACCTTCTCCAGGGGCGTCGCGAGGTCCGGTCCATGACAGCCGCATTCACCTTTCCCGGTCAGGGCAGCCAGAGCGTCGGCATGGGCAAGGCGCTGGCCGAGGCCTTTCCCGTCGCCCGCGCGGTCTTCGACGAGGTCGATGCGGCACTCGGCCAGAAACTGTCCGCCATCATGTGGGACGGGCCGATCGAGACCCTGACGCTGACCGAGAACGCCCAGCCGGCGCTGATGGCGGTGTCGCTCGCCACCATCCGCGTGCTTGAGGCCGAGGCCGGCCTCGACCTCGCCCGCGACGCCGCCTTCGTCGCCGGCCATTCCCTCGGCGAATATTCGGCGCTCGCCGCCGCAGGCACCTTCTCCATTGCCGATGCCGCGCGTCTCCTGCGCATCCGCGGCAATGCCATGCAGGCGGCGACGCCGGTCGGCACCGGCGCCATGGCCGCCATTCTCGGCCTCGATTTCGAGGCCGTGGTGGCGGTGGCCGCCGAGGCGGCCGAGGGCGAGGTCTGCCAGGCGGCCAACGACAATGGCGGTGGCCAGGTCGTCATTTCCGGGCACAAGGCCGCCGTCGACCGGGCCTGTGAGCTCGCCAAGGCCAAGGGCGCCAAGCGCGCCATTCCGCTGCCCGTTTCCGCCCCCTTCCACTGCGCCCTGATGCAGCCGGCCGCCGACGCCATGGCCGAGGCGCTGGCGAAGGTGACGGTGAAGGCGCCCGTCGTGCCGGTCGTCGCCAATGTCGTGGCCGCACCCGTCAGCGACCCCGCCGAGATCGTCCGCCGCCTGGTCGAGCAGGTGACCGGCACGGTGCGCTGGCGCGAATGCGTCGCCGCCATGGCCGGGGCAGGGGTCACCACTTTCTACGAGATCGGCTCCGGCAAGGTGCTGACCGGCCTCGTCAAGCGCATCGCCGACGGCGCCACCGGAACTGCCATAGGAACGCCCGACGACGTCGCGGCGTTCAAGGCGTCGCGCGGCTGACAGGGAGATCGACCATGTTCGACTTGACCGGCAAGACCGCCCTCGTCACCGGCGCGACCGGCGGCATCGGCAGCGCCATCGCCCGCGCGCTGCACGGCCGCGGCGCCACCGTCGCCCTTTCCGGTACGCGGCGGGAGAAGCTCGATGAACTCGCCACCGCCCTCGGCAGCCGCGCTCACGTGCTCCCCGCCAACCTCTCCGCCCTCGACGAGGTCGACGCGCTGGTGCCGGCCGCGGAGGCGGCCATGGGCGGGCTCGACATCCTCGTCAACAATGCCGGCATCACCCGCGACAACCTCTTCATCCGCATGAAGGACGAGGAGTGGGACCAGGTGATCCAGGTGAACCTCACCGCCAATTTCCGTCTCAGCCGCGCCGCCGCCAAGCTGATGATGCGCAAGCGCTGGGGCCGCATCGTGCAGATCACGTCCGTTGTCGGCGTCACCGGCAATCCCGGCCAGGGAAATTACGCCGCCGCCAAGGCCGGCCTCATCGGCATGTCGAAGTCGCTGGCCGCCGAGATCGCCAGCCGCAACGTGACGGTCAATTGCCTCGCCCCCGGCTTCATCGAAACCGCCATGACCGACGTGCTGAACGACAAGCAGAAGGAGACGATCCTGACGCGCGTTCCCGCCGGTAGGCTGGGGCAGGCGGATGAAATCGCCGCCGCCGTCGTCTATCTTGCCTCGGAAGAAGCGGCCTACGTCACCGGGCAGACACTTCACGTCAACGGTGGTATGGCCATGATCTAGTTGGCTAATTCACTCTTTGGGAGGCATGCTGGCAAAACCGGAAGGCCTGTGATAGAGAGCCTTCAGGTTCGGGCAAGGGGCTTCCCAAACGATCCGGAATTCACGGCGACGCGGCGCGCCGCCTGCAAGACCACTAAGCCGCACACCGCATCCGTTCGAGAGCGGTGCCTCATCGTCGGATGGAACGAGGATAATCTAATGAGCGATACCGCTGAACGCGTGAAGAAGATCGTCGTGGAACAGCTCGGCGTCGATGCCGAGAAGGTCGTTCCGACCGCGAGCTTCATCGACGACCTCGGGGCCGACAGCCTCGACACCGTCGAGCTCGTCATGGCGTTCGAAGAAGAGTTCGGCGTGGAAATCCCGGATGACGCGGCCGAGACGATCCTGACGGTCGGCGACGCCGTGAAGTTCCTCGACAAGGCCGCCAGCGCCTGATTTCAGCACCGTCAAATTCGACTTTGACGTCCGAGAAGCCGGGGAGCGAGCAGCGTCTCCGGCTTTTCGTTCACCGGGCCGGACATGGGTGAGACGATGATGCGCCGCGTAGTTGTGACGGGAATGGGCCTTCTCACGCCGCTCGGCTGCGGCGTCGAGGAAACCTGGTCACGGCTGATCAAGGGCGAGAGCGGGGCCTCGAAGGTCGAGCGGTTCGACGTCTCCGACATCGCCGCCAAGATTGCCTGCCAGATCCCGCGCGAGGGCGCCGGCGCCTTCAATCCCGACGACTGGATGGAGCCGAAGGAGCAGCGCAAGGTCGACGAGTTCATCGTCTTCGCCATGTGCGCCGCCAAGCAGGCCCTCGACGATGCCGGCTGGCACCCGAAGACTCCTGACGACCAGAACACCACCGGCGTCCTCATCGGCTCCGGCATCGGCGGCATCGACGGCATCGCCGAGGCCGCAATGATCCTCCGTGACAAGGGCCCGCGCCGGATCTCGCCCTTTTTCATTCCCGGCCGGCTCATCAACCTCGCCGGCGGCTACGTCTCCATCGCCCACGGGCTCACGGGTCCTAACCACGCCGTGGTCACCGCCTGCTCGACGGGCGCCCACGCCATCGGCGACGCCGCCCGCCTCGTCGCCTTCGGCGATGCCGACGTGATGGTCGCCGGCGGCACCGAATCGCCCATCAGCCGCCTGTCGCTCGCCGGCTTCGCCGCCTGCCGGGCCCTCTGCACCACCTTCAACGACGAGCCGACCCGCGCCTCGCGGCCCTATGACCGCGACCGCGACGGCTTCGTCATGGGCGAGGGCGCCGGCATGGTCGTGCTGGAGGAATACGAGCACGCCAAGGCCCGCGGCGCGAAGATCTATGCCGAGGTCATCGGCTACGGCCTCTCCGGCGACGCCCACCACATCACGGCTCCGGCAGAGGACGGCGACGGCGCCTTCCGCTGCATGCAGGCGGCCCTGAAGCGCGCCGGGATCAGCGCCTCAGACATCGACTACATCAACGCCCACGGCACCTCGACCATGGCCGACGGCATCGAGCTCGGCGCCGTCGAGCGCCTGGTCGGCAATGCCGCCTCGAAGATCTCCATGTCATCGACCAAGTCCTCCATCGGCCACCTGCTCGGTGCGGCCGGCGCGGTCGAGGCGATCTTCTCCATCCTGGCGATTCGCGACCAGGTGGCGCCGCCGACCCTCAACCTCGACAATCCCTCGGTGGAGACGGCGATCGACCTCGTGCCGCACGTGGCGCGCAAGCGCTCCATCGAGACCGTCCTGTCCAACTCCTTCGGCTTCGGCGGAACCAACGCCTCGGTCATCTTCCGGGCTGCGGCTTGAGGCGAGGGACCCGCCTTTCGCCACATTCCCTGCGCATCACTCCCCACCGTGATGCGAGCACCTGACCAGAGCGCGGCCCCATGAGCGATCATCCCGGACCCAACCCGCTTCAGAACGGGTCCCGCCCGGCCATCAAGTCGCCCCGCGCGGCCCTCGAGCCCGAATCGGCGCCGCCGCCGCCGCCGGCCTCGCGCCATGCCCGCAACCAGTGGGTCGTCATCGGCAACCTGATCATCACCATCCTGCTGGTCGGCCTCGTCGGCGGCATGGCGGCGTTCCTCTATGCCCGCCAGGCCTTCGTCGCCCAGGGGCCGCTGCAGCAGGACCGCGCCGTCTTCATCGAGCGCGGCTCCACCGCCGAGGCCATCGCCCAGACCCTGGAGCGCAACGGCGTCATCAACAGCGCGCTGCTCTTCTCCGCCGCCGTCCAGCTCTACGGCGTGCGCGGCGACCTGAAATGGGGCGAATATCTCTTCCCCCGCGGCGCCTCGACCGCCGAGGCCCTCGCCATCGTCCTCGACGGCAAGCCCATCGAATACCGCGTCACCATTCCTGAGGGCCTGACCTCGGAGCAGATCGTCGGCCGCCTGCGCGACAACGACGTGCTCACCGGCGACATCGCCCGCATTCCGCGGGAAGGCTCGCTCCTGCCGGACACCTACCGCTTCACCCGCGGCACCACCCGCCAGCAGATGATCGACCAGATGACGCAGTTCCAGACGCGGCTGCTGCAGCAGATCTGGGCGCGCCGCAGCCAGGACCTGCCGCTACGCACTCCCGAGGAACTCGTCATCCTCGCCTCGATCGTCGAGAAGGAGACGGGCAAGGCCGAGGAGCGCCCGCGCGTCGCCGGCGTCTTCATCAACCGGCTGAACCGGCGCATGCGCCTGCAGTCGGATCCGACCATCATCTACGGCATCGTCGGCGGACGCGGCGCCTTGGGGCGGCCGATCCTGCAGTCGGAAATCCAGCGCCTGACGCCCTACAACACCTACCAGATCGACGGCCTGCCGCCGACGCCCATCGCCAATCCCGGCCGCGCCGCCATGGAGGCGGTGGCCAATCCCGTCCGCCATCGCGACCTCTTCTTCGTCGCCGACGGAACGGGCGGCCACGTCTTCGCCGAGACGCTCGAGCAGCACAACCGCAACGTCGCCAACTGGCGGCGCATCGAGCGCGAGCGGGCGGAGGCGGCCGGCACACCCGCGGCCACCGCCGACACGCCGGCGGCTCCCGCC
>JAEZGJ010000146.1 GCA_023416965.1 Pseudomonadota bacterium | reverse complement strand
GTGCCGGCCCAGGCCAGGAGGGCGCGAGGCAGGCGAGCAGCAGCAGGGCCATCCGGGCGAGGGCCGCCGGCATCGCCGCCAGGTTCCATGTCGAAGCCGATTGCATGAAACGCGATACGCCGGCCGGACCCCGCGGGATCCGTCCCACACGCGGAGGTGATCGCCCTCAGAACCGCTCCGGCCGGATCACCTCGACGTCCGAGATCCAGACGAGCAGGCCGTGGCTGTCGAGAAGCGGCGTCAGCGCCTCCACGAGATCCCGCGCATGGGCCTCCGTGGTGATGGTGAAGACCAGCGCCTTGGCCGAGGCGCCGGCGATCTGGTCGTCCGACCAGGCGTTGAGCCGGCCGCCGCCCGCCGCCACGGGCAGGACCGTGTAGCCGGTCACGCCGCAGCGTTTAACCACCTCGACGATGCGCCGCACCAGCGGCTGGTCGGCGAGGATCTCCACCTTCTTGCGTCGGGCCGTGCTGTTCATGACGCCAACCACCGTGCGAGGAGCGACACGGCGGGAATGCCGAGCGCGATGTTGAAGGGAAAGGTCACCGCCAGCGACATGGCGAGCGACAGGCCGGCATCGGCCTGGGGCAGGGCGAGGCGCATGGCCGCCGGCACCGCAATGTAGGAGGCGCTGGCGGCGAGAATGCCGAGGGCTGCCGCCGAGCCCGCGTCGAGCCCGATGAGATGGCCGACCACCGTGCCGACCGTCCCGTTCAGCACCGGCAGCAGCACGCCGAGCCCGGCGAGGCGAAGGGTCAGCGACCGCGTCTCGCGCAGCCTGCGGATGGCGATCAGGCCCATGTCGAGGAGGAAGAGGCAGAGGATGCCGCGGAAGCCGCCGTCGAAGACCGGCGCGATGGGGGCGAAGCCCTCCTTGCCGACGACGAGGCCGATGGCGAAACTGCCGAGGAGCAGCACCACCGTGCCGTTCAGCAGGGTCTCGCGCAGGAGTTCGCCGCGCTCCTCGGCATCGGACGAGCTGGCGCCCTTGGCCAGGATCAGGCCGACGATGATGGCCGGCGTCTCCATCAGCGCCAGCACCGCCACCATGAAACCGGCCGGCGCCATACCCGCCGCCTTCAGCATCTCGCTGCCGGCCACGAAGGTCACGACGCTGACCGAGCCGTAATGGGCGGCGACCGCCGCCGCATCGATGCGGCCGAGCCGCCCGATGCCGCGCAGCAGGGCGAAGGCGGCGAGCGGAACGAGGCAGCTGAGCGCGAGGCCCGCCGCGGCCGCCGCCGCCATCAGCGGCGAGAAGCCGCCCTCGGCCACCTGCACGCCGCCCTTCAGGCCGATGGCGGCCATGAGATAGAGCGCCATGCCCTTGGCGATGGGTTCGGGAATGGCGAGGTCGGAGCGCGCCGCGGCCGCCAGCGCGCCGAGCACGAAGAAGAGGATGACGGGGGAGAGGAGCACGTCCATGGCGCGACCTTATCCGGAACCGGTGCGGGGTATGGTCCACCGTCCGACGGTCTTCCACAGCCGGCAGGGAACGCCGGCTGCGACCAACCGCCTCAGCTGCGTCCGACCTGAAGGTCGCGGTGCTCGAAGCGGCGGCGCAGCGGCTCGGAAATGCCGGTGCAGGTCTTGGCCGCCGGCCGCCGGAACGTGCCGGCCGTCGCCTTGGCCGGCTTCAGCGCGGCGAGGGCCTCCGCCTGTTTTACCGCCGCCTGGATGCCGTCGACGAGCGGCACCGGCACGCGGTCGCGCACCGTCTGGGCGAGGCCGGAGAGCGGCGCGCCCGCGAGGATGACGACGTCCGCTTCGTGCTCGGCGACCGCCCGGTTGGCGAGGTCGACGAGCGCGGCCTCCTTCTCCTCCTGCACGTCGGCGAGCGAGGTGAAGGCACCCTGCAGCGCGAAGATGCCGGCGCAGCGGCCGCGCAGCCCGTTCCAGTCGAGGCATTCGTGATACCAGGGGACCAGGCCGCCGGAGAAGGTGACGATGGCGAAGGAGCGGCCGAGCATGCAGGCGGTCAGCATGGCCGCCTCCGCCATGCCGACGACGGGCATGTCGAAGAGTTCCCGCGCTCCGCCGAGGCCCGGATCGCCGAAGGCAGCGATGACGGCGGCGTCCACCCCCTCATGCGCCTCCGCCAGCATGTCCAGCGCCACGCCGGCGCCCACCACCGCATCGGCGCGGGTAGCGATATAGGGCACGCCACGCGGCGCGGTCATGGGGACGAGTTCGGTTCCCGGCGCCTTCACGGCGGCGGCCGCCGCGATCAGGCGGTCGGTGACCGTCGCGCTCGTATTGGGATTGGCGATGAGGAGGCGCATGGCTCGGCTCGGCGGATCGAGGGCGGGAACGTTGCGCAGTGGTAGCGGCTCGCTCCGGCGCGGTCATCCCTCTCGTCCCGCTGAGCCGAAGGCCCGTCGCGTGCGTAGGAAGGCAGGACGTGCGCCGGCGGGCGCAGGATCAGGACAACTGGCAGGGGGCGGTGATGGCGAAGGACATGGCGGATGACGGGGATGCGGCCATGCCCGCCATCACCCTCTGGCTCGGCATCGGCGGCCTCGCGCCGTTCCTCGTCCTGGCCGTGGCGCTTCTCGCCGGCTCCGACCTGCCGCTGATCGGCGGCGAGGCGGCGATACGCGCGGCACTCATGGCCTATGCCGTCGCCATCCTGTCCTTCCTCGGCGGTGTGCGCTGGGGCATCGCCATGGGCTATTCGGGCGGCCGGCTGGCGGTACGCGATTTCGTCATCGCCGTCGTTCCCGCCATCGTCGGCTGGGGCGCGGCCCTGCTGCCGGCGGCGACGGGCCTGTGGGTCATGACCCTCGCCTTCGTGCTGCTCGGCCTGATGGACTACGGCCTCGCCTGCCGCACCGTGGCGCCCGAATGGTACGGGCGCCTGCGGCTGGCTCTCACCGGCATCGTCTCGGCCGCGCTGGCCGCGGCGGCTCTGGCCTGACGGCAGCGATCGCGTCAGCCCGCCCGGGCGCGGCGGACGCGCGGCTTGGGCAGGGCTGCGGCGGCGGCGCGGGCGCTCGCATCGGCCCGGTCGCGGGCAAGGCGCATCTCGCGCAGCTTGGTGGTGTTGGCGCTGCGGGCGGTGGCCGACTCGGCGATGTCCGAGAGGACGCGGTCGCGCGCGGCGGACTGCTTCTGCACCTTGAGAAAGGCGGCATGGGCCTTCTGCAGCGAGGGCGAGAGATCGTTCATGGGCAGGTCTCCTGTGGGAGGGCGCGGCTCGGCCGCGGAAAATGAAAAAGGCCAGGCATGAGCCCGGCCTTTCCTGTCGATCCGCCTCGTCGCCGGTCCCAGTACATCCGTGGTGACCGGACCGAGGCGAAGGCCGCTCACGCGGCCTGGAGCTGTTCGGCCGCCATCTTGCCCGACTTGTTGTCGCGCATGATCTCGAAGCCGAGCTTCTGGCCCTCGAAGATGTCGCGCATTCCGGCGCGCTCGACGGCGGAGATGTGAACGAAGACGTCGGCGCCGCCGTTATCCGGCTGAATGAAGCCGAAACCCTTGGTGGCGTTGAACCATTTGACTGTGCCGGTGGTCATGACAAACCCTCCCTTGTGGCAATGGAAGACCTCCGCGCGAAAGCGCGTCGGGGTAGAACGATTTTCGAAAGGGGAAGTTCGTCAGGAGCGCGCCGAAGCGGCAATAAACAAAGTTCAGCCGAGCAAACATCGATGGGCTCTTGTAGGAGCTTTTCACGGCGAAGGCAAGAAAAATATTCTCGTGATCTTTTTGAGTGTCGCCAGATGCCGCGTTTCGATCGCGGACATCATGAAAAATAGTATCGCGGAATGCCGCTCATCCGCGCGTCGGCGGCGTGCCGTCCCCCTCGCCGAGCGGCCGCTGCATGAGCACGCAATCGACCCAGCGGTCGAGCTTCCAGCCGATGGACGGCAGCACGCCGACCACGGTGAAGCCGCAGGCGCGGTGCAGCGCGATCGAGCCGTGATTGCCGAGATTGCCGATGACGGCGATCATCTGCCGGTAGCCGCGCTCCGTGCATTCCGCGATCAGGCGGATCAGCAGCGCCTTGCCGACGCCGCGGCCCTTGGCGGCGGGCGCGACATAGACCGAATTCTCGCAGGCGAAGCGGTAGCCGGGCCGGCTGCGATAGGCGCTGGCATAGGCATAGCCCACCACCGCGCCGTCCATCTCGGCGGCGAGATAGGGATAGCCGGCTTCCAGCACCGCCGCCTGCCGCCTCGCCATCTCCGCTTCGTCCGGCGGCTCGTATTCGAAGGAGGCGATCCCCTCCGCGACATTGGGGCCGTAGATGGCGGTGATGGCGGGAATGTCGTCCCGGGTGGCGGGGCGGAGGGAGAAGGGGGAAGCGGACACGGAAGACCTGGCAATCGATGCGACCCGGTCATTGTCCGCAGGCCATGAAACGGCACAAGCCGTTTCAGGTCGTCCCAGCCATCGATAATCGGAAGGGCGGCCTGCCGGCCCGCTTCAGCTCACGCGTACGAAGCGGCGGATGCGCGAGCGGGGCTTGGCGACCCGGCGGGTGACGGTGACGCCGCGGGTGGAGACCTCGATGCGGCGGTCCTGCGTCGGCACGAAGAAACGGGCCGTCTCGGATGCACCATCCACCTTCAGGAAGTCGGCATCGGCAGCGCGCATGATCGATTTCACCGAACCGAAGGTCATGCGAAACTCCCCGCCACGAACGGACGACTGCCTTGAAGAAAAATGGAGCGGGAGAAGGGATTCGAACCCTCGACCCCAACCTTGGCAAGGTTGTGCTCTACCCCTGAGCTACTCCCGCATCCGGGTACCCGCCAGCGCCTGGGCGCCGGGGGAGGGCGGTTCTATGCCAAAGGATGCCGGGGATTGCAATGGCCTGTTTTGACTTTTTTCGGCGGGCCTGCAGAGGCGCCCGGGCATAGGGACTTTGACGGGTGGAAAGCGGCCCGCTATCCCCGTCGGGTGCCGCAGGCGCGGCAGAGGCGGAGCTGAGGCATGGGATCGGGATTTCTCGCGCTGACCGCGGCGGCGCGCTACCGGCTGATGGATGCGACGGTGCCGGCCGCTCTGGTCGACGGCGCCGGGGGCTGGCCGGTGCGCGACGACCTGATGCGCGCCGACATCCTGGTCGTCGACGGCATCGTCGCGGCGGTGGATGCCGCCGGGACGGTGCCCACCGCGCCGGGGGTCGTGCCGGTCCTCCTCGACGGCTCCATGGTCCTGCCCTGTTTCGTCGACGCCCATACCCATCTCGACAAGGGGCATATCTGGCCGCGCACGCCCAATCCCGACGGCACCTTTCCCGGGGCGCTCGCGGCGGTCGCCGCCGACCGGGCAGCCCACTGGTCCGCCGCCGACGTCGAGGCGCGCATGCGGTTCGCGCTGAAGGCGGCCCATGCCTACGGCACGGCGGCCATCCGCACCCACATCGATTCGCTCCCCGCCCAGATCGACATTTCCTGGCCGGTCTTCGCCGCGATGCGCGAGGAATGGCGCGGCCGCGTCGACCTGCAGGCCTCCTCGCTCTGCGGCATCGACGTCGCGGTGGAAGAGGGCTACCTGCCGCGCATCGCCGGGGTCGCGAAGCGCTTCGGCGGCGGCCTCGGCTGTGTCACCTACATGTCGCCGAACCTGCCGGGCGGGCTGGAGGCGATCTTCCGCACCGCCCGCGAGGCCGGCCTGCCGCTCGATTTCCACGTCGACGAGACCATGGATCCCGGCGCCCATTCGCTGCGCCTCATCGCCGAGGCTGCCATCCGCCACGGCTGGTCCTCGGCCGGCCTTGGCCGCATCCTCGTCGGCCATTGCTGCGCGCTCTCGGCGCAGCCGGAGGCGGAGGTCGAGCAGACACTGGATCGCGTCGCCGAGGCCGGTCTCGCCGTGGTGTCCCTGCCCATGTGCAACATCTACCTGCAGGACCGCCGCGCCGGCCTGACGCCACGCCGCCGCGGCGTCACCCTGCTGCACGAGATGAAGGCGCGCGGCATCGAGGTGATGGTGGCGAGCGACAATGCCCGCGACCCGTTCTATGCCTATGGCGATCTCGATCTTATCGAGGTCTATCGCGAGGCGACGCGGATCGCGCATCTCGACCATCCGTTTGGCGACTGGCCTGCCGTGGTGGCACGCACGCCGGCTGAGGCACTGGGGCTGGAAGGCTGCGGTGTGATCGCGGAAGGCGCGGCGGCGGACCTGATCTTGTTCGGCGCCCGCAGCCTGAACGAGATGATCGCGCGCCCAACCGCCCGTCGGACGGTGCTGCGCAATGGTAGCGCCATCGACACCACGCTGCCGGACTATGCCGAACTCGACGACCTGATGGGAGCGCGCGATGGCGCCTGAATCCTACGACATCGCGGCGCTGAAGGCCCGGCTCCCCGGCATTCGCTTCGAGGAAAATCCGGCGCTGGTGCGCCAGAAGAGCCGGGATTTCTACTGGTACTCGCC
>JAEZGJ010000096.1 GCA_023416965.1 Pseudomonadota bacterium | reverse complement strand
TGGTGACCCCGCGGGTCGCGCTGCCGCCGCCGAGAGCCAGGCCCGCGGCGAGAACGAGGAGCCGCGGCAGGCGGGCCGTCGCGTGGGCCGAACGTGTCATGTCCCATCGTCCTATCATCGGCCTGAGCGGCGAGGCGGTCCGCCACAGGCGGGCCCGGAATCGAACCGGCCCGCGATGATCTTTCGTCGCGGGCCTGTCAAAAATACGGCGGAGCCGAAGATCAGTCCGGTCAGCGGGCGCCGGCGGCGGCGCGGACCTTCACCGGCTTGGCGGGGATCAGACCCTCGCGCTGGGCCTTCTTGCGGGCGAGCTTGCGGGCGCGGCGCACGGCCTCGGCCTTCTCGCGCGCCTTCTTCTCGGACGGCTTCTCGTAGTGGCCGCGCAGCTTCATCTCGCGGAAGATGCCTTCACGCTGCATCTTCTTCTTGAGCGCCTTGAGCGCCTGATCGACATTGTTGTCGCGGACAAGAACCTGCACGCCGATGATCCTTCAAGCCATCTGGATTCGAGGTCGAGCAAGACCCCCACGGAGGACCCGTGCGGAGACTCATGCTCAAAGAAGACAGGCGCGTAACAGAATCCGCCGGCGCTGTCCATGGTCTTTCGGGCTTTGCGTCGAATTTTGAAGTCCTCGTTTGCGTCGGGGAAGCGGCGCGGCTATATCGGTCGTGATTTCCCGATCCGTTGATCGATACGAGGCGGTCGCCTCGGCCCGGACCCCAAGGCCCGGGCACGGGAGCCCTCACGCTCCCGCCCCGGCCGCAGCCTCCGCCCGATCGACCCACAAGAGGCACGCCATGACCCAGCTTCTCATGCCCAAGGCGACCGCCGTCTGGCTGGTCGACAACACTGCCCTGTCCTTCGACCAGATCGCCGCCTTCTGCACCCTGCATCCGCTCGAGGTGAAGGCGATCGCCGACGGCGAGGCCGCCCAGGGCATCAAGGGCGCCGATCCCATCATCACGGGACAGCTCACCCGCGAGGAGATCGCCAAGGCGGAGAAGGACCCGGCCTACCGCCTGAAGCTCGCCCCGCCCAAGGTGAAGCTGCCGGAGGTGAAGTCCAAGAAGGGCCCGCGCTACACGCCGGTGTCGCGCCGCCAGGATCGCCCCAACGCCATCCTCTGGCTGGTGCGCAATCACCCCGAGCTGAAGGACGCGGCCATCATGCGCCTCGTCGGCACCACCAAGCCGACGATCGCCGCCATTCGCGACCGCACGCACTGGAACTCGCAGACGCTGACGCCGATGGACCCGGTGACGCTCGGCCTGTGCTCCCAGATCGACCTCGACCTCGAGGTCAACCGCGCCGCCAAGGAGCGGGGCCCGGTCGACACGACGCCCGAGCAGACCCTGCTTCCGGCCGACCAGACCACCTCGGCGCCGGCCAAGTACGATCCCTTCGAGCGTGACGAGGCGCCCAAGCGCGAGGAGCGCTACGACGCCGAGAAGGTCTTCGCCAACCTCAAGTCGCTGCGCGACGACGACGACGAGGGCTGAGACCTCCCTTTTCCCGCCGCGCCCGACGTTGTAACCGGGTTCGCCCCGCCTTCAGGGGAGGGCCCGATTCGCATTCCGGAGACCGATCATGGCCGATGCAGCACGCAGCCCGATCTCGCTCGAAGGGCTCGACCTCGCCGCCCTGGTGGCGAGCCGCGTCTGCCACGACGTCATCTCGCCGGTGGGGGCCATCGTCAACGGCCTCGAACTGATGGAGGACGGGGCCGACCAGGCGACGACGGAACTCGCCCTCGATCTCATCCGCAAGAGCGCCAAGACCGCCTCGGCCCGCCTGCAGTTCTGCCGCATCGCCTTCGGCGCGGCAGGATCGGCGGGTTCGGCCATCGACACCCGTGATGCCCACCAGGTGGCGACGAATTTCCTCAACGATGACCGCACCAGCATCGACTGGCATATCCCGCCGGCCTTCCTGCCGAAGAACCGGGTGAAGCTGCTCCTCAACCTGCTGATGCTCGCGGCCGGGGCCATCCCGCGCGGCGGCGTGATCAAGGTGGAGATGACGGGCGAAGGCGATACGGCGGGCTTCGCCATCCTCGTCACCGGCCTCAACGCGCGCGTGCCGCCGCATGCCGTCGAACTCCTCGCGGGCATCCCGGCCAACGAGCAGGGCACCATCGATGCCCATGCGATCCAGCCCTATTATGCGGGTCTCCTGGCCCGCGCCGCGGGCATGACGGTGCGTATCGAAAAGGTCGAGGACCGGGTCGAAATCAGCGCCTCCTGAGAATAGACCGAATTTTCTGTAAATTGATTAACCTCTTGTGAGGCAAACACTTCTTCCGTCTGGACAAGGGCTCCGGCGGTAATTTCGCTTCAGCAAGCCTTAACCCTTTTCCCCGACACTCGGGAACATGAGGCAAGCCGCGATGTCGGCTGGCCGGTGTTCTACAGTCCGGGTTGGGCGACATGGATGACTTGCTGCGCGAATTCCTGACGGAAACCAACGAGAGCCTCGATGTGGTGGACGTCGAGCTTGTCCGGTTCGAGCAGGACCCCAACAACGCCGCCATCCTCGGAAACATCTTCCGCCTCGTCCACACCATCAAGGGAACCTGCGGTTTCCTCGGCCTGCCGCGTCTGGAAGCGCTCGCCCACGCCGCCGAAACCCTCATGGGCAAGTACCGTGACGGCGCGCCGGTGACCCAGCAGGGCGTCACCCTCATCCTCTTCACCATCGACCGCCTGAAGGAGATCCTCGGCGATCTGGAAGGAGCCGGCGCAGAGCCGGAGGGCGACGACGGCGACCTGATCTCCCAGCTCGAGGCCATGTCGACCGCCGCCGAGGCCGCCCCGGCCGCTGCTGCAGAGAAGGCGCCCGAGCCGGCGCCCGCCGTCACCACCTCCGCCTCCGGCCAGACGCTCGAGCGGGCGCTCCGCCCCGGCGAGGTGTCCCTGGACGAGCTGGAGCGCGCTTTCCGCGAGACCGAGGCCGAGGTTGCGCCCGCGCCGCTGCCAGAGGTCGCCGCTCCGCCCGTCGCTCCCGAGCCGCCCAAGGCCGAGGTCAAGAAGCCGCCGGCCCGGGCAGCCAAGCCGGCCGCCGCCGCCGGCGAGGAAGACGGTGAGGGCGTCAAGGGCCAGCAGACCCTGCGCGTCAACGTCGACACGCTCGAGCAGCTGATGACCATGGTTTCGGAGCTGGTGCTGACGCGCAACCAGCTCCTCGAGATCGTCCGCCGCCACGAGGACTCCGAGTTCAAGGTGCCGCTGCAGCGGCTGTCCAACGTGACCGCCGAACTCCAGGACGGCGTGATGAAGACCCGCATGCAGCCGATCGGCAATGCCTGGCAGAAGCTGCCGCGCATCGTCCGCGACCTCGGCAACGAACTCGGCAAGCAGATTGATTTGGAAATGCACGGCGCCGAGACCGAGCTCGACCGCCAGGTGCTCGACCTGATCAAGGACCCGCTCACCCACATGGTGCGCAACTCCGCCGATCACGGCCTCGAGCCGACCGAGCAGCGCCGCCTCGCCGGCAAGCCGGAAAAGGGCACGATCAAGCTCTCCGCCTATCACGAAGGCGGCCACATCGTCATCGCCATCTCCGATGACGGCCGCGGCCTCAACACCGACCGCATCCGCAAGAAGATCATCGAGCAGAACCTCGCCACCGAGGCCGAGCTCGAGAAGATGACGGAAGCGCAGATCCACAAGTTCATCTTCGCGCCCGGCTTCTCGACCGCGGCGGCCGTCACCTCGGTCTCCGGCCGCGGCGTGGGCATGGACGTGGTGCGGACAAACATCGACCAGATCGGCGGCACGATCGACCTGAAATCGGTGCCCGGCGAGGGCACGACCGTCACCATCAAGATCCCGCTGACGCTCGCCATCGTCTCGGCGCTGATCGTCGAGAGCGCCGGCGACCGCTTCGCCATCCCGCAGCTCTCGGTCATCGAGCTCGTCCGCGCCCAGCAGAATTCCGAGCACCGGATCGAGCGGATCAAGGACACGCCGGTCCTGCGCCTGCGCAACAAGCTGCTGCCGCTCGTGCACCTGCGCCAGCTCCTGGGCATTGCGGGCGGCGAGCCGCTCGACGAGACGGCGGGCTTCATCGTCGTCACCCAGGTCGGCAGCCAGACCTTCGGCATCGTGGTGGACCAGGTGTTCCACACCGAGGAAATCGTCGTGAAGCCGATGTCGTCCAAGCTGCGGCACATCACCATGTTCTCCGGCACGACCATCCTCGGCGACGGCTCGGTGATCATGATCATCGACCCCAACGGCATCGCCTCCGCTATCGGCACCGACGTGTCGGCCGCCACCAACGAGACCGAGGCGGACGCCCGCCGCGGCAACGAGCGCCAGCTCATCTCCATGCTGGTCTTCCGCGCCGGCTCGCGCGAGCAGAAGGCCGTGCCGCTCTCCCTCGTCACCCGCCTCGAAGAGGTGGCGGTGGACAAGATCGAGCAGGCCCATGGCCGCCACCTCGTCCAGTACCGCGGCGCGCTCATGCCGCTGGTCTCGGTGTCCGGCTACATGGAGCTCAAGACCGAGGGCAGCCAGCCGCTCCTGGTCTTCTCCGACTCCGGCCGCTCCATGGGCCTGGTGGTCGACGAGATCGTCGACATCGTCGAGGACGCGCTCAACATCGAGGTTTCGGCCGATGTTCCCGGCCTCCTCGGCTCGGCGGTCATCAAGGGCCAGGCGACCGAAATCCTCGACATCGGTCATTACCTGCCGCTCGCCTTCGAGGACTGGTTCAAGCGCAAGGAGATGCGCATCGAGGCGCTGACCCGCAAACTGCTCTTCGTCGACGACTCGCCCTTCTTCCGGAACATGCTCACGCCCGTGCTGAAGGCAGCGGGCTACGACGTGGTCACCGCTGCGGCCGGTTCGGAGGCCCTCGACATCCTGAAGAACGGCGACAAGTTCGACGTCGTCGTCTCGGACATCGAGATGCCGGAGATGAACGGCTTCGAGTTCGCCGAGGCCATGCGCTCCGACAAGCGCTTCGCCTCGACCCCCGTCATCGCGCTGTCGTCGCTCACCAACCCTGCCGCCATCGAGCGGGCGCGGGTGGCCGGCTTCCACGACTATGTCGCCAAATTCGACCGTCAGGGCCTGATCGCGGCGCTGAAGGAAACCTCCAACGAAATCGCCCAGGCGGCGTAAGTCATCTTGCGTGAGGATCTGTCCATGCAGACCACCAGCGACGACGTCACGGAATATGTGACCGTGCTGATCGGCGGCCAGTTGTTCGGCCTGCCCATCTCCCGCGTGCAGGACGTGTTCATGCCGGACCGGCTGACGCGCGTTCCGCTGTCCCACCCCGACATTGCCGGCGTGCTCAACCTGCGCGGCCGCATCGTCACCGCCATCGACATGCGCATCCGCCTCGGCCTGGCGCGCGAGAAGGACGCCAAGCCGGCCATGGCGGTCGGCATCGAGTCGCGCGGCGAGAGCTACGGCCTGCTGATCGACTCGGTCGGCGAGGTGCTCAAGCTCTCGCCCGAGAGCCGCGAGCAGAACCCGATCAACCTCGACCCGCGCTGGGCGCGCGTGTCGGCCGGCGTTCATCGCCTCGACGGCCAGCTGATGGTCATCCTCGACGTCGATTCCGTGCTCGCCATGGGCGGCGAGCAGATGGCTGCCTGATTGTTAAAAGCGTAGGACCAAAGCCGATGAAAACCTGCCTCGTGGTCGACGACAGCTCGGTGATCCGCAAGGTCGCCCGGCGAATCCTGGAGGGCCTCGGCTTTGCCATCGAGGAGGCTGAAGACGGGCAGAAGGCTCTGGAGTTCTGCTACGGCACGATGCCGGAGGCGATCCTCCTCGACTGGAACATGCCGGTCATGGACGGCTACGAGTTCCTGCGGGAACTGCGCAAGCTGCCCGGCGGCCAGGCGCCGAAGGTGGTCTTCTGCACCACAGAGAACGACGTCGCCCATATCGCCCGGGCGATGCATGCGGGGGCGAACGAATACATCATGAAGCCCTTCGACAAGGACATCGTCGAAGCCAAGTTCGCCGAAGTCGGCCTGATCTGATCCGTCACGGCGCAAGCCGTCCACTCCCGCGTTCAAGTTCCGAGTACCGGCGTTATGAGTCTCGCGTCTTTCAAGGCGTCCCCAGGAGGGGTCGTGCCCACTGCCAGCGACCCCATCAAGGTGATGGTGGTCGACGATGCGGTCGTCGTCCGTGGTCTGGTCGGGCGCTGGATCGCCGACGAGAGCGACATGACGCTCGTCGCCTCGCACCGTTCCGGGCGTGACGCCGTCGCCGACATCGCCAAGAAGAACCCCGACGTCGTCATCCTCGACATCGAGATGCCGGACATGGACGGCCTGACGGCGCTGCCGCTGATGATCGCCGAGAAGCGCGACGTCATGGTGCTCATGGCCTCCACGCTGACGCGCCGCAACGCCGAAATCTCCCTGAAGTGCCTCTCCCTCGGCGCCGCCGACTATGTCCCGAAGCCGGAGACCAATGCCGGCGTCACCACCTCGCCCGCCTTCAAGCGCGAGATCCTGGACAAGGTCCGCGCCCTCGGCCGCCGCCGCAAGATCGCCGGCAAGGTGTTCCGTGCCGCCTCGGCCGGCGGCAGCGCCCCGGCGGCGCCCGGCCGCGTCGCCGCCCCCTCTATCGCGCCGCAATCGGTCGGCTTCAACGAGCCGAACTTCAAGCTGCGCCCCTTCGGCACGACCATCCCGAAGGTCCTCACCATCGGGTCCTCGACCGGCGGCCCGCAGGCGCTGACGACCGTGCTCAAGGCGCTCGGTTCCTTCATCGACCGGGTGCCGGTGCTGATCACCCAGCACATGCCGCCGACCTTCACCACCATCCTCGCCGAACATGCCTCCAAGGCGTCGGGCCGTCCCGCCGCCGAAGGCCGCGACGGCGAGCCAGTGCTCGCCGGCCGCATCTACGTGGCGCCGGGCGGCAAGCACATGGTCGTCAAGAAGACCGGGGGCACGACGGTCATCCATCTCGAGGACGGCCCGCCGGTGAATTTCTGCAAGCCGGCCGTTGATCCGCTCTTCACCTCGGTGGCCCAGGCCTGGGGCGCCCAGACCTTCGGCTGCGTGCTGACCGGCATGGGCCATGACGGGGCGCACGGCGCCGGCGACATCGTCGCCGCCGGCGGCAGCGTCATCGCCCAGGACGAGGCGACGAGCGTCGTGTGGGGCATGCCGGGAGCTGTCGCCCAGGGCGGCCATGCCTCGGCGGTGCTGCCGATCGACCAGATCGCCCCGAAGATCATGCGTGTTTTCTCCGGAGACCGGTCGTGACCCCGCTCGATTACGACTTCCTGCGTGGCTTCCTGAAGAGCCGGTCGGGCCTCGTCCTGTCCAACGACAAGCAATATCTGATCGAGAGCAGGCTCATGCCGATCGTGCGCAAGCATGGCATGACCGGCATCAGCGACCTCGTGCAGAAGCTCAAGGCGCCCGGCGCGGAGTCGCTCGCGGCCAAGGTCACCGAGGCCATGACCACCAACGAGAGCTTCTTCTTCCGCGACAAGACCCCCTTCGACCACTTCAAGGAGGTCATGCTGCCGGCCATGCTGAAGGCGCGCGCGGCCAAGCGCCACGTGCGCATCTGGTGCGCCGCCGCCTCGACCGGCCAGGAGCCCTATTCGCTGGCGATGATTCTCAAGGAGATGGGCCCGCAGATCGCCGGCTGGCGCTTCGAGATCATCGGCACCGACCTGTCGGGAGAGGTTCTCGAGCGCGCCAAGGCCGGCATCTACAGCCAGTTCGAGGTGCAGCGCGGCCTGCCCATCCAGATGCTGCTGAAGTACTTCACGCAGAACGGCGACCAGTGGACCATCTCGCCGGAGATCCGGTCCATGGTGCACTACCGGACGCTGAACCTGCTGAACGACTTCTCGGCGCTCGGCCAGTTCGACATCGTCTATTGCCGCAATGTGCTGATCTACTTCGACCAGCCGACGAAGATCGACGTGCTGAACCGCACCGCGCGCATCACCGCGCCGGACGGCTACCTGCTGCTCGGCGCGGCGGAGACGGTGGTGGGCCTCACCGACTCGTTCAAGCCCATTGCCGACCGCCGTGGCCTCTATGCGCCGGCAGTCAAGGCCCCGGCTGCGGCGCCGGCGCCTGCCGGCAAGGTCTTCGCCGTGGCGGGCGGCCGGCCGCACTGCCCCGCGCGTCGAGGGCAACTTGACCGGAGGGCGCCGCAAGGCGCCCTTCTTCGTGGCGGCGGCGGACGGCAGGGGCAGATCCGCCGCGCCCGCTGAGATGGCAGGCGGTCGGACGACATGATCAGCGATCCCCTCTTCTATGTCGTCGCCGTGCCCGCAGTCATTCTCTACGGCCTCTCGAAAGGCGGATTCGGCGGCGTCGCCATCCTGTCCATGCCGCTCCTGTCGCTGGCGATCTCGCCTGTCCAGGCCGCCGCCATCATGCTGCCGGTGCTGATGGTCCAGGACGTGGTGACCGTCTGGAGCTACCGCCGCACGTGGGACCCGGCGACCCTCGTCCATCTTGCCCCGGGGGCGCTCGTCGGCATCCTCGCGGGCTATCTCTTCGCTGCGCAGGTGTCGGAACCGGCGGTGCGCATCATCGTCGGCGTCATCGCGGTGGCCTTCTGCCTCGACCGCTGGCTGCGGCCGCCAGCGGACAGCGGCGCGCGACCGCAGAACTGGCTGTCGGGCAGCCTCCTCGGCGCGCTCAGCGGCTATACGAGCTTCGTCATCCATGTGGGCGGCCCGCCCTTCAACATGTACGCGATGGCGCGGGGTCTGCCGCGCGACGTCTTCGTGGGAACGGCCGGCCTGTTCTTCGCGGCGGTCAACCTGGTGAAGGTCGCGCCCTTCCTGGCTCTCGGCCAGCTCACGCCCGGCAACCTGGCCACGGCGGCGACGCTGTTCCCGCTGGCGGTACTCGCCAACATGGGCGGCATCTGGCTGGTCAGGCGGGTGCCGACGGGGCTTTTCTACCGGATCATCTACTTCCTCACCTTCATCGTCGGCTGCGTGCTTCTCGCCGGCGGGGTGAAGGCGGTCCTCTGACGCTCCAACGAAAAAGGGCCGCCCGAAGGCAGCCCTTTCCGTGATCGGCCCTTGCGGACCTTGATGATCAGTAGCGGGCGACGACAGCCGACGGGCCGGTCGAGAACAGGTAGTTGATGCCCAGCTTCACCGTGTGGATGTCGGTGCGGACGCGGTCGCCCGGGGCAGCAGCCACGACGACGTTCCGGCGGTCGCCGAAGCCGTAGTACATGTACTCGGCCTTGACGGTCCAGTTCGGCGTGAAGGCGTACTCGACGCCAGCGCCCAGGGCGTAGCCGGCGCGGGTCGACGAGGCCGTGGTCACGACGGCCGGGGCGGCACCAAAGCTCCAGCGATCCTGGAGGGTGGCGATGCCGAGACCGCCGGTCACGTAGAACAGGGCGCGGTCAGCCGCGAAACCGGCACGGGCGCGAACCGTCGACAGGAACGGCACCGAGGCGCGGTAGGTGTCGACGAGGTTGGCAGCCGTGTAGGTCCGGCGCATGCCGCTGGCGGCGATGTCCGCCTCGAGACCGAAGACGAACTGGTTCATCTGCCAGTTGTAGCCAGCCTGCAGACCGCCGAACACGCCGTTGGCGTTGACGCTCGAGTTGTTGGCCGGGGTCGCGAAGTCGGTGTAGCGGGCCTGGGCCCAGCCGTAGCCGACGTGGCCACCGAGGTAGAAGCCGGTCCAGGAGAAGGCCGGGGCGTAGACGGCGGCGGCAACCGGAGCGCGCGGGGCACCGAGGTCGGCGGCCTGGGCGCCGGTGGCGAGAGCGGCGATAGCGGCGCTCGCAAGGAGGAATTTCTTCATGGGACAGTTCCTTGTGTCATTATCCGGCCGTGGGCGAACCACTGCCATGCCTCTCGATGCCGTTCACCACGATGCCCCGGAGACCCCCTCCTTCGCCGCGACACCGTTCGAACGATGACACCGGGATACAGGGCAATGGTTACAAATCAACTCCCATCGCCGTGAGGGACCGGCCTTCGTACAGCCGGGGATGCATGTACCGGCAGTCTGTGTCCCCGATGCCACAAGTGCCGGAACGGAAGGCGGTATCATGATGCAACCATTTGACATTACGGCAAAAATGCGGCGGCCCGCGCTGCGGTATCCTGGGCCGGAAGAGGGGCGTTGAACCCCGACGACTCGACGCCTACCGTCCCTGGCCGGAAACGCCTGCATGAAGGACGCCGCCATGAGCGCCTATGATCGCGACCTCGACAAGAACCCCGCTAACCACCAGCCGCTGACGCCGCTCAGCTTCCTGGAGCGGTCGGCGCGGGTCTTCCCGGACCATCCGGCGATTCTCCACGGCCGCATCCGCCGCAGCTACGGGGAGTTCTATTCGCGGTCGCGGCGGCTCGCCTCCGCGCTGGCGAAGGCGGGCGTGGGCAAGAACGACACTGTCGCGGTGATCTGCGCCAATACCCCCGCCATGCTGGAGGCTCATTACGGGGTGCCCATGTGCGGCGGCGTGCTCAACACGCTCAACACCCGGCTCGATGCGCCGATCATCGCCTTCTCGCTCGACCACGGCGAGGCCAAGGTCTTCATCGTCGACCGCGAGTTTTCCAATCTCGCCAGGGAGGCCCTGGCGCTCGCCAAGGTGAAGCCGCTCGTCATCGACTACGACGACCCCGAATATGACGGGCCGGGCGAGCGCATCGGCTCCATGGAATACGAGGACTTCATCGCCGGCGGCGACCCCGACTACGCCTGGCAGCGGCCGGGTGACGAATGGGATGCGATCGCGCTGAACTACACCTCCGGTACGACCGGAAATCCCAAGGGCGTCGTCTACCACCACCGCGGCGCCTATCTCCTGGCTCTCGGCAATGTCGTCACCTGCGGCATGACCAAGCACCCGGTCTATCTTTGGACGCTGCCGATGTTCCACTGCAACGGCTGGTGCTTCCCCTGGTCGATCTCGGCGGTGGCGGGCACCCATGTCTGCCTGCGCTGGGTGCGCGCCAAGGCCATGTACGACGCCATCGCCGACCATGGCGTGACGCATCTGTGCGGCGCGCCCATCGTCATGAGCCTGCTGCTCAACGCGCCGGCCGCCGAGAAGCGCGAGATCGGCCGCACCGTCTCCTTCTTCACCGCCGCCGCCCCGCCGCCCGAGGCCGTGCTCGCGGCCATGAAGGCGGCGGGCTTCGACGTGACCCATCTCTACGGCCTCACCGAGACCTATGGACCCTCGGTGATCAACGACTGGAACCGCGACTGGGACGGGCTCGACAGCGCCGACTATGCGGCGAAGAAGGCGCGGCAGGGCGTGCCGTACACGGTGCTCGAGGGCATGACGGTGATGAATCCGGAGACGATGGAGCCGGTGCCGGCGGACGGCGTCACCCTTGGCGAGGTCATGATGCGCGGCAACGTGGTCATGAAAGGGTATCTGAAGAACCGCAAGGCTTCCGACGAAGCCTTCGCCGGCGGCTGGTTCCATTCCGGCGACCTCGGCGTGCTCTATCCCGATGGCTATATCCAGCTGAAGGACCGCTCCAAGGACATCATCATTTCCGGCGGCGAGAACATCTCCTCCATCGAGGTGGAGGACGTGCTGTTCAAGCATCCAGCCGTGCAGGCGGCGGCGGTCGTCGCCAAGCCCGACGACAAGTGGGGAGAGACACCCTGCGCCTTCGTCGAGCTGAAGCCCGGCATGAGCGCCACGGCGGAGGAGATCATCGCCTGGTGCCGGCAGAACCTCGCCGCCTTCAAATGCCCGCGGACGGTGGTCTTCACCGAACTGCCGAAGACGAGCACGGGCAAGATCCAGAAATTCGTGCTCAGGGAGATGGCGAAGGGAGCTTGATCCGCCTCACTCCGCGGGGACCGGCTGGTTCACCGCCTCGTGGAAGCTCGCCACCACCTCGGCCGGGTCGATCCCCTTCAGGATGAGCACGATGCGGGTGCGCCGGTCCTCGTCCGGCCATTCCGCCAGGGCCACCGGCGGATGGAAGGTGGCGTGGATGCCGTGGACGACCAGCGGGCCCGGCTCCTCCTCCACGGCCAGCAGGCCCTTCATGCGCAGGAGCCCGTCGGCCCAGGTCGCCCGGAGGCCGCGGAACCAGTAGTTCAGCCGGTCCCAGGGCAGCGGCCGGTCGTGGACGATGGTTACCGCGCGAATGCCGGCGCCATGCCGCGATCCGTGCTCGGGATGGCCGCAGGCGGGATCGGCGCAGCCGGCGGCATGGCCGGCCCAGGTGTCCTCCACGAAGGGAAGTCGGTGACCCGGTCCGCCGAAGAGCAGCACCGGCGCAATGGCTCCGGCCACCGCGCGCTCTCGCCGCGCACCCGGCGCCAGCCGTCGCAGCCGGATGTCGAGCTCGGCCGCAGCCTCCGCCGGGGCAATGTCGGTCTTGGTCATCACGACGAGGTCGGCGATCGCCACCTGCGCCGTGGCCTCGGCCTGGCCGTCGAGCTGGCGCGGGCCGTTGACGGCGTCGACCAGGGTCACGATCGCCTCGAGCCTGAAGTCATGCATCACCATGGGATGGCTGAAGAAGAGGGCGGCGATCGGGGCGGGGTCGGCGAGGCCGGTCGTCTCGATCAGCACGCGGTCGAAGGGCGGGAGGTCGCCGCTCTGCTGCCGCGCGGCCATGTCGCGGAGCGTCAGTTCGAGATCGCCCCGCACCGTGCAGCAGATGCAGCCCGACGACAGCATGACGAGGTCGGTGTCGCGGCTCTCGATGAAGAGGTGGTCGAGCGCAATGGTGCCGAACTCGTTGACGATGACCAGCGAGCGCTCCATGCCGGGATGGGCCAGGAGACGGTTGATCAGCGTCGTCTTGCCGGCGCCGAGGAAGCCGGTGAACAGGGTGACCGGCGTGCGCTGGCTGGATCTGTCTGTATCGAACAGGCTCATCCTGGATGAATAGCTGGCGGGGCCGTCCACTGCAAAGTGCCATTCCGGTCATTATTGCTGTCGTTATTGCATAACGTTATGAATACTGACGTTTATTCGGCCGTTCGGCCATCTGTCGATCGGAACATGTTGGGCTAGACTTGCCTGCGCGCTGCCGCGAGACGGCGCCAACCGGAACGATCGGCACGGAGGCCCCCATGACAGTGCGTGATCCCAATGAGCTTCCCCAGCATCCCGAGGCGCCCGAGCGCCGCGCCTTCCTGAAGGGCGCTGCGGTCGGCGGCGTCGTCGCCGCAGCCACGGCCCATGTGGCGCAGGTCGCCGTCACTCCCGCCCAGGCGCAGACGCCGGCCGTCCAGCCGTGGTGGCCGTCGCGATGGGGCGCCGAGGATCAGGCCGGCGCGTCCAACCACATCACTCCGGCCAAGGTGCTGGAGGCGGCGAAATGGATCCGCGACGGCAAGATCCACCGGATCGGCCGCGTGTCGGAATCGGCCATGCCGAAATTCGGTGATCGCGCCTTCACGCTGCGCATTCCGGGCAACCCGACCGGCGGACCCTTCGGCAACAACAAACTCGTCTACAACGACGAGTACCTCGCCACCGAGATCGGCCAGACCGGCACCCAGTTCGACGGACTCGCCCATATCGGCCTGCAGACCGGCCGCGACGGCGATACCAACGACATGATCTACTATAACGGGGTCCGCGGCTCCGAACTCGGCGGCTCCACCGGCGTCAAGAAGCTCGGGGTCGAGCACATCAAGCCGATCTTCACCCGCGGCCACCTCATCGACGTGATGGCGCAGCGCGGCGCGATGATGGATGCCGGGCAGGAGGTCACCATGGCCGACGTGCGCGGGGCGCTCGCCAAGCAGAACATCAGCGAGAACGACATCCAGCCCGGCGACGCGGTGTTCTTCCACACGGGATGGGGTTCCCTGTGGATGCGCAACAACGAGCGCTATGCCTCCGGTGAGCCGGGGCCGGGGCTGGAAGTGGCGCGCTGGCTGGTCGAGAAGCAGATCGTCGTCATGGGCGGCGACAGCTGGGGGGTCGAGTGCGTCCCGAACCCAGACCGCAACCTCGCCTTCCCCGTCCATGCCGAGCTGATCACCAAGAACGGCATCTTCATCCACGAAAACCTGCAGTTCGACAGCCTGCTTGCTGGCCGCAAGTACCAGTTCGTCTATGTGATGTGCCCGATCCCGATCAAGGGCGCCACGGGGTCACCGGGCGGCCCCATCGCCATCACCTGACGCTGCTGTTGCGCGTCCCGGCCGCGGCGGTGATGATCGCCGCGGTCATTGCGCGACGGTGCCGCGATCGCCGGTGCGACGACGGTGCCGCGACGGGGGATACGCATGGACGCCGACGTCATTGTCATCGGCGCGGGGCTCGCCGGCCTCGTCGCCACCGCCGAGCTCGCCGATGCCGGCAAGCGGGTCATCCTTCTCGACCAGGAGGGCGAGCAGAATATCGGCGGGCAGGCCTTCTGGTCCTTCGGCGGCCTGTTCTTCGTCGACAGTCCCGAGCAGCGGCGGATGGGCATCCGCGACAGCCTCGACCTCGCCCGGCAGGACTGGGAAGGCTCGGCCGGCTTCGACCGGCCCGAGGACGAGTGGGGGCGGCGCTGGGCAGAGGCCTATCTCCATTTCGCCCACGGCGAGAAACGCGCCTGGCTCCACGCCCAGGGCATGCGCTGGTTCCCGCTCGTCGGCTGGGCGGAGCGGGGCGGGGGGCTCGCCACCGGCCATGGCAATTCGGTGCCGCGGTTCCACGTCACCTGGGGCACGGGCCCTGCCGTCATCGCGCCCTTCGAGCGGCGGGTGAGGGAGGCGCAGGCGCGCGGCCTCGTCGACCTGCGCTTCCGCCACAAGGTCGATGCGCTGACGACCAGCGGCGGGGTTCCCGACGGGGTGGCGGGCGAGATCCTGGCGCCGACAACGGTCGCCAGAGGCGCCGCGAGTTCGCGAGAGGCCGTCGGGTCCTTCGCGCTCAGGGCCCAGGCGATCCTCGTCACGTCGGGCGGCATCGGCGGCAATTTCGACCTCGTCCGCAAGAACTGGCCGGCGCGGCTCGGCACCCTGCCGGATTTTCTGGTGTCCGGCGTGCCCGCCCATGTCGACGGGCGGATGCAGATGATCACGGAAGCCGCCGGCGGGCGCATCGTGAACCGCGACCGCATGTGGCACTATGTCGAGGGCATCCGGAACCACGATCCGATCTGGCCGCATCACGGCATCCGCATTCTCCCCGGACCTTCGTCGGTATGGCTCGACGCGACGGGCAGGCGCCTGCCCGCGCCGAACTTCCCCGGCTTCGACACGCTCTCCAGCCTCGAACACATCGTGAAGTCCGGCCACGGCTATTCGTGGTTCGTGCTCTCCCGCGCCATCATCAAGAAGGAGTTCGCGCTGTCGGGCTCCGAGCAGAACCCGGATCTCACCAACAAGTCGATCACCGGCATCCTGTCGCGCCTCGGCAAGGGCCTGCCGCCTCCCGTCCAGGCCTTCATGGAGAAGGGCGCCGACTTCATCGTCGACACCGACATCCGTGCCCTCGGCCGGCGGATGAACGCCCTCGTCGGCACCGACCTCATCGACCCGGAGGCGCTGGAGCGGGAGATCGCGGCGCGCGACCGCGAGATCGACAATCCCTTCGCCAAGGACATGCAGGTCATCGCCATCCGTGGCATGCGCGGCTATCGCGGCGACAGGCTGATGCGCACGGCCGCGCCCCACAAGATCCTCGACCCGAAGAACGGGCCGCTGATCGCGGTGAAACTCAACATCCTCACCCGCAAGACGCTGGGGGGCCTGCAGACCGATCTCGACGGTCGGGTGCTGAGGGAAGACGGCGAAGCGCTCGGCAACGTCTATGCGGCCGGCGAGGTCGCCGGCTTCGGTGGGGGAGGGGTCCACGGCTACCGGGCGCTGGAAGGCACCTTCCTCGGCGGCTGCCTGTTCTCCGGTCGAGCCGCAGGGCGGGCGCTGGCCAAGGCGGTGGGGTAGTTCGGCGCAGCGAACTGCCCCGCCCGGACCGGACACAGACCTGCGTTGTGTCCGCATGCGGATGGGATGTCCCCGGCCGCCCGGATCCCGGCTCCGAAACGCAAAAGGCCCTCCCGCGGGGGAAGGCCTTTTGGCTTCGTCGAGGGAGAAGATCAGGCGGCGCGGATGGTCGCCAGGAACTTGTCCAGCTCGGTCTTGAGCGAGCCGGCCTGGGCCGAGAGCGTGTCGGCCGCCGACAGGACCTGACTGGCGGCGGCGCCTGTCTCCGACACCGCATGGGAGACGCCGACGATGTTGGTGGAGACCTCGCCCGTGCCGGCCGAAGCCTGCTGGACGTTGCGGGCGATCTCCTGGGTCGCGGCGTTCTGCTCCTCCACCGCGCTGGCGATGGTGGCCGAGACGGCGCTGATCTCGCGGATGACGCTGGCGATGCCGTTCATGGCCTCGGCCGACTGGCCGGTGGCCTGCTGGATGCCGCTGATCTGCGAGGCGATCTCGGTGGTCGCCTTGGCGGTCTGGTCGGCGAGGCTCTTCACCTCGGCCGCGACCACGGCGAAGCCCTTGCCGGCCTCGCCCGCCCGCGCCGCCTCGATCGTGGCGTTGAGGGCGAGGAGGTTGGTCTGGGAGGCGATGTTGTTGATGAGCTCGACGATCTCGCCGATCTTCTGCGACTTTGCCGCCAGCTCCTGGATCATCTGGGCGGAGGAGTCGGCCTTGGCGACGGCGCTGGTCGCCATGCCGGCCGATTGTTCGACGCGGCTGCCGATCTCGCGCACCGAGGCCGAGAGCTCCTCCGTCGCCGAGGCGACGGTCTGGACGTTGGTGGAGGCCTCCTCCGAGGCGGCGGCCACGGCGCCGGCCTGGCCGGATGCTTCCTCGGCGGCGTTGGAGAGGGTCTGCGCCGCGCCCTTCAGCTGCGCGGCGGCCGATGAGACGTGGGTCACGATGCCGCCGACGGCGCGGTCGAAATCATCGGCCATGCGGTGCATCATCTCCTTCTGCTGGCGCTCGCTGCTGGCCTTGGCCGCCTCCTGCTCCTCACGCAGCTGGATCGCCTCGATGCCGTTGGCCTTGAAGGTCTCGGCGGCACGGGCGATGTCGCCGACCTCGTCCTTGCGCTGGGTTCCGGGGATGGCGACCTCGAAACGGGCATTGGCGAGGTCGTCGAGGCAGGCGGTGAGCTGCCGGATGGGCGAAGAGATGCCCATGCGGCCGATCAGCAGGCCGAAGAGCACGCCGAGCACGAGCGCACCGACGGCGAAGCCGATGAGCACGGTCTGCATCTGGTCGGCCATCGCATAGGCGGCCTTGGAGGTCTCCTCGGCGCGGGCCTGCTGCAGCTGGGTGAGCTCGCGCAGCGCGACGCGGGCGGCCATGTAGGCCTCCGCCGAGGCGAGGGCGGAGCGGGCGATCTCGTCCTGCTGCTCGATGGTGGGCATGCCGGTCACGCGCCCGGCGAGCGTCATGGTCTGCTGGACCATGGGAAGGTATTTCTGGAGCGCCGTCTCGGCCTTGGCGACGGAAGCCTGGATGGCCGGGTGCTGGGCCTGCCGGAGCGTGACCAGACGGCTCTGGATCGCCTTCATGTCCTCCTCGACGATCGCCGCGTTGGCGGCGATGGTTTCGCGCTTCGGATCGGTGGCGATGTAGAACTGGGCCCGCGACATGGCGGCGAGGGCGCGGTTCACCACCACGGCATCGAAAGCACGGCCGGAGACGGCCGCCGCCTGGGAGCTCTCCGTCTGCAACTGTTCGACGGCGTAGTAACCGATCGCGCCGATGGCGAGGGTGATGACATTGAGCGACATGACAAGGCCGAGAACCTTGGCCGAAATGCTGAAGCGTCCGAGTATCGACATGAAGAGGCCTTGTGGCGCGGAGACTGCCCTTGAGACATGCGACGGGCAGGGTTAACGAACCGATACGGAATGGTGCGCTGCGGTATCCCGCGGTTGCATGGCTGGATTCTGCAATCGCCTTGACTCTGCGGCAGCGCTGACCCGTTCGTCTGTCAGACGAAAGTTGGCCGCCGCCTGTGACCCTCGTCCGGGGGCGAGGCTGTTGCGTCGCGCCGGTTGCCGGTGGCAAATGCGGGAAGCCCCCGGGATGAACAGCGGCCGGAGCGGACCTCGAGGTCCGGGCCAGAGCCGCCTCGAGGCGAGGAGATGCCCCATGGATGCCCGTGCCCCCTCCCGCTATGGCGAGGTCTATGCCGCCTGGAAGGCCGATCCTGCCGGCTTCTGGGGTGAACAGGCGAAGGCCGTCGACTGGATCACGCCGCCGGAGAAGGTGTTCGACCCGACCCAGGGCGCCTATGGCCGCTGGTTCGTCGGCGGCGTCTGCAACACCTGCCACAACGCGGTGGACCGCCATGCCGCGAGTCGGCCCGACCAGGCCGCCATCATCTACGATTCACCCGTCACCGGCACGAAGCGCCGCATCAGCTACGCGCAGCTCAGGGAGGAGGTGGCGACCTTCGCCGCCGTTCTGCAGGCCCTCGGCGTGGAAAAGGGCGACCGCGTCATCGTCTACATGCCGATGGTGCCGGAAGCGGCCATCGCCATGCTCGCCTGCGCCCGCATCGGCGCCATCCATTCGGTGGTCTTCGGCGGCTTCGCGGCCAAGGAGCTCGCCACCCGCATCGACGACTGCCACCCCAAGGTCATCGTCTCCGCCTCCTGCGGCATCGAGGGCTCCAAGGTCGTCGCCTACAAGCCGCTGCTCGACGGCGCCATCGACCTCTCCGTCGCCAAGCCGCAGGCCTGCGTGATCCTGCAGCGGCCGCAGGCGGACGCCGCCCTGGTGCCGGGGCGCGACCACGACTGGGCCGGGCTCGTCGCCCATGCGCGGGCCGCCGGGCGGCAGGCGGACTGCGTGCCGGTGGCCGCCACCGACCCGCTCTACGTGCTCTACACCTCCGGGACGACCGGCAAGCCCAAGGGCGTTGTGCGCGACAATGGCGGGCACATGGTGGCACTCGCCTGGTCCATGGCGAACCTCTACGGCATGCAGCCCGGCGACGTGTTCTGGGCCGCGTCCGACGTCGGCTGGGTCGTCGGCCATTCCTACATCGTCTATGCGCCGCTGATCGCCGGCGTCACCTCCATCCTCTACGAGGGCAAGCCGGTCGGGACCCCCGATCCCGGCGCCTACTGGCGGGTCATCTCCGAGCACGGCGTCAACGCCCTCTTCACGGCGCCCACTGCCTTCCGCGCCATCAAGAAGGAGGATCCCGACGCCGACCATCTGAAGCGCTACCAGATGCCGACGTTCCGAACCCTGTTCCTGGCGGGCGAGCGGGCCGATCCCGACACCGTGGTCTGGGCGGAGACGATCCTCGGCGTTCCGGTGATCGACCACTGGTGGCAGACGGAGACGGGCTGGTGCATCGCCGGCAACCCGGTCGGCCTGGGCGCCCTGCCGGTGAAGCCGGGCTCGCCCACGGTACCCATGCCCGGCTATGACGTGCGCATCGTGGACGAGGGCGGGCGCGACCTGCCGGCCAACACGATGGGCTCCATCGTGGTGAAGCTGCCGCTGCCGCCCGGCTCCTTCCCGACGCTGTGGCAGCAGGAGGAGCGCTTCCGCGAGAGCTATCTCGCCCAGTTCCCGGGCTATTACTCCACCTCGGATGCCGGCTTCGTCGATGACGACGGCTATCTCTACATCATGGGCCGTACCGACGACATCATCAACGTCGCCGGACACCGCCTGTCCACCGGCGGCATGGAGGAGGTGCTCTCCTCCCATCCGGACGTGGCCGAATGCGCCGTCATCGGCATGGCCGACCAGCTCAAGGGCGAGGTGCCCTGCGGCTTCGTCGTGCTGAAGGCCGGCGTCAACAAGCGGCCCGACGAGGTGGAGAAGGAACTGGTCGCGCTGGTGCGCGAGAAGATCGGCCCCGTCGCCGCCTTCAAGCTCGCCATCGCCGTCTCGCGCCTGCCGAAGACGCGGTCGGGCAAGATCCTGCGCGGCACGATGAAGAAGATCGCCGACGGCGGCGAATGGTCCATGCCCGCCACCATCGACGACCCGGCGGTGCTGGCGGAGATCGAGGAGGCGCTGAAGGACCGGCGCTGAGGGTGCGCCACCGGCGCAGATGACAAAGGCCGGTGGCTGCTGCAACCTCGACGGTATCCGAATCGGAGGGTTGCATGCGGTGGTCTCTGCGCGGCGCGGTTTTGGCCTGCGCCCTTCTCGCCGCCGCCCCCGCCGCGGCGCAGGCGCCGGCACCGGCGCGAGCCTCGGCCTCCTCCGGCAGCACGGCCTATGACCGGCTCGACCTCAGGACGGCTGAATCGGCGCTCCGCACCTTCCTGACCGCCTATCGCCGCGGCGACTACGTCACCGCTTTCTGGGTCCTGACGCCGGCGAGCCAGACCGCCTTCTACACCCATCTCGCCCGGTTCGATCTCAGCCGCGTCGCGCGCGTGCCGGCCTCCAGCGCCTTCATGCACGCGGCGGAGATGATCCCGGCCGCCAACCAGGTGGAGCAGACCGACACCAGCTTCGTCTTCGCCCATGCCATGACGGTGGCGCGGCGGCTGGACATCATGCCGCTGAATCTGGCGGGCATGCCGGAGGACATGTCGCCGGCCAACATGCCGCGGCTCGGCAACCGCATCCAGCTCACCGACGGAAAGGTCGAGTTCTCGGTGCCGCTGCAGGCCTATCGCGCGCCCGTCGTGTTTCGCATGGTGCAGGGGGTCCACGGCCGCTGGCGGCTGGAACAGGTCCTGCCGCCGGGCGGCACCATGGATTCACTGCCCTTCGGCCTGCCGACGGAATAGTCCGCGGACCGGCTCAGAGCCCGTCGAAGAGCGCGGTGGAGAGGTAGCGCTCGGCGAAGCTCGGGATGATCACCACGATGGTCTTGCCGGCGTTCTCCGGGCGCTTGCCGAGTTCCAGGGCGGCGTGGACGGCGGCGCCGGCGGAAATGCCCGTCGGGATGCCTTCCGTGCGGGCGAGCTCGCGGGCCAGCGCGAAGGCCTGGTCGTTGGACACCTGCACCACCTCGTCGATCACCGAGCGGTCGAGGATGTCGGGAACGAAGCCGGCGCCGATCCCCTGGATCTTGTGCGGACCGGGAGCGCCTCCGGAGAGGACGGGCGAATCCGTCGGCTCGACGGCGACGATCTTCACGCCGGGCTTCCGGCCCTTCAGCACCTGGCCGACGCCGGTGACGGTACCGCCCGTGCCAACCCCCGAGACGAAGATGTCGACCGCCCCGGCCGTGTCGTTCCAGATCTCATCCGCCGTGGTGTGCCGGTGGATCTCGGGGTTGGCGGGGTTCTTGAACTGCTGGGGTATGATGGCGTCGGGGTTCTCGGCCGCCAGTTCCTCCGCCTTGGCGACGGCGCCCTTCATGCCCTTCGGGCCGTCCGTCAGCACCAGTTCGGCGCCGAGCAGCGCCAGCATCTTGCGGCGCTCCATCGACATGGTCTCGGGCATGACCAGGATGAGGCGGATGCCCCGGGCCGCGGCGACGAAGGCCAGCGCGATGCCGGTATTGCCGGAGGTCGGCTCGATGAGCACCGTATCCTTGGTGATCTTCCCCGCCGCCTCGAGGGCGTCGATCATGGCGACGCCGATGCGGTCCTTCACCGAGGCGATGGGATTGAAGAATTCGAGCTTGGCGAGGATCGTCGCCCCGGCCCCATGGGCCTTGGCGAGGCGGTCGAGGCGGACGAGCGGCGTGTCGCCGATGGTCTCGGTGATCGAGGCGTAGATCCGCCCGCGTCCGGGCTTGCGGGTCTTGTCAGGCGACACGTGAGCGGTCATGGGAAGCTCCCTGTTCAGTGGCCTGAATCTAGTCCTGACGGAAAGGAAATTCCACGTCGCCGGCGGAAATGGCAGAAAAAAGGACATCCATTCGCATGATCCAGGTGCGTGCGAACAAATAGTTTCTTCGGCGCGGCGGTGGGAGCAGGTGAGTCTCCCGCATGGGTGGTCTTCCCCGCCGCCGGTCGACGCCGCTCGCGGCTACTGCCACGCTTGGCGCAGGAGGTTTCTCCATGAGCGACCAGCACTCTCCGCCCAACGCCGTCCGCGCGGCCGATGTTCCGCCGCGCACCAAGCCATCGAACTATCCGGAGCCGTTCTTCTCTCGCATGGCGGGACGATCCAAGCGCCAGCTCGGCGATCTGTTCGGGCTGACCAATTTCGGCGTCAACCTGACGACCCTCGCCCCGGGCAGCGTCTCGGCGCTGCACCATCGCCACACGGCCCAGGATGAATTCATCTACGTGCTGGAGGGTGAGATCGTCCTCGTCACCGATGCGGGCGAGACGCAGCTCACGGCCGGTATGTGCGCGGGCTTTCCCAAGGGCGGCATCGCCCATCACCTCGCCAACCGCTCGGGGACGGGGGCGACCTATCTGGAGATCGGCGACCGCAGTTCCGGCGATGTCGTGACCTATCCCGATGACGACATCGCCGCCATCCTGTCGCCGGATGGCCGCTGGGTCTTCACCCGGAAGGACGGCACGCCCTATTGAGGCCTAGAGGATCATCTGGGTCTGGGTGACGAGGGCGACCAGCTTGCGGTCGCCGCGGACGATCCGCGTCTGCCAGACCTGGGTGCGGCCGCCACGATGCACCGGCGTGGCGATGGCGGTGAGCACCTCGCCGGCCGGCGCGGCGGCGACGAAATTGGTCTTGCTCTCGATCGTGGTCGTCCCCTTCGCCCCCTCGGGCAGGTTGAGGAAGGTCGCCGCCGCCCCGACCGTGTCGGCCAGCGCCATCAGCGCTCCGCCATGGACGATCGCCCCCGCCGTGCAAAGGTCTTCGCGGACGGTCATGCGCGCTACGACCTCGTCGGGGGAGGCGGCGGTGAAGGTCACACCCATCAGGACGGCGAAGGGCAGGGGATGGGCGGCGAGGCGGTCGAGAGGGGACATGGGGGCCTCCGATGTGATCGGGAGGCTGGCCGGGACCGGGCGGCGGGTCAATGACGTCGGAGGTCACGCGCGACCGCTCGACCCGCCGGACGATTGCCCTTCACGGGCACCCGGGCAGGGGCGCAACACCAACGCTTGGGCATCGATGGCTCCAGGGCAACAAAAAGCCCCGCGCGGTTTCCCGGCGGGGCCCTCGTCGTCTGGCGGCATTTCATCCGTACTCGCCAGACTATCGGTATTCCGTGTGCCAGCCGGTCGTGACGGGCTTGTGACGCAGATGCGGCGGAATTGTCGCGCCGCCCGGTCAGGCGGGGATGCGCTCCTCGGCCTCGTTGGGCTCGCGCAGCACGTAGCCGCGGCCCCAGACCGGCTCGATGTAGTTCTTGCCGGCGGA
>JAEZGJ010000090.1 GCA_023416965.1 Pseudomonadota bacterium | reverse complement strand
GTACATCGGCGTGTTGGTGGCGAGCTTCAGGGTCGGCGTCGGCTTCGAGCCGAAGGCGGATCCGCGGCCGGTGGTGAAGGCGAGGAGGTTGGCGCCGCCGGCGATCTGGCCGGTGGCGGCGACCGGGTCGAAGCCGGGCGTGTCCATGAAGACGAGCCCCCGCGCGTCGACCTGCTCGGAATAGCGATAGACGCCGGCGAGCGGCGAGCTGCCGCCCTTGGCGGCGGCGCCGAGCGACTTCTCGAGGATCGTGGTGAGGCCGCCCGCCTTGTTCCCGGGCGAGGGATTGTTGTCCATCGAGCCCTCGTGCTTGGCGGTGTAGCCCTCCCA
The DNA here is from genome assembly GCA_023416965.1 of Pseudomonadota bacterium. Lineage (GTDB taxonomy): Bacteria > Pseudomonadota > Alphaproteobacteria > Rhizobiales > Phreatobacteraceae > Phreatobacter. The sequence continues at coordinate 14,136 of JAEZGJ010000090.1, read as the reverse complement.
CCAGCGGATGATGTCGACCAGCTTCTCGCCAACCTCGCGGCTCTCGGCGCGGCGGGTGAGCAGGTGCTCGGCGCCGTAGATTTCCGGCGTCTCCGACAGGCAGGCCGTGCCGCCGTGGCGGACCAGCAGGTCGACCGCCTTGCCCAGGGCGGGATTGGCGGTGATCCCGGAATAGCCATCCGAGCCGCCGCACTGCAAGGCGAGGCAGAGCTCCGAGGCCGGCAGGGTCTCCCGCTTCGCCAGGTTGACGATGGGCAGCATCTCGCGAATGCGCGCCATGCCCGCCTCGATGGATTTCTTGGTGCCGCCGGTCTCCTGGATGGTCATGGACTGGAAGCGGTCGCCGGGCTCGATGCCGTAATCCTTCATCAGCCGCGGGATCTGGAACACCTCGCAGCCGAGACCGACGATCAGCACCGCCGAGACATTGGGATTGGTCGCATAGCCCCAGATGGTGCGCTCCAGGATGTCGAAGCCGATCCCATCGCTCGCGAGGCCGCAGCCCGTGCCGTGCACGAGCGGGATGACGCCGTCGACATTGGGGAAGTCGGCGAGCATGCCCGACCGGTTCACTGCCTCGGCCATGAACCGCGCCACCGAGGCCGAACAGTTCACCGAGGTCAGGATGGCGATGTAATTGCGCGTGCCGGCCCGCCCACTCGCCCGCCGGAACCCCTGGAAGGTGGCGCGCTGGTCGATCGGCAGCACGTCCTCCGGCTGCGCGTCCCTAGCGAAGTCATAATCGCGCTCGAAGGCGGCGAAGGCGCAATTGTGGGTATGGACCCAGTCGCCGGGCGCGACCGGCTGCGAGGCGAAGCCGATGATCTGCCCGTATTTGACGATGGGCTGACCTTCGGCGAGCGGCTTCGTCGCCATCTTGTGGCCCTTCATCACCCGGGCCGTGGCGGTCACCCCGTCCACCCTCTTGCCGGCGTCGATCATGTCGACGGCGACGACGACATTGTCTTCCGCGGCGAGGCGGATGAAGCGGGGCTGGGTGGTCATGGGGCTCTCCCGGCAAAGCGGCCACTCGGCCGTCGTTGCCGCCGATCATGGCCTTTGAACCGTTTTAAGGAAAGGGGTCAGCACATGGACCTGCCCCGCCTCAGGCGGCGCCGAGCCCGCCCTTCTCGCGCACGAAGCGCGCGACCTCGGCGACGCCGTCGCCGGTCTTGATGTTGGTGAAGACGAAGGGCCGCTGGCCGCGCATCCGCTTCGAATCCCGGTCCATATTGCCGAGATCGGCGCCGACCAGCGGCGCGAGGTCGGTCTTGTTGATGACCAGGAGATCGGAACGGGTGATGCCTGGCCCGCCCTTGGAGGGGATCTTCTCCCCCGCCGCCACGTCGATGACGTAGATCGTGATGTCGGCGAGTTCCGGCGAGAAGGTCGCGGCGAGATTGTCGCCGCCCGATTCGATCAGGATCAGGTCGAGTTCAGGGAACTTCGCCCGCATCTCGGCGACGGCAGCGAGGTTGATCGAGGCGTCCTCGCGAATGGCGGTGTGCGGGCATCCCCCCGTCTCCACCCCCATGATGCGCTCGGTCGGCAGCGCGCCGGACCGCATGAGATATTCGGCATCCCACTTGGTGTAGATGTCGTTGGTGATGGCGGCGATCTCGAAATCCTGCCGCAGCGCCTTGCAGAGCGCGTCCATCAGCGCCGTCTTGCCGGAACCGACGGGGCCGCCGATGCCGACGCGCAGGGGTCCGTGGGGAGAAGGCATGGGTCAGCTCCTGAACAGGCGGGTGTACTGGGTTTCATGGCGCATGGAGGCGAGGTCCGAGCGCAGGGCGTGGCCGCCGATATCGTCGAGGGCGAGCGAGCGCGCCGCCGCCGCCGTCGCCGTCACCACCGGTTCCATCGCGGCGAGAGCCCGCTGGCCGTCGGTCTGCCCGAGCGGCACGAGGCGCACCGCCGACGAGATGAGGTTCGCCGCCACCGCGTGCAGGAAGGCGTGCAGCGCCGTCGCCTCGTCGATGCCGTGCGCCGCCGTCGCCGCGCCGACCGCCACCGGATAGGCGACGGCGTCGGGCCAATTGGCGCGGACGAGCGCGAGCGGCGCCGCGGGCCAGGCGGCCTCCGTCGCCGCCATGAAGGCATTGCCCTGGGCGGTGGTCTCGAGCCGCCGCTCCTTCGAGGGCTGGAAGGCGAGCGCCAGTTCCGCGACCTCTGCCAGCGCCCTGCCCTCGCCGGCCAGGACGGCGCGGTGGGCATGGGCGCAGAAGGTGGCGTCGGCGATCCCCGATCCCTCGGCGATGACGAGCCCCAGCCAGTCGACGAGGCTGTCGAGGTTCGTGATGTCGCCGGTCTCAACCGCCCATTCGATGCCGTGCGAATAGCTGAAGGCGCCGACCGGATAGGCCGGCGACATCCAGGCAAGCAGACGGTAGAGCGCCGCCGGGGCGGCCGCCGGCTCAGCCATGCTTGTGGTCGTGGCCGTGGTGATGACCGTGGTCGTGCCCGTGGGCGCCATGGTCGTGGCCGTGGTGGTGATGATCGTGGTGGTCATGGCCGCAGCCGCAGGCGTCGTCATGGACATGGCCGGCGCTCTGCACGGCCAGGACGTCGCGAGGCTTCGGCGCATGGCCGTGGTCGTGGGAATGACCGTGATGGTGGTCATGCCCGTGGGAATGCCCGTGCCCATGGTCGTGGTGAAGCCCGTGGTCGTGCCCCGTCACCGTGCCGTGGCCATAGGCGCCGCCCTCGGGGTCGAAGGGCGCTTCGATCGGCACCACCCTGGCGCCGAGCCCGCGTACCATGTCCTCGATCACGTGATCGCGGCGGATTCTCAGGCGCGTGCCCATGATCTGGGTCGGCAGGTGGCGGTTGCCGAGGTGCCAGGCGACGCGGACCATGTGGTTCGGATCGGTCGTGCGGATCTCGACCAGCGGCTCGGCGGCGGCCACCACCATGACGACGCGGCCATCCTCGAGTTTCAGGCCGCTGTCCGAGACGAGCGGCACCGCCTCGGGCAGATCCAGAAGGAAGGCCGTGCCCTCGACACCCTCCATCGCCAGGCGGCGACGGTGGCGGTCGTCATAGTCGAGCACGACGCGGTCGATGACGGCGGTCTCGGCGAAGGAACGGGGGGCGAGGACTTCGGTGGCGCGGATCATCTGCATCTCTCTGGCCGGCATTCTGCCGACCGAATAACTCAATAGGCCGGCCTTGGCGACGATCGTCTGTGGCGTCAGGCCGGCTTGGCCCGGGTGCTCGGGTCGTGGATGGCCGGGCAACACGGCCATGACAGACACCGCGCAGCCAGATCAGAACAGGAAGTACCTCTGCGCCATCGGCAGTTCCTTCGCCGGTTCGCAGGTGATGAGCTCGCCGTCCGCGCGCACCTCGTAGGTCTCGGGATGGACCTCGATATGCGGCGTCGCGCCGTTGTGGATGAGGCTCTTCTTGGAGATGCCGCCGCGCACGTTTTCCACCGGCAGCACGATCCGGTCGAGGCCGAGCTTTTCGTGCACGCCGCGCTCATACGCGGCCTTCGAGACGAAGGTGACGGAAGAAGCCGTCATCGCCTTGCCGAAGGCGCCGAACATGGGCCGGTAATGCATCGGCTGGGGCGTCGGGATGGAGGCGTTGGGATCACCCATGGGCGCCGCGGCGATGGTGCCGCACTTGATGACCAGGGCCGGCTTCACCCCGAAGAATTTCGGCTCCCACAGCACGAGGTCGGCGAGCTTGCCGATCTCCACCGAACCGATGTGCTTCGACAGGCCATGGGCGATGGCCGGGTTGATCGTCACCTTGGCGATGTAGCGCTTGACCCGGAAATTGTCGGCGCCTGTGCCGACATCCTCGGGCAGGCTGCCGCGCTGGACCTTCATCTTGTGGGCGGTCTGGAAGGTGCGGATGATCACCTCGCCGATGCGCCCCATGGCCTGGCTGTCGGAGGCCATGATGGAGAGCGCGCCCATGTCGTGGAGGATGTCCTCCGCGGCGATCGTCTCCTTGCGGATGCGGCTTTCGGCGAAGGCGACATCCTCCGGGATCGACGGCGACAGGTGGTGGCACACCATGAGCATGTCGAGATGTTCCTCGATCGTGTTCACGGTGTAGGGCATGGTCGGATTGGTCGAGGACGGCAGCACGTTCTCGACCATGGCGACCTTGATGATGTCGGGCGCGTGGCCGCCGCCGGCGCCTTCCGTGTGGAAGGCGTGGATGGTGCGGCCCTTCAGCGCCGCGATCGTGTCGTCGACGAAGCCGCTCTCGTTCAGCGTGTCGGTGTGGATCATCACCTGCACGTCGTGGTCGTCGGCGACGCTGAGGCAATTGTCGATGGCGGCCGGCGTCGTGCCCCAGTCCTCGTGCAGCTTGAGGGCGCAGGCGCCCGCCTCGATCTGCTCGACGAGGGCGTCCGGCAGCGCCGCATTGCCCTTGCCGGCAAAGGCGAGGTTCATCGGAAAGGCTTCCGCAGCCTGCAGCATGCGCGTGATGTGCCACGGCCCGGGCGTGCAGGTGGTGGCCGTCGTGCCGGAGGCAGGCCCGGTGCCGCCGCCGAGCATGGTGGTGAGCCCGCTCATCAGTGCGTCGTCGATCTGCTGCGGGCAGATGAAGTGGATGTGGGTGTCGATGCCGCCCGCCGTGAGGATCTTGCCCTCGCCGCCGATCGCCTCGGTACCGGGTCCGATGATGATGGTGACGTCCGGCTGCACGTCGGGATTGCCGGCCTTGCCGATGGCGGCGATGCGGCCCTCCTTGAGGCCGACATCGGCCTTCACGATGCCCCAGTGGTCGATGATCAGGACATTGGTGATGACCGTGTCGACGGCCCCTGCCCGGTTCGTCACCTGGCTCTGGCCCATGCCGTCGCGGATCACCTTGCCGCCGCCGAACTTCACCTCCTCGCCATAGGTGGTGAAGTCCTTCTCGACCTTGACGAAGAGTTCGGTGTCGGCGAGGCGCACCCTGTCGCCCACGGTCGGCCCGAACATGTCGGCATAGGCGCCGCGCGTCATCCTGTAGGGCATCGAATTCTCCTCGGAGCGCTCAGAGCTTGCCCATGACGGACTGCCGGAAGCCGTAGACGGTGCGTGAGCCGCGATAGGGTACGAGCGTGACCTCGCGGGTCTGCCCCGGCTCGAACCGCACGGCCGTGCCCGGCGGGATGTCGAGGCGCATGCCGCGTGCCTGTTCGCGGTCGAAGGCGAGGCCCGGATTGGTCTCGTAGAAATGGTAGTGCGAGCCGACCTGGACCGGCCGGTCGCCGGTGTTGGAGACGGTCAGCACGACGCTGTTCTGCCCCTGGTTGAGCTCGACCGTGCCTTCCGCCGGAATGATCTCGCCCGGTTTCATGGTGTGGCTCCTGCGCAGCCCTGGGGCTTGAAGACGCGAATCGTGGAGGCCGGGAAACGCGCGAGCTTGGCCGCCGGGCGGACCGGGCGGCGCACCAGTTCGCCGCCGCAATTGGGACAGGTGCCGCCGAGCCTCTCCGACGCGCAGTCGGCGCAGAACGTACACTCGAAGGTGCAGATCATGGCGTTGGCCGCGTCCGGCGGCAGGTCGCGGTCGCAGCATTCGCAGTTCGGGCGCAGATCCAGCATGCGAACCTCCCGTCGGCAGGATCAGAAGAAGCGGGCGGCGAGCACCACGCCGGCCACCGCCGTCAGGCCTCCGGCGGCCCGCGCCGCCACCGGCAGAGTGAAGCGGGCGGCGATCACCGTGGCGGCGATTCCGCAGGCATGGAGCAGCGCGGTGGCGAGGGCGAAACCGGCGGCATAGGCGAGGCCGGAGGCGTCGGCCGGCACTTCGGTGCCGTGGGCATGGCCATGGAACAGGCCGGCGAGCGCCGCGAGGCCGATGCCGGTGGCGAGCGACGGGCTGAGGGCCAGCGCCGCCGCCAGGCCGATCACCACCACCGAGGCGACGATGCCCTGTTCGACGAAGGGCATGGGAACACCCGCCATTCCCAGGACGCCGCCCAGCACCATGGCGGCGACGAAGCCCGCGGGCCAGAGCCAGAGTGCCCTGCCCCCGGCGAGGCCGGCCCAGAGACCGACGGCCACCATGGCGAGCAGGTGGTCGAAGCCGCCGAGCGGATGCGCGAAGCCGGCCGTGAAGGCGTTGGTCGCGCCGTGGCCCGTGTGGGCCTCCGCCGCCGTCGCGACGGCGGTCATGAAGGCGGCGGAAAGGACGAGACGAGGGAAGCGCATGGGCCGGGCCTGTTTGCGGGTTCAGCGGATGGGTTCATGGACGGTCACGAGCTTCGTGCCGTCCGGAAAGGTCGCCTCGACCTGGATGTCGTGGATCATCTCGGCAATGCCGTCCATCACCTGGTCGCGCGAGACGACATGGGCGCCCGCCTCCATCAGGTCGGCGACCGCCCGGCCGTCCCGCGCGCCCTCGACGACGAAATCGGTGATCAGCGCGATGGCTTCCGGGTAGTTCAGCTTGACGCCCCGCTCCAGCCGTCGGCGGGCGACCATGGCGGCCATGGAGACGAGAAGCTTGTCCTTTTCGCGCGGCGAGAGATTCATTGGCCTTCCTCAGCAGGACCAGACGCGCGGGACAGGTCCGCGCAGCAGTTCCAGAATGTTCACCAGAGCCGTGCGGAGCGCAAACGGATCGGGCGCCAGCAGGCGCAGCGACAGGAGCCCGTCGAAGCCACTGCACCCGGCCTCGACGCCGCGCTCCCCCATGGGTTCCAGCAGGTCCCTCACCGTCTCGACGCGCGCCTCGGCATCGGAGGCGACCAGCACGAGGCTTGCCGCGGCCCGCGCCCCCGCCCCGCAGGCGCGGCGCGAGAGGGCCCGGCCGATGCCGCCCTCCATCTTCAGCCCCTCGGCATAGATGAGCCGGCCGCCGCGCCGGATGCGCCAGCGGTCGAACAGATAGGCGTGATCCACGTGTTCGCCGCGGGCGAGGCGCCCGAAGACGACGCTCTCCACCGCCAGGAGGCGGGCGTCCGCGGCCATGTCGACGTCGAGGCGCCGTTCCAGCGCCGATCCCTCGAAGAGGATCGCCTCCTGCGGCAGCCAGGCGAGATCGGCGCCTTCCGCGATCCTGATCGTCGTTTCGAACCGGCCGACGCCCCCCGAGGAGCGATAGACCTTCTCGGCGGCCTGGCTGGTGACCACGGCCCGGGTCCCCGGCGCGGCTTTGATGTCGAGCGCGAACTGGTCGCCGCCGGTGATGCCGCCGGCCGTGTTGATCACCACCGCCTCGACGGCCTCCCCGGGCTCAACCCGCGGCATGCGGATGCGCAGGCCCGCTTCCTGGTAGCACTCCCGAACCACGGTGGCGCCGTCGCGGGCGGCCAGCGCGAGCCGCCCGACCCCATGCGCCCGCTGCATCCGCGCGCCGGCAGAGCGCCAGGCGAAGAGCCCTTCGGTCGCCCCCTCTGCAACTCCCGCCAGCATGTGTCCGATGACCCCCGCGTGGCGCGATTTTGGTCACCGCCCCCGGTGGGCCGCAAGCACAGAAATTGTGCAGAACGCTCGCCAAAACGATCAAAAGGAAGGCCTGCCAGAATCACGGCACGCGCCCATGATCTAGGCCGGAACCTGCGGTTGCTTACCGCGTATTAACCTCGTCCGGGAAGACTGTCGGCTCGCCGTGCATCGCATCCCGTGTGGACTCGTTCCTGCCGAAGGGCCGCAAGCCCTCAGAGCCGGATCGCCCTGGAGACGACATTGATGCAGACACTCACCCGTCCCGCGCGCGACCCTGTCCGCCGCTCCGACAAGACCGACCCCATGGTGGCGAGCCTCGGCCAGCGTGGCGAGCTGACCGATGCGGAGGCCTTCGCCGTACTGCGCAAGCGTTTTCCCGAGACTGCGCTCTGCGAACGCGTCGCTGCCATCGCCGACTGGCGTCGCGGCTGATCAGGCCGCCGGGGGCTCGCCCTCGACCGGAGGCGGCGCAGCCTCACGTTCCGCCTGGGCCATCTTGCGCGCCTGCATGGCGATGATCGGTAGGGAAATGAGATAGGCGATGGAGCCGACCGCCAGCACTTCCCAAGGATAGCTGAACAGCAGCGCGACGAAGGCGATCGCCACCACGAAGAGCGGCAGAACCCTTTCGCGCGGCACGCGGGCGCCGAGCTTCTTGCCGGAGAAGACCGGGACTTTCGACACCATCAGCAGCGCCACGACGGTCGTGTAGGCGGTCGCCACCAGCGGCGGGCTGAGCAGGTTGGGCAGGCCGCTGCGCTCCAGGTAGATCGGCAGCAGCAGCAGGATGGCACCGGCGGGGATCGGCACGCCGGTGAAGAAATTGGCCATCCACGCCGGCCGGTTGGGATCCTCGATCTGCACGTTGAAGCGGGCGAGCCTGAGCGCCCCGCAGATGGAGAAGACGAGCACGGCGATCCAGCCGATCGGGCCGGCGTTGTTCATGCCCCATAGATAGAGGATCAGCGCCGGCCCCGCGCCGAAACTGACGAAATCGGCGAGGCTGTCGAGCTCCGCCCCGAATTTCGAGGTGCCCTTCAGCAGCCGCGCGATACGGCCGTCCATCGAATCGAGGATCGCCGCCAGCAGCACGAGATAGACGGCGATGTCGAACTTGCCCTCCAGCGCCATGCGCATGGCGCTGAGCCCGGCGCAGAGCGCCAGCAAGGTGTTCAGGTTGGGAATGAGGAGACGCATGGGGACCGGCCTGAACCGCCGCCGGGGCGGTTCGTTGCGATCCGGCGTGAAGGGCTGGAAGAGCGAGGACATGGCGCGGACCCTAGCCTGAATTGCGGGGCGCGTCAGCCGATGCGGACGATCCTCTGCGGCTCGTCGGAGGCCATGTCGGCCAGCACCGTCTCGCCGGCGATGGCTCGCTGGCCCTCGGCGACGAGCGGCTGGGCCCCTTCCGGGAAATAGACGTCGACACGCGAGCCGAAGCGGATCATGCCGAAGCGCTCGCCCGTGGCCATCGGCTGGCCCTCGTTCACCCACCAGACGATGCGGCGGGCGATCAGACCGGCGATCTGCACCACGCCGAAGGCGCCGTAGCTGTTGCGGATGACGAGGCCGTTGCGCTCGTTGTCCTCCGACGCCTTGTCGAGATCGGCATTGAGGAACTTGCCGGGACGATAGGCCATCTTCTCGATCGTCCCGCCGATCGGCGCACGGTTCACGTGGCAATCGAAGACCGACATGAAGATCGAGACGCGCAGCATCGGCACCGTGCCGAGACCGAGTTCCACCGGCGGCACGACGCGGGAAATGAGGGAAACGCGTCCGTCGGCGGGCGAGATCACCAGGCCCTCACGGGCCGGCGTGACGCGGACGGGATCGCGGAAGAAGAACACCACCCAGACGGTGAGGGCCAGCATCGGCCAGGCGAGCCAGGCGCCCCACCAGACGAGCAGCAGCGTGCCGATGCCGGCGATCGCGATGAAGGGATAACCCTCGCGATGAACCGGAACGAGCACGGTGGTCCGGATGCTGTCGACGATGGACATGTGATCTCCCCGCAAGGTTACCGCGCCGCGACCGGCTTCCGGAACCCGGCGCTCCCGTCCCCTCAGGATGCGGGAGCCGTGGTCTCGCCGTCGCCGTCGTCGTCGCTTTCCCGCTTTTCAGCCGCACGCCGCTTTTCGATGCGCGCCACCACGAGAATGCCGACCTCGTAAAGCCCGATGAGCGGAATTGCCAGCGACAACTGGCTGATCACGTCGGGCGGCGTCAGGATCGCTGCGAGGACGAAGGCGATGACGATGAAATAGCGCCGCTTGCTGCGCAGGAACTCGGTGTCCACCACGCCGATCTGGCCCAGGAGGGCGATGATGACGGGCAGCTGGAAGGAAATGCCGAAGGCGAAGATCAGCGTCATGATGAGGCTGAGATAGTCCTCGACCCGGCCGAGATACTGGATGGCCGTCGCGGTGTCGCTGGGGGCCTGCTGCATGCCGAGCGAGAACAGCATCAGTGCCCGCATGACGAAGACGAGCACGAAGATGCCGCCGGTGAAGAAGCAGATCGGCGTCCAGATCAGATAGGGCCGGAACGCATCCTTCTCGTGGCTGTAAAGGCCGGGGGCGACGAACTTGTAGAGCTGGATGGCGATGACCGGGAAGGCGAGGAACGCGCCGCCGAACATGCCGATCTTCAGCTGGGTGAAGAAATATTCCAGCGGCGCCGTATAGATGAGGCGCACCTCCTGCCGCGGAATCTTCAGGTAGTCCGCCGCCCATTCATAGGGCAGCACCAGGATCTGGAAGATCTGCTTGGAGAAGGCGAAGGAGAAGATGAAGCAGACGACGAAGCCGAGCATGGCCTTGATCAGCCGCGACCGCAGCTCGATCAGGTGCTCCATCAGCGGCGCCTTGGACGCCTCGATGGCGTCTTCGTCCGCCTTCAGTTTGTCCTCGCGGGCGGGAACGGAGGTCATGCCTTGGTCTTTCTGGCGCGCTTCGGCTTCTCCGGGACGCCCTCGCCGTCGGCGGCCGGAGCCGCTGTCTCGACGGGGTCTGCGGCGACAGGCGGCGGCATGGCGGGTGCGGGCGCGGCCGGCGCCGCCATGAAGCCGGGCGGCGGATCGACCGGGGCTGCGCCGAGCACGGGAGCCTGCGCAGGGGCCGGCGCGGGCGATGCGAAGGCCGGCGGCGGCTCGATCGGTGCCGGCTTGAAGGCGTTCTGGATGGCCGCGGGATCGGCGGTGTAGGACGGCGGCGCGGGCACGGCCTGCGCCAGCGGATCGGGCGCCGGCGGGCCGATCGTGCCGGGGGCCGGCTGGCCCTTGATGTCGTCGACCGCCGACTTGATCTGGTCGCGGGCATAATCGATCGGGCTGAACGTCGAGGCGGGCGCCGTGCCCACCGCGTCCGTCACGCTGTTGATCGAGGACTTCACCTTGTCGACCTCGGCCTCCTGCAGGGCCTGGTTGAACTGGTACTGGAAGTCAGAGGCCATGCGGCGCAGCTTGGAGAGCGCCTGCCCCATGCCCCTGAGGACACCGGGCAGTTCCTTCGGGCCGATCACGATCAGCGCGACGACGCCGATCAATGCAATTTCGCCCCAGCTCAGATCGAACATGGCAATTCACCGTCCACGCGCATGCGCGGGCCTCAGGAGGAAGCGCACCCGGCTCCGCGAAGACCCGAAGCCTCAGCCGACCTTGGGGGCGGAAGCGGGGGTCTGGTCGGACGTGGTGGCGGCGGGCGCGGGCGCGGCCGTCGGCGGAGCCGTCGGGGCGACCGGGGGCTGGTGATCGATGGTCGAGGCGGGAACCACCGGAGGCGTCTCCGGCTTGTCCTCCTCGGCCAGGCCCTTCTTGAAGGCCTTGATGCCCTTGGCGGCGTCGCCCATGAACTCGGAGATCTTGCCGCGGCCGAACAGCAGCAGCACCACGATGGCGACCAGAATCCAGTGCCAGGCGCTAAACGTACCCATGATTCACTCCTTGACCGTTTGGCGCCGCGTCCCGCAGCGGGGCCGGGCGGCGCGATTGTTTCGTGCGGCCCTGGAACGACCGTTGTGTTGGGAAACTATGCGGCGGGTGCGGCAAAAACAAGAACCTCGGATGCGGTAACGTCAACGCCGATATCGCGGCCCGGATGGAGGCCCTCGGCCGAGCGGACGCGGGCCTTCAGCGGCGCCTCCATGCCCTGCACGACGATCTCGAGAAGCTCGACTTCCCCGAGATATCGCCGTGAAACCAGCCTTCCGGGCACGCACATGCCCGCCGGCTTGGGCAGGATCGACTGCGGCCGGATGGCCGCCACCGCCGGCGCGCCCTCCGGCAGGCCGGGCGCGGCAAAATATCCCACCGGGGTGATCAGCCGCCCGCCCTGCACGATGCCGGGCACCTCGTTGACGTCGGAGAAGAACCGGGCGGTGTCGAGATCGGCCGGAGCCTGGTAGAGGTCCCGCGGCGTCCCGATCTGCGCGATACGCCCCTCGCGCATCAGCACGATCCGGTCGGCCATGCGCATCGCCTCCTCGGGATCGTGGGTGACGACGATGCAGGTGGCCCGCGTCTCCCGCATCACCGCCAGGGTCTCCTCGCGGATCGCATCGCGCAGGCGGCTGTCGAGGCCGGAAAAGGGCTCGTCCATGAGCAGGATGCTCGGGCGCGGCGCGATGGCGCGCGCGAGGGCCACGCGCTGCTGCTCGCCGCCCGAGAGCGTGTGGGGATAATCGAGGGCGTGATCGGCGAGGCCGACGCGGCTGAGCGCCACCCGCGCCGCCCGCTCCGCATCCGCCTTCGGCAGCGCCTTCAGGCCGAACATGACGTTGGCGAGATTGCTGAGATGCGGGAACAGCGCGAAGTCCTGGAAGACCAGGCCGATGCCGCGCCGCTCGGGGGGAACGAAGGTCGAGGGTCCCGCCACCTCGCGGCTGTCGATCAGCACGCGCCCGGAGAGCGGCCGCTCGATGCCGGAAGCGATCCTGAGCAGGGTGGTCTTGCCGCAGCCTGACGGTCCGAGCAGGCAGAGCACTTCGCCGGGTGCAACCACCAGCGAGATTCCCGCGAGCGCCCGCACCGGCCCGTAGCCGTGCACCACGTTCTCGAAGGCGAGCGCCGAGGCGATCGACGTCCCTGCGGTGCCGCGCCGTCCCCAGCCCGACACCGTGTCCATCAGCGTGCGGTTCATGGGGTTTCCCTGTCGGGAACGGGGCCGAGGCCGAGGTCGAGTTCGCCCTCGTCCGGCTCCTCGTCGTCGCGCAGCGCCAGGTCGTCGTTGGGAATCGGGATGCGGAAGCCGGGCGGCAGGCGCCCGTCCAGCATGCCCGCCGCCCTGAGGTCGTCGAGGCCGGGAAGGTCGCCGATGGCCTCCAGGCCGAAATGGTCGAGGAATGACGGGGTCGTGCCGAAGGTCACCGGCCGGCCCGGAACCTTCCGGCGGCCACGGATGCGCAGCCAGCCCGTTTCCATCAGCAGGTCGATCGTGCCCTTGGCGACGGTCACGCCGCGAATCTCCTCGATCTCGGCGCGCGTCACCGGCTGGTGGTAGGCGACGATGGCGAGTGTCTCCAGCGCGGCGCGCGACAGCTTGCGCTCGTCCGTCGTCTCTCGGTGCAGCAGGAAGGCGAGGTCCTGCGCCGTCCGGAACGCCCATTTGCCGGCGACCTTCACGAGGTTCACCCCGCGGGGAGCGTAGAAGGCCTGCAACGTGGCAAGGAGCGAGCGGAGGTCGGCACCGCGCGGCAGGCGTTCGGCGAGCGCCGCCTCGTCGAGCGGTTGTGCCGCGGCGAAGAGCAGCGCCTCGACGATGCGCAGCTGCTCGACCGGCCCGTCGACCATGCCGACGGGCGCGCCGAGCCGCAGCTGTGCCGGATCGTCCATGTCCCGCTCGTTGGCCATGCCGGGCTTCTATCACGTCCCGGGCGGCTTGGAAGCCGGATCGCCCCGGCGCTTGCGCATGAAGAGCGGACCGAGCGGGCGCTCCTGGTGCAGTTCGAGCACGCCCTCGCGCACGAGTTCCAGGCTGGAGGCGAAACTGGAGGCGAGCACCGTCGCCCGCTTCTCCTCGCTGACCAGATAGTCGACGAGAAAGGCGTCGAGCGGCGTCCAGTCCATCGAAGCGCCCACCAGCCGCTCGAGGATTTCGCGCGCCTCCGCCAGCGACCAGACCTTCCGGTGCTCCATGGTGACGTGGGAGAGCGCCGTCTTCGCGCGCTGCTGCGCATAGGCGGTAAGTAGGTCGTAGAGGCTCGCCTCCCAGCGCTTGTCGGCGAGCGCGACGATCGGCTCGGGATCGCCACGGCCGAAGACGTCGCGGCCGAGCCGGTGGCGCGTCATCAGCCGGGCCGCGGCGTCACGCATCGCCTGCAGGCGCTGCAGGCGGAAGGCGAGAACCTCCGCGAGTTCGGGGCCGGTCGGCCCTTCCCCCTTGGCGGGTTCGGGGATCAGCAGGCGCGATTTGAGATAGGCGAGCCAGGCGGCCATGACGAGGTAGTCGGCGGCGAGTTCGAGCCGCAGCTTGCGCGCCTCCTCGATGAAGCCGAGATACTGGTCCGCCAGCGCCAGGATGGAGATCTTCGTCAGGTCCACCTTCTGGGTGCGGGCCAGCGCCAGCAGCATGTCCAGCGGTCCCTCGAACCCGTCGAGATCGACGACGAAGGCCGGCTCCGACGCACCGCGATCGGCCATCGTCTCGAAGGGCAGGACGTTGCCGCCGGTGGGAAAGGAATTGCGCGCCATATAGGGGTCCGGGACGGGCGGCCCCCCCCCGCCCCCGGCCGC
>JAEZGJ010000085.1 GCA_023416965.1 Pseudomonadota bacterium | reverse complement strand
CCGCAGACCCTCGCCGCCCGCACCGCCGAGCGGCTGCGCGCCTCGCCCATCGACCGGTCGCGCTACCGCTGCATCACCACGCTGGAGGCGCTCGACGCCTTCATCGCCGGCGCGCGCGAGGCCGGCGTCGTCGGCATCGACACCGAGACCAATTCCCTCGACCCCATGTCGGCCGACCTCGTCGGCTTCTCCCTCGCCTACGGGCCGGACGCGGCCTGCTACGTGCCGCTCGCCCACCGCGCCGGCGAGGCGGGCCTGTTCGATTCCGGCCTCGTCGAGGGGCAGGTGCCGATGCGCGAGGCGCTCGACCGGCTGAAGAGCCTCACCGAGGACCCGGGCGTCCTGAAGGTCGGGCAGAACCTGAAGTTCGACATGCTCGTCCTCTCCCGCTACCGCCTCGGCCTGGCGCCCTATGACGACACCATGCTGATGTCCTACGCCCTCGATGCCGGGCGCGGCCAGAACGGCATGGACGCGCTGTCGCTGAGACATCTCGGCCACGAGGCCATCAGCTTCGATTCCGTCACCGGCACCGGCAAGGGTCGCGTCACCTTCGACCGGGTCGATCTCGACCGCGCCACCGCCTATGCCGCCGAGGATGCCGACGTGACACTGCGGCTCTGGCGGGTGCTGAAGCCCCGCCTCGCGGCCGAAGCCAAGACCACGGTCTACGAGACGCTGGAGCGTCCTCTGGTCGAGGTCCTCGCCCGCATGGAGCGGCGCGGCATCCTCATCGACCGCCAGGTGCTCTCGCGCCTCTCGGGTGATTTCGCCCAAGTCGCCGCCCGCGTCGAGGCGGAGATCCAGGAGCTCGCAGGCGAGCCGCTGAACCCCGGCTCGCCCAAGCAGCTCGGCGACATCCTCTTCGGCAAGATGGGCCTGCCGGGGGGCACGAAGACCAAGACCGGCGCCTGGTCGACGGCGGCCGGCGTGCTGGAGGACCTCGCCGAGGAGGGCCACGCCCTCCCCCGCAAGATCATCGACTGGCGCACGGTGACGAAACTGAAATCGACCTATACCGACGCGCTGCCGACCTACATCAACGCCGAGACGGGCCGGGTCCACACCTGCTTCGCCCTCGCCGCCACCACCACGGGCCGGCTCTCCTCCTCCGAGCCGAACATCCAGAACATTCCCGTCCGCACCGAGGAGGGGCGGAAGATCCGCACCGCCTTCATCGCTCCGCCGGGCCGCAAGCTCGTCTCCGCCGACTATTCGCAGATCGAGCTGCGCATCCTCGCCCACATGGCCGATATCCCGCAGCTCAGGCAGGCCTTCGCCGACGGCATCGATATCCATTCCATGACGGCCTCCGAGATGTTCGGCGTGCCGGTGGCCGGCATGGACCCGCTGGTGCGCCGCCGCGCGAAAGCCATCAATTTCGGCATCATCTACGGCATTTCGGCCTTCGGCCTCGCCAACCAGCTCTCCATCCCGCGGGAGGAGGCCGGCGCCTATATCAAGCGCTATTTCGAACGCTTCCCCGGCATCCGCGACTACATGGACGCCACCAAGGCCTTCGTGCGCGAGAAGGGCTATGTCGAGACCGTTTTCGGCCGGCGCTGCCACTTTCCGGCGATCAGATCCGGCAATCCGTCGGAGCGCGCCTTCGTCGAGCGCCAGGCCATCAATGCGCCCATCCAGGGCTCGGCCGCCGACATCATCCGCCGCGCCATGACACGCATGGACGCGGCGCTGGAGGCCGCCGGCCTCGACGCGCTGATGCTGCTGCAGGTGCACGACGAACTGGTCTTCGAGGTGCCGGACGATCAGGTGGACCGCACGCTCCCCGTGATCAAGCGGGTGATGGAGGAGGCGACCCATCCGGCCTTGCAGCTCAGGGTGCCGCTGGCGGTGGACGCCCGCGCAGCGGTGAACTGGGAAGAGGCGCACTAGAGGGGGGGCAGCCGCCCTCCTGTGAACCGTGGGGACGCCCTGCGCCTCCAGGCCTCTACACCATTCCCCTCCCCCCGCTTGCGGCGGGGAGGGGTCAGGGGTGGGGGATCTGAGGAGCCGCGACAGCAAGAAGCCCCGGCGCTGGGCCAGGGCTCCCGAAGCGTCGCGAATGTTGGGCGGGCCTCACCCCACCGTCGTTCCCGCCTTCTGCGCAAAGCGCGGCTCGAAGCTCTTGCCGATGATCTCGGCCGAGACGCTCTCCATCTCCTTGTCCAGCGCCTTCAGCATGTCGAAGACCGACTTCATGCCGTCCTGCGCCATGACGCCGGTCTTGGAATAGGCGTCCTTCGAGGCCTGCACGGCCCTGATGTAGAGCGCCTTGTCGCCGAGGTGATACTGCTCCGGCACGGCGTCGGCGACCTCGGCGGGAGACGCCTTGTCGATCCAGCGCAGCGCCTTGTAGAGGCCGTTCACAGCCGCCTGGGTGGTGTTGGGGTTCTTCTCGATGAAGTCCTGGCGCAGGTAGAGGCAGGCCGCCGGGTTGGAGGCGCCGAACAGAGCCCTGGTGCCGGCCTCGGTGCGGGTGTCGATGAGCGTCACCACGTCGCCGTCGGTCTCGAGCTTGGCGATGACTGGGTCGAGATGCGAGATGACGTCGATCTCGCCGCGCTTCATGGCCGCGACAGCGCTGGCGCCGCCGCCGACGCCGATGAAGCTAGCGTCCGTCGCCTTCAGCCCCGCCTTCGCCATGGCATGGACGACGGTGATGTAGGTGGACGAACCCGGCGCCGTGACGCCGATCTTCAGGCCCTTGAAGTCGGCCGCCGACTTCACCTTGTCGGCCACCGCCTTGCGCACCGCGACGACGATGGTCGGGAAGCGCAGCAGCTCGATGGCGGAGCGGATGTCCTGGCCCTTCGCCTGCATGCGCAGCGTGTGCTCGTAGGCCCCGGTGACCATGTCGACCGAGCCGCCGACCAGCGACTGCAGCGAGCGCGCGCCGCCGGCGAAGTCGTTGATCTCCATGTCGAGGCCGAACTCCTTGAAGAAGCCCTTCCGCTCGGCGATGGTCAGCGGCAGGTAGTACAGCAGCGACTTGCCGCCGACGCCGAGCGTCACCTTCGGCTTCTCAAGCGCCCCCTGGGCGAAGGCGGGCAGCGGCAGGGCGAGGCTGGCGCCCGCGCCCATCAGCGACAGCATCTGCCGGCGGTCCATGGTGGTCATGTCGTCCTCCCTTGTGGTTGGTCTGGCGCCTTCGCGGCGGTCGGTCATACGGTCCGCGTCTCGCCCGGCTTCCAGACGAGCAGCGGTTTCTCCACCAGCGTGACGATGCCGTCGATGAGCATGACGAAGCCCATCAGGATCACCATGCCGGCGAAGACGCCGGTGACGTCGAAGACGCCCTCGGCCTGGTGGATGAGATAGCCGAGCCCGGCCGCCGAGCCGAGATATTCGCCCACCACCGCACCGACCACGGCGAAGCCGACCGAGGTGTGCAGCGAGGAGAAGACCCAGGCCAGCGCCGCCGGCCAGTAGACGTGGCGCAGCAGCTGGCGCTCGTTCATGCCGAGCATGCGGGCGTTCGCAAGCACCACCTGCGGCACTTCGCGCACGCCCTGGTAGACGTTGAAGAAGACGATGAAGAAGACCAGCGTGACGCCGAGCCAGACCTTCGACCAGATGCCGAGGCCGAACCACAGCGCGAAGATCGGCGCCAGAACCACGCGCGGCAGGGCGTTCATCATCTTGACGTAGGGGTCGAAGACCGCGGCGACGATCGGCTTTCGCGCGAACCAGAAGCCGATGACGATGCCGAGGCTGGCGCCGATGACGAAGGCGAGGATGGTCTCCACCAGGGTGATCCACAGGTGGCGGTAGACCGAGCCCTCCATGAACATCGTGAAGACGCGCTTGAACACGTCCACAGGCGTCGAGAAGAAGAAGCGCATGGTCTTCACGTCGGCGACGATGGACCAGGTGGTGACCACGTGCCAAGCGAGGAAGACCGCGACGGCGACGAGGATCTGCAGGGCGAGCAGCCTGCCGCGGGAAATGGGCATCAGGCGGCTCCCTTGTCGGTGAGGCCGTAGGTCTTGCGCACCTCGTCGCGCAGGCAGGACCAGATCTCGGAATGCAGGCGGTGGAAGGCCGGCTCGGATCTGACCTCCGCGATGTCGCGCGGCCGCGGCAGATCGATGGCGAACTCGCCGATGAAGCGGGAATTGGGCCCCGCCGACATCACCACCACCCGGTCGGAGAGGGCGATGGCCTCATCGAGGTCGTGGGTGACGAACATCACCGCCTTGCGGTCCTGCTGCCAGAGGTCGAGCAGCAACTCGCTCATGATGAGGCGGGTCTGGGCGTCGAGCGGCCCGAAGGGCTCGTCCATCAGCAGGATCTTCGGCTCGCGCACCAGCACCTGGGCGAGGGCAACGCGCTTCTTCTGGCCGCCGGAGAGCTGGTGCGGATAGCGTTCGCCGAAGGCGGCGAGGCCAACCTTGGCGAGCATGGCCCGGGCGCGCTCCAGCGCCTCGGCGCGCCTGACGCCGCCGACCTCAAGCCCGATGGCGACATTGTCCTCCGCCGTCTTCCACGGCATCAGCGCGTCCTGCTGGAACAGATAGCCGGCCTTTCCGCAGAGGCCCGACAGCCGTTCGCCGAAGATGTCGCAGCTGCCCGAGGAGGGCGGCATCAGGCCGGCGGCGATGTTGAGCAGGGTCGACTTGCCGCAGCCCGTGGGCCCGAGCAGCGCGACGAATTCGCCGTCGCGGACCGAGAGGTCGACCGGCTGGACCGCCTCGTATTTCCCGCCGCCCGCCAAAGCGTATGCGACCGAAACACCCTTCAGGTGCACGGCTATGGTCACGTCGCCTCCCTGGCGCTTGTGGAATGGCGCCCGTCGGGGGACGCTGAAGGCGGGATTATCTCCCGGCTGAAGGCACAATACTGGCGGGGAGCAGGATTGAGAAGGCCGGGGAAAGGCGTTCGGGTCTCGTGGAAGCGCCGGGGCAGGACAGGCGCCCGGCTCAGGCCCGCTCGGCCGCCACCTGCGCGATCGCCGCCCGGAGCTCCGGAATGCCCTCGCCTTTGCGGCTGGAGGTGGCGATCACCTCCGGGAAGGCTGCGGCACGCGTCTTCAGGAAATCCAGCGTCGCGGCGGTGAGCTTCTCCAGCGCCGGGCCGGAAATCTGGTCCGCCTTGGTCAGCACGACCTGGTAGGAGACGGCCGCCTTGCCGAGTTCGTCCAGCACCTCGATGTCCACCGGCTTGATGCCGTGGCGGGCGTCGATGAGCACATAGACGCGGGCGAGGTTCTGCCGCCCGCGCAGATAGTCGTGGATCACCTTGGTCCAGGCCTTCACCTTGGCCTCCGGCGCCGCCGCGAAGCCGTAGCCCGGCATGTCGACGACGACGAGGCCGAGGCCCGGTCCCTCGTCCGAGGGCACGTGGAAGAAGTTCAGTTCCTGGGTGCGGCCCGGCGTGTTGGAGGTGCGTGCCAGCGCGTTCTGGCCGACCAGGGCATTGATCAGGCTCGACTTGCCGACGTTGGAGCGGCCGGCGAAGGCGATCTCCACCCCCGACATCGGGGGCAGGTGCTTCATGTCCGGCGTGCCGCGCCAGAAGGTCCAGGGCCGGGCGAAGAGCTTGCGCCCGGCCTCGATGGCGTCGGCGGTCATCGCGTCAGCCGGCGGGCTTGGCCGGCCCGCCTCCGAACATCGCGCGCATGTTGTCCCACAGCTCGATCTTGACGCCGTACTTGCGCATGATCAGGCCCTGCTGCAGCACCGACAGGAGGTTGTTCCACGCCCAGTAGATGACGAGGCCGGCGGGGAACGATGCCAGCATGAAGGTGAAGAGGATCGGCATCCACTTGAAGAAGGCGGCCTGGATCGGGTCCGTCGGCGCCGGGTTCATCTGCATCTGGATCCACATCGTGATGCCCATGATGATCGGCCAGACGCCGATCAGCAGGAAGGCGGGCACGGCGAAGGGCAGCAGTCCGAACAGGTTGAAGATCGAGGTCGGGTCGGGCGCCGACAGGTCCTGGATCCAGCCGAAGAAGGGCGCGTGCCGCATCTCGATGGTGATGAACAGCACCTTGTAGAGCGCGAAGAACACCGGGATCTGGATCAGGATCGGCCAGCAGCCCGCCAGCGGATTGATCTTCTCCCGCTTGTAGAGCGCCATCAGCTCCTGCTGCTGCTTCATCTTGTCGTCGGCATAGCGCTCGCGCAGCGCCATCATTTCCGGCTGCACCTTCTTCATCATCGTGATGGAGGCGTAGCTCTTGTTGGCGAGGGGGAAGAACAGCGCCTTGATCAGCAGCGTGACGAGCAGGATGGCGATGCCGAAATTGCCGGTCTGGATGAAGATCCAGTCCATCACCACGAAGAGCGGCTTGGTGATGAAATAGAACCAGCCCCAGTCGATCAGCCGGTCGAAGCGGTCGATCTTGAGCGCGTCGGAATAGCCGTCGACGACGCGGACCTCCTTGGCGCCGGCGAAGAGGCGCGTGGTGGTCTCGGACGTCGCGCCCGGGCCGACGGTGACCGCGGGGCTGAGGAAGTCGGTCTGGAACGACTTGGTCGGGCCGGACTGGAAGAACTTGAAGCTCGAATCGGTCTCGGCGGTCTGGTCCGGGATCAGCGCCGCGGCCCAGTATTTGTCGGTGATGCCGAGCCAGGCGCCGCGCGCCTTGAAGCTCTGGGTGCGGGCGGTCTCGATGGCCGAATAGCCGACCTCCTGCAGGCCCTTGTCGCCGAACACGCCGATCAGGCCCTCGTGGAGGATGTAGTAGCCCGAGGTCTGCGGCAGGCCGTGGCGCGAGATGAGGCCGAAGGGATGCAGCGTGACGGGGGCGGCGCCCGAATTGGTGACGCCGTCCTTCACGGTGATCATGTAGTTGGCGTCGATCTCGAAGGTGCGGCGGAAGATGAGGCCCTGCCCGTTGTCCCAGGTGATGGTGACCGGGGTGGAGGGCGTCAGCGTGCCCGAGCCCTGCTGGGTCCACACCGTCTGGGCATTCGGCACCGCGGCGGTCTGGCCGGCGCCCGGCACGTAGCCGAACTCGGCGTAGAAGGGATGCTTGTGTTGGACGGCGTCGATCGGCGAGCCGGCGGGGGCGAAGAGCACGACATTCGGGCTGTTGCGCTGGATGGTCTCGCGATAGGTCGTCAGGACGAGATCGTCCACCCGGCCGCCGGCGAGATTGATGGAGCCCTTGAGGCGCGGCGTCTCGATGCCGACGCGCGGGGTCGCGGCAAGGACGGCCTCGCGGCTCAGGCCCTGGGCCGGAACAGGCGCGGCGGTGCCGGGAGCGGCCGGGGC
>JAEZGJ010000061.1 GCA_023416965.1 Pseudomonadota bacterium | reverse complement strand
GCTGGTTGATCTTGCCTGCCACCTCGGTCGAGCCGGTGAAGGCGACGCCCGCTACCCGCGGCTCG
Source organism: Pseudomonadota bacterium (assembly GCA_023416965.1). Taxonomy (GTDB): domain Bacteria; phylum Pseudomonadota; class Alphaproteobacteria; order Rhizobiales; family Phreatobacteraceae; genus Phreatobacter. The sequence goes on along the minus strand of JAEZGJ010000061.1, from coordinate 13,950 downwards.
CCGACCAGCAGGGCGCCGACGCGCCCGTCGCCCGGCACCAGAGCCAACACGTCGGCGGGAATGCCGGCCCGGTGGGCGAGCGCCACGGCGGCGGCGGCCACCAGCGGCGTCTGCTCGGCGGGCTTGGCGACGACGGCATTGCCGGCGGCGAGCGCCGCCGCCACCTGGCCCAGGAAGATGGCGAGCGGAAAGTTCCACGGGCTGATGCAGACGATGGTACCGCGGCCGCGCAGGACGAGCCGGTTCTCCTCGCCCGTGGGGCCCGGCATGGCGAGGCCCTCGCCGAAATGCCGGCGCGCCTCCTGGGCGTAGTAGCGGCAGAAGTCCACCGCCTCGCGCACCTCGGCGACACCGTCGTCCAGGGTCTTGCCGGCCTCCCGCGCCAGCAGCGCGCAGACCATGCCGCGCTCCGCCTCCAGCGCATCGGCGAGCCTTTCCAGCGCCTCGGCGCGGGTGCTCGCCGCCGTGCGGCTCCAGGTTCTGAACCCCTCGGAGGCGCGGTCGAAGGCGGCCTTCACCACCGCCTCGTCCGCCTCCTCCACGGCGCCGACCACCGCACCGTCCACCGGGCTCGTCACCGAGCGGATGGCGCCGCGCATCGCCTTGCCGCCGACGAGCGGCCGGGCGCCGGCGGGAAAGCCGGCGGGGCCCTGCCGGACCGCGGCGAGGAAGGCGGCGAGCGCCTTGGCGTCCCCGAATTCGGCACCGGCCGAATTGATCCGGCCCGGCGCGTAGATGTCCCTCGGCAGCGGCAGCTTCAGCGGCCGCGCGTCCGTGGCATTGCCGATCCAGCTCTGTGGCCGGGTCAGAAGACTCTCCACCGGCACGGCCGGATCGGCCGAGGCCGAGACGAAGGAGGAGTTGGCGCCGTTCTCGAGGAGGCGCCGGACGAGATAGGCGAGGAGGTCGCGATGGCCGCCGACCGGCGCATAGGTGCGGCAGGCGGCCTCGGGTAGCTTCGCCAGCAGGGAGTCGTAGAGCGCCTCGCCCATGCCGTGCAGGCGCTGGAACTCGTAGCCCTCGGCGCCCCCCGCCTCCTCAAGGATCGTCGCGATGGTCAGGGCATTGTGGGTGGCGAATTGCGGATAGATGCGCGGCCGTGCCGCCAGCAGCCGCCGGGCGCAGGCCATGTAGTTGAGGTCGGTCATCGGCTTGCGGGTGAAGACCGGGAAGTCGGGAAGGCCGCGCTCCTGCGCCCGCTTCACCTCGGTGTCCCAGTAGGCTCCCTTGACGAGCCGGACCATCAGCCTGCGGTCGAGTCGCGCCGCCAGCGCGTCGAGCCAGTCGATCACCGCGAGCGCCCGCTTCTGGTAGGCCTGGACGGCGAGGCCGAACCCGTCCCAGCCGGCCAGCGAGGTATCGGCGAGGACGGCGGCGATGACGTCGAGCGACAGTTCCAGCCGGTCGGCTTCCTCCGCGTCGACGGTGAAGTTGAGGTCGTGCGCCTTGGCCGCCTGGGCGAGCGTGAGGAGCTTCGGCACCAGCTCCCGCATGACCCGCTCGCGGCTCACCGCCTCGTAGCGCGGATGCAGCGCCGAGAGCTTCACCGAGATGCCCGGCCGGTTCGGCAGCGGCTCGTTGCCGGCCGCCTTGCCGATGGCTTCGATCGCGTCGTGGTAGGAGGCGAGATAGCGCTCGGCATCGGCCGCGGTGCGCGCGCCCTCGCCCAGCATGTCGTAGGAATAGCGGAAGCGACGGGCCGAGCCAGCGCGCCCCAGCGCCTCGGAAATGGTCTGCCCGAGGACGAAGTGCGAGCCGAGCAGGCGCATGGCCTGCCGCGTCGCGGCGCGCACAGTGGGCAGGCCCAGCCGCTTGCCGAGCGTCTCGAGGATGCCCTCCGGGCTCTCGCCGGGGTGGATGACGCGGGCGGTGACGCCCAGCGCCCAGGCCGAGGCCGAGACCAGCCAGGCCTCCGACTTGGTCGCCCGATGCGCCCAGTCGGTGCCCGACAGCTTGTCCTCGATCAGCGCATCGGCCGTGCGCGAATCCGGCACCCGCAGCAGCGCCTCCGCCAGCACCATGAGGGCGAGGCCCTCCTTGGTGGTCAGCGAATATTCGCGCAGGAAATCCTCGATGCCGCCGAGCCCGCCCGACTTCGCCCGGATGGCGGCGATCAGGTCGCGCGCGCGCGTGTCGATGCGCGCCTCCGCCTCCGGCGGCAGGCTCGCGGAGGCGAGGAGGCGGCGGGCGACGGCCTCGTCGGCCTCGGCATAGGGAGCCTCGAAGCGGGGAAGGGACGACACGGGCGGGCCTCACAAGGGGTTCATGGCGACATCGACAGGCTATCCGCACTCGGAGCGTGTTTCGAGACGGCGTATGGCCCCATCCGCCGCACTATTCCCTAGATGCGCGACGTCTGGTAGCGAATGATTCGATGACGACCATGCTCGACGCCCTCGACCGCAAGCTCCTCCGCCTCCTGCAGGAGGACGGCCGGATTCCCAATGTCGAACTGGCGGAGCGGGTGGGCCTTTCGCCGACCGCCACCAGCGAGCGGGTCAAACGTCTGACGCGGGACGGGATCATCGCCGGCTATGGAGCCAGACTCGACCCGCAGAAGCTCGGCCGCGGCTTCCTGGTCTTCGTCGAGGTGACGCTGGACAAGACGACGCCCGATGTCTTCGACCGTTTCGCCACGGCCGTGGCGAGGGCCCCCGACGTGCTCGAGTGCCATCTCGTCGCCGGCGGATTTGACTATCTCATCAAGACCCGTGTCGCCGACATGGCGGCCTACCGCATCTTCCTCGGCGAGGTGCTCCTCTCGCTGCCCGGCGTGCGCGAGACGCGCACCTATGCGGTGATGGAGGAGGTGAAGGCCACGGCCAGTCTGCCGGTGTGAGCCTCAGACCTTTTCCGTGACGGCCTCGTCCTTCGGAACGGCCGGTGCGCGCGGCGGCGGCGCTGCGAGCATGACTGCGGCCTGCCGCGCCTCGCGCGCCATGTCGACGAGACGGCCACCCTGGCCCTTGCCGCTGCGGATCATCACATCGATCGCAGCCAGGGCCTGATTCAGGCTGGCGATGGCGTCTCGGTGCGGCATGGACCTGGTCAACCCCTCTGGTCGCGACGGCCAGACGGTAGGAGGGGAGGGTTTCAGCCGGGCGACACGATGGATGTTGATTGTTGCCCGGTCGAAATAGAGGTCCTGAAACGGTTCAGCCCGGCCTGCAGTCGAGCCTCGACTCCAGCGCCGCCTCCACCGCCGCCGCCGTATAGGGCAGCGGCACGTAGTCGCCCGCCGCCCAGCGGGCGAAGAGGTCGCGGTAATGCGGCGAGGTGGGATCGCCCGACTGGCCCGGCGTGTTGATCGTCACCGAGCGGTCGAGATCGGCGAGATCGACGACGAGGCGGAAGGAGGAGCCCATCATCGTGCGGAAATCCGTGCCGCGATAGCCGGTATGCATCGGGGTGACCGAGGAGCCGGCATGCGGCACCGGCCCGATCGCCCAGGCCCTGGCCTGCTCCTCCGGCAGCATGAACGACAGCGGGTGCTCGAAATAGCCGTGATGCAGCTTGCCCCAGGCCCAGTCCGCCGGATCGGGGCCGAGAAGCTGCTTGACCTCCGCATAGGCCGCCGCGAGCGAGGACAGGAGGATGGCGTCGCGCGCCCGCGCGGGATCGCTGCCGAACCGGTCGTCCGGCTCCTCCAGCGCGGCGAGCGTGCCGTCGACGTCGCCGGGCACCATGAGCGCGTGGAGCTCGGGCGCCACCACGGCATTCCACAACGCCTTCTTCAGGTGGCGCGCCCACCAGACCTCGAACAGGGCACCTGCGGCGGACGTGCTGGTCAGCGCATGGTCCCAGCTGGCCAGAAGGGCGATGGCGGAGGCGGCCTCGGTGTCGGGGGGCGTGAGGGCCGCGAGCAGCTTGCCGAGGCGGCGCGCCGGAATGGAGACGACGTCGGTCTGCAGCGCCCGCGAGGTGGAGAGCGTGTGCGGCGAGACCGAGGACAGCACCTCCTCGATGCGGGTGGCGCGCGAATAGTCCACCCATTCGAAACCGAAGGGATAGGCCTTGTGGTCCCAGCCCTCCGGCACGTTCATCTCGTTGGCGGAGAAGACGAAGCCGCGCGCAGGATTATGCACCAGAGGCGCCGCCGAGCGGTCGCGCCAGCCGGCCCATTCATAGCGCCCGTCGCCAGGCACCGGCAGGAGCCCGTCCCAGTTGGGGCGGATCGGATTGATGCCGGCCGGCATCCAGGCGATGTCGCCCGCCTTGTCGGCGAAGACGAGGTTGCAGGACGGCGTGCCCCAGGTCACCGCCGCGGCGCGGAACTCGGCGAGGCTCTTCGTCCGCATCAGCTTGTGGGCGACGAGATAGGGTGCCGTCCCAGGCTCGAAATAGGCGGCCCGCACCGCGTAGAGCCGGCCCGCCGAAGGGTCTTCGTAGACCACCGGCCCGTGGCGGGTGAACTTCAGCGTCAGGATCTGGTCGTCGCAGCCCTTGACCTTGATCTTCTCCTCGACCGTGCGCACCCGCTCCCAGCCCTCGCCGTAGCGGTAGAGGTCGCGGTCCTCGGGGTTGGTCTCGTAGACGTAGAGATCCTCCTGATCGATGTAGAAGATCGTCAGGCCCCAGGCGATGGTGCCGTTATGGCCGATCATCACGCCGGGCACGGAGGGCTCGCCCGCCCCGACCACGTCGAGGCCGGGGCAGGTCAGGTGGAAGATCGTCCGGAGCGACGGCATGCCGTGGATGCGGTGCGGGTCCGAGGCGAGGATCGGCATGCCGGTGTCGGTCTTCGACCCGTGCACCGCCCAGTTGTTCGAGCCGGTATACTGGGCGTCGAGAACCACCTCGAGCAGGTCGGTGGTGGACCGCCATTTCGGCGCATCCTCGAGGCTCGCCGCCAGGCGCTCCTTGGAGAAGGTTGCGTTGGCGGTCGCGAGCTTGATCACGTCGAGCACGGCCAGCGGCACGGAAGCCGGATCCAGCCCCTCGGGCACGACCGGCGTCACCTTCGGCTCGAGCTGGCGGCGCAGCAGGTCGGTGCGGTGGTCGGCCTTCGCATGGACCTGGCAGCGCAGGATTTCCGACAGCGCGTTGCGCGACAGCGAATGGGTGCGGATGCGCGAAACATCCTCGGGGGCCCAGCGGGCGGGCTTCGTGCCGAGGAGCCCGAACTCGAAGGGCAGAAGCGAGGGATCGGCTTCCGTCATGGCGACGAAGGCGTTGATGCCGTTCGCGAAGGCCGTGAAGGTGGCCTTGGCCTCCGGACCGTAGGCGGCGAACTCCGCCTCGCTGTCGCCGCGATAGAGGAACAGCCGCGAGGCGCGGTCCTGCTCGATGAAGCCAGGGCCGAAATCGGCCGCGAGCAGGCCGAGGCCTCGCTTGCGGAACAGGTCGATCTGGAAGAGGCGCTCCCGCGCCGCGTAGAATCCCTGCAGGAAGAACAGATCCGCCTCGTTCTCCGCCCGGATATGGGGAATCCCGTTGGCGTCGATGCCGATGGACCCCGGCGCCGAAAGGCCGGGGAGGATGAGCGTTTCTGTCTGGGTCATGGCCGTACAAGTCGCTGCGAGGGAGCCAGACTCTGCACACCGGGCGGGCGCATGTCACCCTTTTCCGGCGCGACCGAGGCCTGCAACGATGCGGACCTATCGCTTGTCGATACGCCTTGGAAGCATTTGGAAAGGTTGACGCGGAGGGCCTGTCCCTCGCCGGCTTCTAAGCCGCCTGCGCCCATGCTTTTATGCAGCCGAGACGTCGCGCCCCCTCCGATGCCTCGCGGGCTCTCCGGCCGTCTCTCCTGTCTGCCCTCCTCTTCCATGGATGTCCCATGAAGATCACCGTTCTCGGCTCCGGCGACGCCTTCGGCTCCGGCGGGCGTTACTCGACCTGCCTGCACCTCGAGGGTAACGACGGCACCGTGATGCTGGTCGATTGCGGCGCGACCTCGCTCCTCGCCATGCAGCGCGCCGGTATCGATCCGAACAGCGTCTCGGCGATCCTCCTCACCCATTTCCACGCCGACCATATCGGCGGCCTGCCCTTCTTCATGCTCGACGCGCTGTTCAACGCGAGGCGCAAGGCGCCGCTGACCATCGCCGGCCCGAAACGGGTGCAGGAATGGGTGAAGGCGGTGATGGAGGCGGCCTTCCCCGGCTCCTCGTCCAACGCCTATCCCTTTGAGATCACCTATCTCGAAGTCTCGCCCGACAGGCCGGCGACGGTCGCCGGCAATGCCGTCACCGCCTTTCCCATGGTGCACGACCAGCGCGCCGGTCCCTGCCAGGGCTACCGCATCGCCCGCGACGGCAAGGTCTTCGCCTATTCCGGCGACACGACATGGACGGAAGACCTCGTCCCCCTCGCCGACGGCGCCGACGTGCTGCTGGTCGAGTGCTACACCTGGGACATTCCGCTGAAGAACCACCTCGACTGGAAGACCCTCTCCGGCCGCCTCGCGGACCTGAGGGCGAAGCGCGTCATTCTCACCCATATGGGCCCGCAGATGCTCGCCAACCGCGACAAGGCGACGGTCGACTGCGCCGAGGACGGGCTCGTCATCCATCCCTGAGCCCTTTGGGGGTTCTGGCATCGCCGCCCTTGCCCTATCCTGCGCCGCCGGGAGGATCTCGACGTGACGGAGCGGGCATGACGCAGCCACTGGACGAGCTGTTTGATGCGGCGAAGCGGGCGCAGGCCGCCGCCTATGCCCCCTATTCCCGCTTCCGCGTCGGCGCCGCCATCCGCGCCGCCTCGGGGCGAATCCATGCCGGCTGCAACGTCGAGAACGCCGCCTATCCCGTCGGCACCTGCGCCGAGGCCGGGGCCGTCGCCGCCATGCTGCTCGCCGGAGACCGCGCCGTCGCCGAGATCCTCGTCTATGCCGAGGGGCCCGAGCTCTGCACGCCCTGCGGCGCCTGCCGCCAGCGCCTGCGGGAGTTCGGCACCGGCACACTGGCGATCCATGTCGCCGGCCCCGAGGGTGTGCGTGCCGGATTCACCCTAGCCGAACTCCTGCCCCACGCCTTCGGCCCGGACAATCTCGCATGACCGCCGCCCGCATCATCCGCGCCGCCGCCGGCGGGGCGCCCATCGCCTGCTCCATCATCCTCGGCACCGGCCTCGGCCCGCTCGCCGAGGCGGTGGAGGAGCCGGTGACCCTCTCCTATGGCGATCTTCCGGGCTTTCCCGCGGTCGGCGTTTCCGGCCATGCCGGCTCCCTGGTGATCGGGACACTGGAGGGCCGGCGCGTCGCCGTGTTGCAGGGCCGCGCCCACACCTACGAGAGCGGCGATCCCCGCGCCATGAAGCCGGTCATCGACACGCTGGCCGCCCTCGCCATCCCCCGCCTGCTCCTGACCAATGCCGCGGGATCGCTGAAGCCGGACATGCCGCCGGGCACGATCATGGCGATCGAGGACCACATTGCGCTGTTCGGGCCGAACCCCCTCATCGGCCTCAGGGGCGACGACCGTTTCGTGCCGATGAACGGGGCCTACGATCCCGCCCTGCGCCAGGCCATCGCGGGCGGCGCCGCGCGCCGCCGCGTCGCGCTCTTCGAGGGCGTCTATGCCTGGGTGACCGGGCCGAGCTTCGAGACGCCCGCCGAGATCCGCGCGCTGCGCACCCTCGGCGCCGACGCGGTGGGCATGTCGACCGTCCCCGAGGTGATTCTCGCCCGCCATGCCGGCCTGGCGGTGGCGGGCCTCTCCATGATCACCAACCTCGCCGCCGGGCTCGCGCCGCACGCGCCTTCCCATGCCGAGACCAAAGCGGTCGCGACCGCCGGCGCCACCGCGATGGAGGCGGTGATCCGCGGCTTCCTCGCCGAACTTCCCTCCGCCGGACCTGCCGATGACTGACGAGACCATCGCCCGCCGCGCCGTGGCGCTGCTCGACCTCACCGACCTGTCGAACGGTCTCGACGAGGGCGGGGTCGAGCGGCTCTGTGCCCGCGCCCTGACGCCGCTCGGGCCCGTCGCCGCTGTGTGCCTGTGGGCAGGCTTCGTGCCGCAGGCGCGCCGCCTGCTGAAGGGCACGCCGGTGCGGATCGCCACCGTCGTCAACTTTCCCGCCGGCGAGGACGACGTCATGCGCGTCGCCGACGAGGCGCGCTGGGCCCTGCTCGACGGCGCCGACGAGATCGACGTCGTCCTGCCCTGGCGCACGCTGATGGCCGGTCGCCACGAGGTGGTCGGTGCCCTGCTCGGCGCCGTCCGGGCGGTCGTGCCTCAGGGGCGCACGCTTAAGACCATTCTGGAGACGGGTGAGCTGAAGACGCCGGAGCTCATCCGCGCCGCCGCCCGCATCGCCACCGGCACCGGCGCCGACTTCATCAAGACCTCGACAGGCAAGACCGCCGTCTCGGCGACGCCGGAGGCCGTCCGCCTCATGCTGGAGGAGATCCGCGCCGCCGGCCGGACAGTGGGCATCAAGCCGTCCGGCGGCATCCGTACCCTCGACGACGCCCGGACCTATCTCGGGCTCGCCGACGAGATCATGGGGATCGGCTGGGCGACGCCTGCGACCTTCCGGTTCGGGGCCTCCGGCCTCCTCGACCAGCTTCTCGCCGCAGGAAAGGCCGCGCCATGACCGGGAGTCGCTCCGCCTTCATCCCGCAGGAGATCATCCGCGCCAAGCGCGACGGCGCCGCCCTCGGCGAGGCCGACATCGCGGCCTTCATCGGCGGGATCGGCACCGGGACCGTCACCGAGGCGCAGGTGGCGGCCTTCTGCATGGCCGTCTTCTTCCGCGGCATGACCATGGACGAGCGGGTGGCGCTGACCCGCGCCATGACCGCGTCGGGGCGCACGCTGGCCTGGCGCGACCTCGACCTGCCGGGACCGGTCCTCGACAAGCACTCCACCGGCGGGGTGGGCGACACGGTCTCGCTGATGCTGGCGCCCATGGTGGCGGCGGCCGGCGGCTTCGTGCCGATGATCTCCGGCCGCGGCCTCGGCCATACCGGCGGCACTCTCGACAAGCTGGAATCGATCCCCGGCTATGACGCGACGCCCTCGCAGGAGCGCTTCCGCCGCACCGTGCGCGAGGTCGGCTGCGCCATCATCGGCCAGACCGCCGATCTCGCCCCCGCCGACAAGATGATCTACGGCGTGCGCGACGTCACGGCGACCGTCGAGTCCATTCCGCTCATCACCGCCTCGATCCTGTCGAAGAAGCTCGCCGCCGGGCTGGACGGTCTCGTCATGGACGTGAAGACCGGTTCCGGCGCCTTCATGCCGGACTTCGCCGCTTCGCGGGACCTCGCCGAATCCATCGCGGCGGTGGCGACCGGAGCCGGCCTGCCGACGGTGGCGCTGGTGACGGCCATGGACCAGCCCCTGGCGCCCGCCGCCGGCAATGCGCTGGAGGTCAGGATCGCCATCGAGCACCTGGAGGGTGGCCATGCCGTCTCGCGCCTGCACGGCGTCACCATGGCCCTCGCCTCCGAACTCCTGGTGCTCGGCGGGCTGGAGCCCGATCTCGAATCCGCCCTCGGCAAGCTCGAGCGCGTCCTCGCCAACGGCCGGGCGGCCGAGACCTTCCAGCGCATGGTCTCGGCTCTCGGCGGGCCGCACGACCTGATGGAGCACCCGGACAAGCACCTGCCGCGCGCGCCGCTGGTGCGCCCCGTTCCCGCTGCTGCGGCCGGCACGGTGCTCGCCATCGACACCCGCGCCATCGGCATGGCCGTTGTCGCCCTCGGCGGCGGGCGCACCCGCTCCGCCGACCCCGTCGACCACGCCGTCGGTCTCACCGGCCTCGGCGCCCTTGGCGACACGCTGGAGGCGGGCCAGCCGCTGGCCCTCGTCCACGGCCGCGACGAGGCGGCGATGGCGGCCGCCGCCGCCATGATCTCGGGGGCGGTGACGCTCGGCGAGGGTGGCGCCGCCGTCGGCGCCCTCGTCCAGGCGCGGATCGCGGGCTGATGGGGCGCGCCCTCATCCTCGTGCTCGATTCCGTCGGCATCGGCGCCAGCGCGGATGCCGCGGCCTACGGCGATGGCGGCGCCGACACGCTCGGCCATGTCGCCGAGTGGTTCGCGGAGCGGTCCCTGCCCTTCGCCTTGCCGAACCTCGACCGACTCGGCCTCGGCGCGGCGGCGCGCGCCTCCACCGGCCGTCTGCCCCCCGGCCTCACCGCCGACGAGCCCCTGGCGGGGCGCTGGGGCTATGCGGTGGAGACCTCGAAGGGCAAGGATACGCCCTCCGGCCACTGGGAGATTGCCGGACTGCCGGTGCCCTTCGACTGGGGCTATTTCCCCGAGACCGTCCCCTGTTTTCCGCCCGAATTGACCGACACCCTGATCCGCGAGGGCGGTCTTCCCGGCATTCTCGGCAATTGCCACGCCTCTGGCACCGAGATCATCGCCCGCCTCGGCGCGGAGCACATGGCGACGGGCAAGCCGATCCTCTACACCTCGGCCGATTCCGTGCTGCAGATCGCCGCCCACGAGGAGACCTTCGGCCTCGACCGGCTCTATGGGCTCTGCGCCATCGCCCGCCGGCTCTGCGACCCCCTCGGCATCGGCCGGGTCATCGCCCGCCCCTTCACCGGCACTGATCCGGCGGGCTTCACCCGCACCGCCAACCGCCGCGACTACGCCGTGCCGCCGCCAGCCCCGACCCTGCTCCAGGTCGCCTCGGATGCAGGGCGCGATGTCATCACCGTCGGCAAGATCGGCGACATCTTCGCCCATGTCGGCACCGGCGAGGTGCTGAAGGCCGCGGGCAATGCCGAACTCGGCGCCCGCACCCTCGAAGGGCTCGCGAGGCTCGCCGACGGCGGCCTGCTCATGGCCAATTTCATCGATTTCGATTCGCTCTACGGCCACCGCCGCGACCCCGAGGGCTACGGGCGGGCGCTCATGGCCTTCGACGCCTGGCTGCCGGCGCTCCAGGCGCGGCTGCGGCCTGGCGATCTCGCCATCGTCACTGCCGATCACGGCTGCGACCCGACCTGTCCCGGCACCGACCACACCCGCGAACACGTCCCGGTCCTCGCCTTCGGTCCCGGCCTCACCGCGGGCCCCATCGGCCGGCGCGGCACCTTCGCCGATATAGCGGCCACCGCCGCCGCCCATCTCCGCCTGCCATGGGACGGCGCCGGCCGGGTCTTCTGACCCGGCTTGCCCTGCCGACAGGGCATGCCTGAACGCCGCCCGGCAGGCGTTCAGAAACAACGCCCCTTGCCGCGCGTTGAACGCCGTGTTTCACAGGGCGCAACCCGGTATCCCGCCGTCACGAAGGCCGTCGCATGTCGCTCCTCCTCGTCTACTGGCGCGTCCTAAGGCAACTCGGGCCGGAGACGCGCCTCGGCCTGATCCTGCTCGCCTGCAACATCGTGCTCGCCTGCATCATGTTCGCCGAGCCCATCCTGTTCGGCCGGATCATCGACACGCTCTCGGCCGCCCAGGCGCGCGGCCGCACCGTGACCTGGAGCGAGATCCTGCCGCTGGTGCTCGCCTGGGTCGCCTTCGGCCTCTTCACCATCGGCGCCGGCGTCCTCGTGGCGCTCCATGCCGACCGCATGTCGCACCGGCGCCGCCTCGCCTTCATGCAGCACTTCTTCGAGCATGTGCTGAACCTGCCGCTGAGCTATCATTCCGGCGCCCATTCCGGCCGGCTGCTGAAGCAGATGCTGGAAGGCTCCAACGCCATGGCCTGGCTGCTGCTGTCCTTCCTGCGCGAGCACTGCGCCTCGCTCATCGCGCTCGTGATCCTCGTGCCGGTCTCGCTCTGGGTGAACTGGCGGCTCGGCAGCCTTCTCGTCGTGATGGTCTTCTTCTTCTTCATCCTGACGAGCTGGGTGCTGCGCAAGACCGAGACGCTGCAGGGCAAGGTCCAGGAATATCACAACGCCCTGGCCGAACGGGCCACCGACGCCCTCGGCAATGTGCCGGTGATCCAGTCCTTCACCCGCATCGAGGCCGAGGTCCGCGCCATGCGGGCGACGGTCGACGCGCTGCTCGCCGCGCAGATCCCGGTCCTCTCCTGGTGGGCGATCGCGGCGGTCGCCTCGCGCGCCTCGGCGACGCTGACCGTCCTCTCCATCTTCCTCGTCGGCACCTGGCTGCACATCAACGGCCTCGCCTCCATCGGCGAGATCGTCACCTTCATGGGCTTCGCCACCATGCTGATCGGCAAGCTCGAGGCGCTGGTCGGCTTCATCAACGCCGTCTTCCTCGAGGGACCGAAGATCAAGGACTTCTTCGACGTGGTCGACACTGCGCCACAGGTCCACGACCGGCCGAACGCTCTCGACATCGGCCGCGTCGAGGGCACCGTCGCCTTCGAGAACGTCTCCTTCTCCTATGACGGCAAGCGCGCCGCCGTCCTCGACCTGTCCTTCGTGGCAAAGCCCGGCGATACCATCGCCCTCGTCGGCTCCACCGGCTCGGGCAAGTCCACCACCCTGTCGCTGCTGCACCGGGTCTTTGACCCGCAATCCGGCCGCGTCCTCATCGATGGCCACGACATCCGCGACATCGCCCTGGGCTCGCTGCGGCGGAACATTGGCGTCGTCTTCCAGGAGCCGATGCTGTTTGCCCGCACCATCAAGGAGAACCTTCAGGTGGGGCGGCCGGAGGCGACGGAGGAGGAGATCTGGCAGGCCTGCGAGCGCGCCCAGGCGCTCGACTTTCTCAAGCGCCAGCCCGACGGCCTCGACACCGAGGTGGCCGAGCGCGGGCGCTCGCTGTCCGGCGGCGAGAGGCAGCGCCTCTCCATCGCCCGCGCCCTCCTCAAGGCCCCGCCGATCCTGATCCTCGACGAGGCGACCTCCGCCCTCGACGCCACCACCGAGCAGAAGCTGCAGCTGGCGCTGGAGGAGGTGATGAGGGGGCGCACCACCTTCGTCATCGCCCACCGCCTCGCCACCATCCGCCACGCCACGCGCATTCTCGTCTTCGACCAGGGCCGGGTGGTGGAGAGCGGCACCTTCGAGGAACTCGTCGCCCAGGGCGGCATTTTCGCCAACCTCGCCAAGGCGCAGTTCATGGCGGGGACGGAGGAGGTAGCGGCGGTGAGGCCGGCTGTAGCAGTGTGACGCGCGGAAAGCCCCACCGCACCCTCCCCTGGCGGCGCGAGGAGAGGGTGCGGTCGGGGCCTTGTCTTTGGAATGTCCCCTAGACGAAACGCAGCCGCATCGGCTTCACGTCCAGCCCCTCGACTTCGGTCGACCAGGTCTCGCCGGCGGCGATCGGGAAGGCCCGCGTCACCGTTCCGGTGGTGATGATCTCGCCCGCGGCAATGGGGCTCGCCTCGCGGTCGGCGGCGAGGACGCCTGCGAGATGGCGCACCGCGGAGAGAGGGCCGTCCAGCACATTGGCGGCGATACCGCGGTCCATTCTCTCGCCGTCGCGGAAGAGCGTGATGGCAAAGCCCGTCAGCGCCGCCATCCACCGCTCCGCCTCGCCCGAAACCTCGGTGCGAGGGCCACAGACCAGCGCGCCATGCAGGCCGAAGGCCGCCTGGCAGTCGGCGCCCTGGAAGACCCAGCCCGGATAGAGCGACTGGACGATCTCGAAGCCATGGGCGACCCATCCGACCGCGCCGAGAATGCCCTTTTCGTCCATGTCGGCCGTCACCGGCGCCCTGAAGCCGAGCACGATCTCGGGCTCGATCCGCGGCTCGACGAGATGGCCGATCGCCGCTTCCGCCGGTCCGTCCACGTCGCGAAAGGTGGTGTCGTAGACCGGTCCCCAGATCGGCGAGAACACGCCGTATTCGGCCCAGATGGTGCGGTTGGTGAAGCCGATCTTGCGGCCGATGATCCTCTCGCCCGCCGCCACCCGCCGCCGGGCCACCTCGTGGCCCACCTTCTCGCCGTCCGCCACCGAGAAGGTCGGTTCCGCCCGCGTCAGCGGCGGCATCTGGCGCCGGCCGCGATAGGCGGCGAGCACGGCATCCGCGAACATCCGCGTCTGGGAAGAGCAGAGAGGCATGACGGGTCTCCCGAACGTACGGTAGCGCAAAAAACCCCGGCTTGAACGGCCGGGGC
>JAEZGJ010000288.1 GCA_023416965.1 Pseudomonadota bacterium | reverse complement strand
GTCGTCGCCCATTCGTGGGCGGGGGCACTCGCCTGCCGGGTCGCCCTCGACCACGCCGACCGCGTGGCTGGGCTCGTGCTCATCGCGCCGGCGACTCATCCCTGGCCCGGCGGCGTGCACTGGTACTACCGCGTGGCGGCGAGCCCCGTGCTCGGGCCGCTCTTTGCCTGGACGCTCGCCCTGCCGGCCGGCCAGGCGCTGATGGGACGCAGCATTGCCGGCGTCTTCAGCCCGCAGGCCATCGGCGCCGACTATGCGGAAAATGCCGGCATTCCGCTGGTGCTGCGGCCGACGCAGTTCATGACCAATGCCGAGGATGTCGCGGGGCTGCTCGCCCAGGTGCGCGATCAGGCCCCGCGCTATGGTGCCATCGCCTGTCCGGTGACGGTGATCTCCGGCGACAGGGACGGGGTCGTCTGGACCCACCTCCACTCGCTGGGCCTCGCCCGCGACGTGCCGCAGACGAAGCTCATCGTGCTGCCCGATGTTGGTCATGGGCCGCACCATGCCGATCCTGACCTCGTCGCGGCGGAGATCCGGGCGCTGCAGAGGATGGCCGAGGGGCAGGTGGCGCCGGGCGACCTCGCAGCGCGGCCGATCTCCTAGTCGTCCACCGTCTCCGAGCCCACGAAGGCGATGCGCAGCATGTTGGTGGCGCCGGGCGTGCCGAGCGGCACGCCGGCCACGACGATGATGCGCTGACCGGGCTTGGCGAAGCCGTCCTGGAAGGCGAAGCGGCAGGCGCGGCTGACCATGTCGTCGAGATCGCGGGCGTCCTGGGTGACGACGCAGTGGACACCCCAGAGAAGGGCGAGGCGGCGGGCGGTGGCGATCTTCGGGGTCAGCGCGATGGTGATGGGCTTCGGGCGCTCGCGGGCGACGCGCAGCGCCGTGGAACCCGACATGGTCCAGCAGACGATGGCGGAGAGGTCGAGGGTCTCGGCGATGTCACGGGCGGCCAGCGCGATGGCGTCGGCGCCGGTGGCCTCGGGCTCGGCCCGCTGGCCCTGGATGACGGCCCGGTAGGTCGGGTCGCCCTCCACCTCCTCGGCGATGCGGCTCATCATCGACACCGCCTCCACCGGATATTGCCCCGCGGCGCTCTCGGCCGAGAGCATGATGGCGTCGGCGCCCTCGAAGACGGCGGTGGCGACGTCGGAGACCTCGGCCCGGGTCGGCACCGGGGCGGTGATCATGCTCTCCAGCATCTGGGTGGCGACCACCACCGGCTTGCCGGTGCGGCGGGCCTGCCGGGTGATCTGCTTCTGGATGCCGGGCACCTTGGCCATGGGCATCTCGACGCCGAGATCGCCGCGGGCGACCATCAGCGCGTCGGCGATGTCCATGATCTCGGCGAGGCGGGCGACGGCCTGGGGCTTCTCGATCTTCGCCATCACGGCTGCGCGGCCGCGCGCCACCTTCTTCACCTCGGCCACGTCCTCCGGCCGCTGCACGAAGGAGACGGCGATCCAGTCGACTCCGGCATTCAGCGCGGCGTCGAGGTCGGAGCGGTCCTTCTCGGTCAGGGCCGAGACCGGCAGGTCGGTGTCGGGGAGGCTGACGCCCTTGCGGTCTGAGAGCCTGCCGCCGACGACGACGCGGCACTCGGCGCGGGTCGGCGAGCACTTCACCGCCGAGAGCGTCACCTTGCCGTCGTCGAGGATGAGCCGGTGGCCGGGCTCCAGCGCCGCGAGGATTTCCGGATGGGGCAGGTGGACACGCGAGACATCGCCGGGCTTCTTGTCGGAGTCGAGGATGAAGGAGGCGCCGTTGGCCAGCGTCACCGGGCCGTCCTTGAAGGTGCCGACGCGCAGCTTCGGCCCCTGCAGGTCGGCGAGGATGCCGATCGGCCGCTGCTCCTCGTGCTCGATGGAGCGGATGGTCTCTACAAACTCCCGCAGCTTGTCGTGCGGCGTGTGGCTCATGTTGATGCGGAAGACGTCGGCACCCGCGCTGAACAGGGCGGCGATCTGCTCGCGGGTCGTCGACGACGGCCCGAGAGTGGCGAGAATCTTGATCCGGCGCTGGCGTCGCATGTGTGTCGTTGCTCCCTGGCACGATCCTAAACCGGTTCGAAGGCCGGGCGCGAGGGGGCGGGCAGGGAGCGGGGAGCCTCGGCCGGCCTTCAGGCGTGGCCGGATTCGCTCGACAGCATGGCCGGGTCGATGCCGATCTTGCGCATGGCGCGCTCGTATTTCGTCTCGACGTCGGGGCCGAAGATGAGGTCGGGATCGGCAGGGCAGTGGAGCCAGCCATTGGACTGGATCTCGTTCTCGAGCTGGCCCGCGCCCCAGCCGGCATAGCCGAGCGCCAGAATGGCGTTGGTCGGCCCGTCGCCGCTGGCGAGGGCCTTCAGGATGTCGAGGGTGGCCGTCAGGCAGATGCCCTCGTCGATGGGGAGGGTCGAGTTCTCGATGTAGAAGTCGGAGGAGTGGAGAACGAAGCCGCGGCCGGTCTCCACCGGGCCGCCGCGCAGCACGCGGATGGCGTCGACCCGCTCCGGCAGCATGATCTTCTGCGCCTCGGGGATGATGTCGAGCTGCACCAGCAGGTCCGAGAAGGCGAGATTCGTGGCACTCTGGTTGACCACGATGCCCATGGCGCCGTCGGAGGAATGGGCGCACAGGTAGATGACGGTCCGCGAAAACCGCTCGTCGCGCATGGTCGGCATGGCGATGAGCATCTGACCGTCGAGATAGCCGCGGACGCTGTCGCGCCCTCCACGTCGAGGATTTGCTGCCATGCCCCACGCTAACCCGGAATGGTGTCGAATGCCACCCTTGGGGGCGCCCGCAGCCCGGCCGGATATGCATCTTCAACGGAACGTCAGTGGCCAAGACGGGTTCCGAAGGCTACATGGAGCGCATGCTGGATCGCCGCGCCCTCGTCTCCGCACTGGCCCTCGCGGCAGCGGTCGTGCCCGCAGCCGCGTCGCCCTCCGTCTCCCCCTGGGCGCGTGATACGAAATCGGCGGTGCGGCTGGTGCGCGGCGGGTTCGACGGCAAGGTGCACCGCGCCGGCGTCGAGATCACGCTCGAGCCCGGCACCAAGACCTACTGGCGCACGCCGGGCGATTCCGGCGTTCCCCCGGCCTTCGACTGGTCGGCCTCGGACAATGTGGCCGACGTGACGCTGGCCTGGCCGGCGCCGATGCGCTTTCCCGACGGCAACGGCTTCTCCATCGGCTACAAATCCTCGGTCATCTTCCCGCTGCGGGTCACGCCGAGGGAGGCGGGGCGGCCGGTGCGGCTCGCCCTCAAGCTGGACTATGCCGTCTGCGACCAGATCTGCATTCCCGCCAAGGGGGAGGCGCGGCTCACCCTGGTGCCTGGCGCGGCCGACCCGGCCATGGCGGCGAAGCTGGCGGAGTTCGAGGCGCGTGTGCCGCGGACAGCCGCCGAGGGGCTGTCGCTCGCCGTCGAGAGCGTCGAGCGCGGCGGCGAGCATCCCGTCCTCGTGCTGCGGGCGGGGGTGGATGCGGCAGCCGCGGCGGATCTCTTCGTCGAGGGGCCCGACAGCCGCTGGGTGCTGCCGCTGCCCGAGGCGGTCGACACGGCGGGCCCCGAGCGGCGCTTCCGCCTCGTCATGGACGGCGCGCCGCGCGGCACCGAGCCGCTCGGACAGGAACTCATCTTCACCCTGGTTTCAGGAATGCGGGCGCTGGAGACCCGGCTGACGCCGCGCTGACGCGGCACCCTCGACGCACGGGGGGTGAGGCACTAAGTTCCTGCGGTATTCCGCGCGGCATCGGGCCGCGGGTCTGACGCACCATCTTCAGGAGTTCCCCATGACGATCCAGGTCGGCGACAAGCTGCCGGAAGCGACCTTCCGCACCATGACGGCGGATGGCCCCGCCGCGCGCACCACCGCTGAGGTCTTCGCCGGCAAGACCATCGTTCTCTTCGCCGTGCCGGGCGCCTTCACGCCCACCTGCCACAAGAACCACCTGCCGGGCTTCGTCTCCAACGCCGAGGCGATCAAGGCGAAGGGCGTGGACGGCATCTACGTCACCTCGACCAACGATGTCTTCGTGCTCGACGCCTGGCAGAAGGCGACGGGCGCCGAGGGCAAGGTCGGCATCCTCGCCGACGGCAGCGCCGATTTCGCCAAGGCGGTGGGCCTGGAGAACGACATGTCCGGCTTCGGCATGGGCATGCGCTGCAAGCGCTACTCGATGATCGTCAAGGACGGCGTCGTGACCTCGCTCAACATCGAGGACGGCCCGGGCAAGGCCGACGTGTCGGGTGCCGAGAATCTCATGAAGCAGCTCTGAGTCGGACGGCCGGGTCCGCCCGGCCGGGATGGAGCGCCCGTTGCGCCGCCCCGGCCGGAAGGTCTCGGGGCGGCGTCGTCTTTTCAGAAGCCGAGGACGCCGATCGCGCCGAGGAGACCGATGCCGACCAGCGGGACGCCGGCACGCATGGCATAGGACGGCACGCGGGCGGGCAGCCGCTGGCGCAGGCGCCCGACGAGCCGGCCGGCCCGGCGGAAGGTGCGCAGGGGCAGGGTCACGACGGCCGGCAGGCTGTCGCGGCAGATGGCATGCTTGCGCACGTAATGAGGCACGTGCCAGGTCGCCCACGTCCCGGCGCGGAACAGGGCGGCATCGCCCGGGCGCAGGGTGCGGGCGGGCGCGCCGTCACCGGAGACGATGACCTCGCCCTCGATGATGTGGACGATCTCGTCACCGCCGAAATACCAGCGGAAGCGGCCCGCCGTGCAGTCCCAGACCATGGCCGAGGTGGTGCCGTCGGAGGAATCCGACCAGTGGCGGCAGCGCGCGACGGGATGGCCTTCCAGCACCCATTCCGGGCGGATCGGCGCGGGATCGAGGTCGAGGTCGGCGAGGCTCGCGGCGGAGAAGGGCGGCCTTGTCATGGTCGTCTCCTGTGTCAATCCGGGACGTCTCCCCCGGTCGAAACACAGAGTTGCAAAAGCCCTGCCGATTCTCACGCCCCCGTGATCAGCGCTTCGGGCCCTTGAAGGGGGCCATGCCCTCGCGGGCGAGCTCGTCGGCCCGCTCGTTCTCGGGGTGGCCGGCATGGCCTTTCACCCAGTGCCAGGTGATGTGGTGGAGGTCGGCGACGTCGTCGAGTCGCTGCCAGAGTTCGGCGTTCTTCACGGGCTTCTTGTCGGCGGTGCGCCAGCCGTTGCGCTTCCAGCCGTGAATCCAGCTCATGATGCCGTTCTTCACGTACTGGCTGTCGGTGTGGAGATCGACCTGGGAGGGCCGCTTCAGCGCCTCCAGCGCGCTGATGGCGGCCATCAGCTCCATGCGGTTGTTGGTGGTGACGGCTTCGCCGCCGCTCAGCTCCTTGACCGTCTCGCCGTAGCGCAGGATGGCGCCCCAGCCGCCGGGCCCCGGATTTCCCGAACAGGCGCCGTCGGTGAAGATCTCGACGCGGTGCGGGGCCGGTTTCACCAGGCTGTTCATGCCAGACCATATTCGGTGGGAGAGGCGACCTTCTGGTGGAAGCGCAGCTTCTTCAGATATTCGATCGGGTCCTTCGGCGTGACGACGGCGCCCGGCGGCACGTTCAGCCAGTCGACCAGGCGGGTGAGCAGGAAGCGCAGGGCCGAGCCGCGGGCGAGCAGCGGCAGCGCCGCCTTCTCCTCGGCGCCGAGCGGACGCACGGTCTGGTATGCGGCGATCATGGCCGAGCCCTTGGCGAAGTCGAACTCGAAATCGGCGGAGAAGCACCAGGCGTTGAGGCAGATGGCGAGGTCGTAGGCGAGGATGTCGTTGCAGGCGAAATAGAAGTCGATGAGGCCCGACAGCTCGTTGTTGAGGAAGAAGACGTTGTCGTTGAAGAGATCGGCGTGGATGACGCCGGTCGGCAGCGATCTCGGCCAGGCCCGCTCGCAATGGTCGAGTTCGGCGGCGATGGTCGCGGCGAGGTCCGCGGCGACCGTGTCGGCACGCTCGCGCGCCCTCTCGTAGAGCGGCCGCCAGCCCGGGACGGAGAGGGCGTTGACCCGGGTCAGGGCGAAGCCCTGGCCGGCGAGGTGGAGCTGGGCGAGGGCCCGGCCGACGGCGGCGCAATGGTGGACCTGCGGGCGGCGGATCCACATGCCCTCGAGAAAGGTGACGATGGCGGCGGGCCTGCCGGCGAGCTCACCGAGCGTGGCGCCGTCCTTCATGCGCACCGGCTGCGGGCAGGTGAGGCCGCGGGCGGCGAGGTGCTCCATCAGGCCGATGAAGAAGGGCAGGTCGGCCGGATCGACGCGCTTCTCGTAGAGCGTCAGGATGAAGCTGCCGCCGGTGGTGTGGAGGAGGAAGTTGGAGTTCTCCACCCCCTCGGCGATGCCCTTGAACGAGAGCAGTGTCCCGATGTCGTAGCGCGCGAGATGGGCCGAGAGGTCCTCGGCGGTGACATCGGTATAGACGGCCATGGGGAAGGCTTTCAGGCCGCCGCGTCGGGGCGCAGCTGGCGGGGCAGGGGGAAGAAGACGCTCTCGTCCGCGGTGGAGACGGTCTCGACCGACACCGTGTAGCGCTCGGCGAAGGCCTCGATGATCTCCTCCACCAGCACTTCCGGAGCAGAAGCGCCGGCGGTGATGCCGAGTGAGGTGATGGCGCCGAAGCGCGTCCAGTCGATGTCGGCGGCGCGCTGGACGAGGTCGGAGACGGCGCAGCCCTCGCGCTCGGCGACCTCGCGCAGGCGCTGGGAATTGGACGAGTTCGGCGCCCCCACGACGATCATTGCCTCGACGAGGGGGGCGACACGCTTCACCGCCTCCTGGCGGTTGGTGGTGGCGTAGCAGATGTCTTCCTTGTGCGGGCCGACGATGGCCGGGAAGCGCTGGCGCAGGCAGTCGACGATCTCGCGGGTGTCGTCCACCGACAGGGTGGTCTGGGTGACGAAGGCGAGGGCCTGGTCGTCGCGCGGGGTGAAGGCGCGGGCATCCTCCAGCGTCTCGATCAGGGTGACTGCGCCGGGCGGGAGCTGGCCCATGGTGCCGACCACTTCCGGGTGGCGGGCATGGCCGACGAGCACCACCTCGCGGCCGCGGCGATGGTGGATCTCCGCCTCCCGGTGGACCTTGGTGACCAGCGGGCAGGTGGCGTCGATGGCGAGGAAATTGCGCTCCTGGGCGCTGGCCGGCACCGATTTCGGCACGCCGTGGGCGGAGAAGATGACGGGGGCTGACGTGTCGGGAATCTCGTCCAGCTCCTCGACGAAGACGGCGCCCTTGGCCTTCAGCCCGTCGACGACGAAGCGGTTGTGGACGATCTCGTGGCGCACATAGACCGGCGGTCCATAGAGCTTCAGCGCCTGCTCGACGGCGTCGATGGCGCGCACGACGCCGGCGCAGAAGCCGCGCGGCGAGCACAGGAGGATCGTGAGCGGGGGCTTGGACACACAGCTCTCCGGATCGGGACGCCCCGGTTTCGGGGCAAGCGCAGCGCCTGTCAAGGCGAGGTCGTCAGGCGGCGCGCGCGGCCTGGGGGCGCGGTAGGCGGACGCGGCGGAAGACGGCGACGATTTCGTGGCGCGTGCAGGGGATGGCGCCGAGCGCGATCGCCCGGCGGCGCTCGAAGCCGGTGAGGTCGTAATGGGGCGCGCTGGTCTTCGGCGGGCCCTGGTAGATCAGCCGGTGCACGCCCATGGCGCGGGCGAAACGGTGCAACTCCTCCTCGGTGTCAGCGAGGAGATGGCACCATTTGAGCCCCTGCCAGGACCAGATCGCATCGTCGACATAGACCGCCACGGCGGGCCTCAGGCGGCGAGGAGGCCGGCCGCGCCGAGGGCGGCCTGCTGGCGGGCGGTGACCGCCTCGATGCTGAAGCGGTCGATCTCCTCGTTGAACATCCGGTAGAAGTTCAGCTCAGCCTTCAGGTGGAGGAAGACGCCGCCGAGGCCGATCGCGGCGCGGTCCATGAGCACGAATTCCTGCGGGATGGTGACGGGCCCCTTCTCCTTCAGCGCCTTGTGCACGGTGAAGGCCTCGCGCCGCCCGTACTGGCCGGGGGCGACGCCGTCGGCGATGGAGCGGACGCGATCGTCGAGCAGCGGGCCGTAGATGAAGCGCGCCCAGAGGTTGAGGATGTCGACGAGATCCCGGCTGAGGTTCTGGAAGCCCCAGGTCTCGTAGGCGTGGACGATGCGGGCCTCGTCGTTCTCTTCGAGCCCCTTGTAGAGGTCGATGACGGCCCCGATGAAGCGGGGCGGGAAGATGCGCACGCAGCCGTAGTCGAGGAGGTTGATGCCGCCGGGTTCGCCGTTCTCCTCGAAGACCGTGTAGTTGCCCAGATGCGGGTCGCCGTGGATGACGCCGATGGCGGTGAAGGGATGCCACCAGGCGCGGAACATGGCGGTGGCCAGGCGATTGCGGATCTCCAGCGGCCGGTCGACGTGGGACAGCATCTTCGTGCCGTCGAGCCAGGAGAGGGTGAGGAGCCGGCCGGTGGAGAGCTCGTCGCGAACGTCCGGCACGCGCACCAGCGGCTCGTCCGCGAGGATGTCGCGGTAGAGCGCGGCGTGCTTGGCCTCGCGGCGATAGTCCAGCTCCTCGCGGACGCGGGCGCCGATCTCCTTGACGATCTCGCGGGTATCCACCGCCGGGTCCATGCGCCGGTGGATGGCGAAGAGCACTTCGAGCTGGGCGAGGTCGGCCTCCACGGCCGACTGCATGTCCGGGTACTGCAGCTTGCAGGCGAGGGCCATGCCGTCATGGGCGGTGGCGCGATGCACCTGGCCGAGGGAGGCGGCTGCGGCCGGAATCTTGTCGAAGGAGGCGAAGCGCTTCTCCCAGTCCGCGCCGAGCTCGGCCATCATCCGGCGCTTGACGAAGGCGGGGCCCATGGGCGGGGCCTCGGACTGCAGCTTCTGCAGTTCCTCCGCATATTCGGGGGGCAGGACCTCGGGAATGGTGGCGAGGAGCTGGGCCACCTTCATGATCGGCCCCTTGAGGCCGCCCAGCGCCCGGGTGAGGTCGGCGGCGTTCTTCTCGCGGTCGAGACCGGCGCCGAAGAGCCTGGCCGCGGCGATGGAGGCGGCGGCCCCGGCGACATTGGTGCCGACCCGGGCATAGCGCGACAGGCGTCCGGTCAGGCGATTGGCTTCATCGTCACGCGGCGGCATGCGGGCTCCCGGGGAAGGTGGAGCGCCAGAGATAGTGCGTGGGAGGCCGGGTTTCGAGGGGGCGCTATCGCTTGGCGAGTGTCGCCATCGCGTTGCCGTACTTGTTCATCATGCCATCCATGATGCGCCGAACATCGGTGGACAGCGGACTTCTGCGAGACACAACAAGCCCGCGCTCCATGCTGGCAGTGACTGACAGTTTCTCGTTCGGTCGGAGCGGTTCGGCGTCAGGCAGAACAAGATCGATCCCCGAACGCGTCTTCCGCAAAGAGAAACGCATCGCAGCCTCCTCGCCGGAAAGACTACCACATCGCCGCATGCTCGCCATGGTAGAAGATTCTGCGCTTAGCTGGCGTTCGCCTTCAGCTGCTCGATGAGCCCGTGAACGTCGCCGAGCACCCAGAGGTCGCGGACCTTGTCGCCCTCGAAGGTGAAGAAGGGCGCTCCGGCCCAGGCAACGTGCTTGCCGGTGGGGGCGAAGCCGAACAGCTCCCGGCGGTGATAGCCGTGGAAGCGCAGGCGCCCGGCGACCTTGTTGCCCTGCTCGACCAGTTCGAGAATGTCGCTGGTGTAGCTGCCGAGTGCGCCGGTGACGAAGTCGACATAGCCGGCGAACTGGTCGTGGCCCACCAGCACCGGTCCCAGCGATCCCCGGAAGGTGAAATCGGGATGGAAGATGCCGGGGATCAGGCTCTTGTCGGCATGGTCCCACATCTCCTTGTAGAAGCGGGTGACGACGGCGATCTGGTGGGACATCAGGCTTCCATCGCCTCGAGCTCGTCGATCAGGCGGGCGATGACGCCGAGGCCGCCCTGCCAGAAGGCGGGGTCCCGGGCGTCGAGCCCGAAGGGCGCGAGCAACTCAGCATGGTGCTTGGTGCCGCCGGCGGCGAGCATGGCGAGGTAGCGCTCGGCGAACCCTGAATCGGCCTTCTCGTAGACGGCATAGAGCGAGTTCACCAGGCAATCGCCGAAGGCATAGGCATAGACGTAGAAGGGCGAGTGGATGAAGTGCGGGATATAGGCCCAGAAGGTCTCGTAGCCCGGCTTCAGCTCGATGGCGGGCCCCAGGCTCTCGGCCTGAACGCTCATCCAGGCCTCGGAAATCGCGTCGGCGGTGAGTTCGCCGTCGCGGCGGGCCGAGTGGATCTTCCGCTCGAAGGAATAGAAGGCGATCTGGCGCACCACCGTGTTGATCATGTCCTCGACCTTGGAGGCGATCAGCGCCTTCTTCTGGACGGGATCGGTGGTGGTCCTGAGGATCGCCTTGAAGGTCAGCATCTCGCCGAAGACCGAGGCGGTCTCGGCAAGCGTCAGCGGCGTCGGCGCCATCAGTGCGCCGTTGGGGCCGGCCAGCACCTGGTGGACGCCGTGGCCGAGCTCGTGGGCGAGGATCATCACGTCGCGCGGCTTGCCCTGGTAGTTGAGCAGCACGAAGGGATGGGCGGAGGGCACGGTCGGGTGGGCGAAGGCGCCAGGCGCCTTGCCGGGCCTGACCGGGGCGTCGATCCAGCCCTCGTCGAAGAAGCGGCGGGCAATACCGGAGAGCTGCGGCGAGAAGCCTTCATAGGCGGAGAGGACGGTGTCGCGCGCCTCCGTCCAGGGAATCGTGCGCTGCTCCACCTTCGGCAACGGCGCATTGCGGTCCCAGTGCGGCAGCGTCTCCTTGCCGAACCAGCGGGCCTTGAGCCTGTAGTAGCGGTGGGACAGGGCGGGATAGCTCTCGCGCACCGCCGCAACCAGGGCATCGACCACCTCGCGCTCGACGCGGTTGGCGAGGTGGCGGGAATCGGCGACGTCCTCGAAGCCGCGCCAGCGGTCGGAAATTTCCTTGTCCTTCGCCAGGGTGTTGGTGATGAGGGCGAAGGTGCGCAGGTTCTCCTTGAAGGTCGCGGCGAGGGCCTCCGAGGCCTTGCGGCGGTTGTCCCCGTCGGTGTCCTGCAGGAGGTTCAGCGCCGGCTCCAGCGGCAGCTTCTCGCCGTCGATCTCGAAGCGCAGGCTCGCCATGGTCTCGTCGAACAGGCGGTTCCAGGCGGCGCGCCCGGTCATGTTCTTCTCGTGGAAGAGCTTCTCGATGCGGTCGTCGAGCTGGAAGGGCTTGTCCTTGCGGATGTCCTCGAGCCAGGGCCGGTAGCGGGCGAGGGGAGGCTGCGCCACCGCCTGGTCGATCAGGCCGTCGTCGATGCGGTTCAATTCCAGGGTGAAGAACAGGAGGTGGGAGGAGGTTGCGGTGATCTTCTCCTGGATGTCGCCGTAGAATTTCGCCCGCGCCGAATCGGTGGTGTCGCCGGCATAGACGAGGCCGGCATAGGAGGCGAGGCGGCCGAGCAGGTCCTCCAGCGCCTCGAACCGGGTGACGGCCTCGGCGAGGCCGGCGGCGGCGCCGGCGCCACGGGCGATCTCCTCCAGCCGGCCCTTGTAGGCGGCCTCGAAGGCGAGGGCCTCGGTCTCACCGCGGTAGAGGTCGTCGGCGAGGGCGGGCGCGTCCATGCCGGCATAGAGTGCGGTCAGGTCCCATTCCGGCAGGGCGCCGAGGGCTTCCCCGCGCTTGTCGCGCGCGGCCGCGTTCTTCGAGCCGGCGTCGTTGACTGAACGGCGCATGGAAGCCTCCTCACGGTCGAACCCTCGAGGTGCTGGTATGGGGAATGGGACAGGCGGGATCAACGTGGCGCTTCGTCGAACGGGCGTTCGGGACGCCGGCCGTTGCCCTTCAGCAACGCCGCAGGGCGATACCGGCGGCCGGGTTCCGGCGCGGAGCGCACCATCCGAGGCCGCTCGTGCCCCGCCGACGTTCCAAGAGCCGGTGCCAGCTGCCCGCGGCGCGCATGCCATTCAGCGGGGGAGTGGTTTCCTCACCCCACGGCGGCAAGGCGGGGAGTGGCGCGCTCGCCCTCGGCCAGCTTGCGGAAGCGGACGAGCGTATAGACGCCGAGGGGGGCGACGCGGCGGCGCTCTGCCACCTCCACCCCGCCGTGGGCGTCGGCCCAGGCCTGCAGGCGCTGGAAGGGGAATTCCGGCCTCAGGCCGAATGTGTGGGCGTGGCGGGCGAACCAGCGCTCCACGGCGGCGGCGAGGCCCCGCTCGGAGTAGAGGTGGTTGACGAGGATGATCTCGCCGCCGGGTTTCAGCACGCGGGCGCATTCGTCCAGCACCCGCTCGGGCCGTTCCACCAGGGTGATGACGAACTGCGCCACGACCCCGTCGAACATGGCGTCCGGATAGGCGAGGTGGTGGGCGTCCATGACGCTCACCTCCTTCACATGGGGGAAGGCGCCCGAGGCCATGCGCTCGCGCGCCCTGGCGATCATCGGCTCGGAGAGGTCGATGCCGTAGATCTCGTGGCGGGCGTCATAGTCCTGGAAGGAGAGGCCGGTGCCGACGCCGACCTCGAGGATGCGGCTGCCGGTCTCTTTCACGGCGGCGGTGGCGGCGCGGCGGCCCTTCTCGAAGACCGGGCCGCAAACGGCGTCGTAGATCGGCGCCCAGCGGGCGTAGGCCCGTTCCATCGTGTCGCGATCGAGATCTCCGGCCATCCGGCGCCTCCGTCTGCTGCTGAGGGCCGGCCTGCAACGAATCGCGGGAGCGGGCCGGCATCCGGCGAGGGCTAGCAAGGGTCCACGACGGTTCGACGACAGGATCGCGTGTCGCTTCGCCGCGCCTGTCACAAAAGCGCAAGGCGAATCTGGTCTTGCTGCCCGCATCGAAGGGGATCAGCGGCCGGAGCCGGACGATGGTGCAGAAGCGGCACAGGGCCATTTTCATCTCGGATGTCCATCTCGGCGCCCGGGGTTCGCAGGCGGCCCTCCTCATCGACTTCCTCCGGCACAACGACGCGGACGTGATCTATCTCGTCGGCGACATCGTCGACGGCTGGCAGCTCAGGCGGGGCTGGTACTGGCCGCAGGCCCACAACGACGTGGTGCAGAAGCTGCTCCGGGCGGTGCGCAAGGGCAGCCAGATCACCTACCTGCCCGGCAACCACGACGAGTTCATGCGCGACTATTTCGGCACGCATTTCGGCGGCATCGAGGTGATGGACCAGGTGGTGCACGAGGCGGCCGACGGGCGGCGCTTCCTCGTCATCCACGGCGACGCCTTCGACGTGGTGGTGATGCATGCGCGCTGGCTCGCCCATCTCGGGGACTGGGCCTATGACGCGGCGCTCTACTGCAACCGCTGGCTCAATTTCGTTCGCCGGCGCATGGGCCTGACCTACTGGTCGCTGTCCGCCTGGGCCAAGTTCAAGGTGAAGAAGGCGGTGAACTTCATCGGCGCTTTCGAGGAGGCGCTGGCCACCGAGGCGCGGCGGCAGAAGGTCGATGGCGTCATCTGCGGCCACATCCACCACGCCGCGATCAAGGACCAGTCCGGCATCCGCTACATGAATTGCGGCGACTGGGTGGAGAGCTGCACCGCCCTGGTGGAAGGTTATGACGGCCGCTTCGAGATCGTCCGCTGGACGGAACTCGTCGCCGCCCCGGCGCTTGTCGACAATGACCGGCACGAACCCGACATTCCCGTCGCGCTGCCGGGCCGCTCGCGGGTGAACGCCTGATCCGGAGGCCCCCATGCGTCTCGCCATCGCCACGGACGCCTGGTCGCCGCAGGTCAACGGGGTGGTGCGGTCGCTGACCGAGACGGCGGCGGCGCTCGCCGGGCTCGGCATCGCCGCCCAGTTCGTGACGCCTGAAGGCCTGCCGACCTGGCCGCTGCCGACCTATCCCGACATCCGCCTGGCGATCGGCGCGGGACCTGCCATCGCCGCGCGCCTCGACGCCATGGAACCCGAGGCGCTGCACATTGCGACAGAGGGGCCGGTGGGCCATGCGGCGCGGCGCTGGGCGCTGGCGCGGGGGCTCTGCTTCACCACCAGCTACCACACCCGCTATCCCGAATATGTGCGGGCGCGGGCGCCGATCCCGGAGGCGCTGACCTATGCCTGGCTGCGCCGCTTCCACGGGGCGGCGACCCGGACCCTGGTGCCGACCGAAACCATGCGGCGGGAACTCGCCGGCTGGGGCTTCGCCAATCTCGCGGTCTGGTCGCGCGGCGTTGACACCGCCCTGTTCCGGCCGCGGCAGGGGGCGAGCCTCGGCCTGCCGGGACCCGTCATGCTCAACGTCGGGCGACTGGCGGTGGAGAAAAACCTCGAGGCCTTCCTGTCGCTCGACCTGCCGGGGACCAAGGTCGTGGTCGGCGACGGGCCGCAGCGCGCCGAGCTGGAGCGGCGCTTTCCCGAGGCGGTCTTCCTCGGCGTGAAGACGGGGGAAGATCTCGCGGCCACCTATGCGGCAGCGGATGTCTTCGTCTTCACCAGCCGCACCGACACCTATGGCAACGTCATGCAGGAGGCGATGGCCTCGGGCGTCCCGGTCGCGGCCTTTCCGGTGCCGGGGCCGCTCGACGTCGTCACCGATCCGGCCGTGGGCGTGCTCGACGAGGACCTCGCCGCGGCGATCGGCAAGGCGCTCGCACTCGACCGGCGCGCCTGCCGCATGGTTGCCGAATCGCGAACCTGGGAGGCCGCCGCGCGCCAGTTCGCCGCCGCGCTCGCTCCTTTCGGCGCAGCCGCCCGCGCCGCCTGATCCGTCCGGGGGCAGCCCGTTAGAGCCGCGTTAACCGGCCCTTAAGCGGCGCCCACCACCCTCTCCCGAATCGAGACATCCGCATCCCCGGGAGTGCATGCCGTGACGACCATCCTCATCTGCGACGACGATCCGGTTCAGCGCCGTCTGGTGGAGGCCATGGTCCGCAAGTTCGGCTACGAGCCGCGCCTGTGCGAGAACGGCGAACAGGCGCTGCAGGTCCTCGCCGCCGATGGTGATTCCATCGATCTCGTCCTCCTCGACCTCGTCATGCCCGAGCGCGACGGCATGGGTGTGCTCGCCGCCATGCGGGAAGAGGGAATCGTCAAGCCGGTCATCGTCCAGACCAGCCAGGGCGGCATCGACACGGTGGTCAACGCCATGCGGGCGGGGGCGACCGACTTCGTCGTGAAGCCGGTGGGCGCCGAGCGCCTCGCCGTCTCCATCAAGAACGCGCTCAAGACCGAGGCGCTGGTGGCCGAGGTGCAGCGCCTGAAGCGCAAGGCCGAGGGCACGCTCACCTTCAAGGACATCATCACCCGCTCGCCGCGGATGCAGCCGCTGCTGAAAATGGCGGACAAGGCCGCGGCGTCGATGATCCCGGTGATGATCGAGGGCGAGAGCGGCGTCGGCAAGGAACTGCTCGCCCGCGCCATCGCCGGATCGGGCGAGCGGCGGTCGAAGCCCTTCGTCGCGGTCAATTGCGGCGCCATCCCGCAAAATCTCGTGGAGAGCATCCTGTTCGGCCACGAGAAGGGCGCCTTCACCGGCGCCACCGACAAGCACACGGGCAAGTTCGTCGAGGCCCATGGCGGCACGCTCTTCCTCGACGAGGTGGGCGAACTGCCGCTGGAAACCCAGGTGAAGCTCCTGCGCGCCATCCAGGAGGGCGAGGTCGACCCGGTCGGGGCCAAGCGGTCGGTCAAGGTCGACATCCGCATCATCTCGGCCACCAACCGTGACCTCATCCAGGCGGTGAAGGACGGGCGGTTCCGCGAGGACCTCTATTACCGTCTCTGCGTCTTCCCGATGACCCTGCCGCCGCTGCGCGAGCGCGCCGAGGACATTCCCGACCTCGTCCGCCACTTCCTCGCCCGCATCGCGGCGGAGGAGGGCAAGCGAATCCGCGGCGTCCAGCCGGCGGTGTTCGGCCTGCTCGGCGCCTATCCCTGGCCCGGCAACGTGCGCCAGCTCGAGAACGCCGTCTTCCGCGCCGTGGTTCTGTGCGACGGCGACGAGCTCTCCATCGCCGACTTCCCGCAGATCGCCGCGCAGGTCGACGGCTACGAGGTGGTCGTGCCGCTGGCGCCCCCCGTGGTCGTCGCCGCACCCTCGCTGCAGCCGGCGATCGCGCCGCAGCCGGCCATGATCGTGCCCGGCGCGTCCATTGCCCTGGTGGACGCGGCCGGCCACGTCCGCCCGATGGAGGAGATCGAGACCGAGGCGCTGAAATTCGCAATCGACTATTACCGCGGGCAGATGTCGCAGGTCGCCCGTCGGCTGGGGATCGGCCGCTCCACCCTCTACCGCAAGCTCAAGGATCTCGGCCTCGACGAGCCGGCTGACGCGGCGGAGGAGGTGTGACCGCAAATCCTCGCAAGGGCTGATTTCCGCGGCGATGAGGCGAACGTGGGTTGATCGGGGCCGAGGCGCATGATCGAAAAACGTCACGTGCAGAGGGGGGCGGTCCGTGCCGGATTCGCTCGCAGGACCGAGGGGATCACGATGCATTGGCGGTCGGCCCTCCTTGCTTGCGCCCTGATCGGCTCGGGATCGCTGGCAACGGCACAGGCCGATCCGGCGCAGCGCTTCCGCCTCGCCGACTGGGAGGTCGAACAGGCCATTCCGCGCCCGCCGCTCGACGCGGTCGGACCAGTCGCGGCGCGTGACTTCGGCCTCGACGCCTTCCCGCCCTCGCCAATCCTGGCCGAGGCGCCCAATGCCGACGACGAGGCGCCGGAGACGGCACGCGCCCCCGAGGTGCCGCAGCCGACGGAAGCCGATTTCGCCGCCATTCCCGACGATCCGCCGAGCCTCGTCGAGGAGGGCCAGCCGGACCCCGCCATCACGGTGGAGCGCGTCGCCCAGCAGCTGCGCATCATCCTGGCGCGTCCCGGCGGCGACCGCGCCCTGCAGCAGCAGCTCAATCCCTTCTATGCCGGACGCGGCTACCAGCCGCTCTTCGTCCGCGACGGCGTCGTCGGCGAGCGCGGCCAGGCGGCCCTGACCCGGCTCGGCCAGGCTGGCGAGGACGGGCTCGACCCCGCCGCCTACCGCATCCAGCTTCCCACCGGCCCGCGCACGGCCGAGAGCGTCGCCCGGCTCGAACTGGCGCTGGCCCGCGCCGTGGCGCTCTACGCCTCCCACGCCTCGGGCGGCCGCACCGATCCGAAGCGGCTCTCCGGCTATTTCGACGTGTCGCCGCCGCGCATCGAGACGGCCGCGGCGCTGGAGACCGTCGCCCGCGCCGAGAACGTCTCCGCCGCCATCGACGGCTTCAACCCGCCCCATCCCGGGTTCCGGATGCTCCGGGCCAAGCTGGTCGAGATGCGCGGCGAGCGGCGCGAGATGACCACCACCGAGGCGACCCGCCGCCACGCGCTGCGCGAGCGCGACCTCATCGCCAACCTGGAGCGCTGGCGGTGGCTGCCGCGCCAGCTCGGCGAGACCCACATCTGGGTCAATTCGACCGAGGCGCAGGTCAATGTCGTGCAGGGCACGCAGGTCGTCCACAGCACCCGCGCCGTCGTCGGGCGCCCGGAGACCCAGACGCCGGTCTTCTCCGACGCGATGAGCTTCATCGTGCTGAACCCCTCCTGGCACGTGCCGATCTCGATCGTGCGGCGCTCCATGCTGGGGCCGGCCAGCCGCAACGGCGGCGGCTACTTTGCCCGCCGCGGCATCCAGGTGACGCAGGGCGGCCGGTTGGTCGATGCCTCGACCATCGACTGGGCCTCGGCCAATGTCGGCCGCTACACGTTCCGCCAGCCGCCGGGTACGTCCAATGCCCTCGGCCGCATGAAGTTCATGTTCCCCAACCGGCATGCGATCTACCTGCACGACACGCCCTCGCGCGGCGATTTCGGTCGCTCGAACCGCACGCTCTCCAACGGCTGTGTCAGGGTGCAGAACCCGGAGGAACTGGCGGCGCTGCTGCTCGGCATCGCCCTGCCGGGGGAGAACTGGACGATCGCCAGGATGCGCAGCCTCTACGGTGGCGGCGAGCGCTCCGTCCGCTTCCGCCAGACCATTCCGATCCATCTCGTCTATTTCACGATGACGGTGGATTCGAACGGCGCGCTGGTTGAGCTTCCCGACGTCTACGGCCACAATGCGCGAGTCAGGGCCGCGCTGTCAGGTGGGCGCGGTTAAGGATCGGTTGACCACGCCGGAGAAGGGGCAGGATGGGCTGGCATGATTTCGCCACTTTTCCTGCCTACCGGTCACGCATCCGTGAGCGGCGTCGTGGTTGTCGATCCGTTGACGAAACTCAGGGTTCTTTAACCGATCCTGACGATGATACGTTCACCATGAGCCGAGCGGTAAGGGCTCACGAACCGTCCTTCGTTCAACGATAGAGCCCCGTCATAGTGTCCTCAGCCCAACGATCAGTGCCTGGCCGTCTGTCGCGCGTTACCCTGCGCACGGCCGCTACCGTCGCCCTGAGCCTTGGCTGCCTCATCACCATCAGCAACTCGACCCAGACCGTCGTCGCCAACGGCGACACGCGCACCCTGTCGATGCTGCACAAGCATACGGGCGAGCAGATCCTCGTCACCTTCAAGCGCAACGGCCGCTATGACCAGGATGCGCTGAACAAGCTCAACTGGTTCCTGCGCGACTGGCGCCGCGACGAGCCGACGCGGATGGACCCGCACCTCTTCGACATCGTCTGGGAGGTCTATCGCTCGGTCGGCGCCCAGTCGCAGATCC
The DNA here is from genome assembly GCA_023416965.1 of Pseudomonadota bacterium. GTDB lineage: Bacteria > Pseudomonadota > Alphaproteobacteria > Rhizobiales > Phreatobacteraceae > Phreatobacter. The sequence continues at coordinate 597 of JAEZGJ010000288.1, read as the reverse complement.
ACGTCGTCTCCGCCTACCGCTCCGCCGGCACCAATGCGATGCTGCGTCGCCGCTCGCGCGGGGTCGCGCAGCAGTCCCGCCACATCACCGGCCAGGCAATGGACTTCTACATTCCCGGCGCCTCCATGACGCGGGTGCGCGAAGCCGGCCTGCTGCTGCAGCGCGGCGGCGTCGGCTTCTATCCAGGTTCGGCCAACCAGTTCGTCCACATGGACACCGGTTCGGTCCGCCATTGGCCGAAGGTGTCGCGCGACTATCTCGCCCGCCTCTTCCCCGACGGACGCACCGTTCACATTCCCGCCGACGGCCGGCCGATGGCCGGGTTCGACACGGCTCTGGCCATGGTGCGCTCGCGCGGCGGCACCGCCTCCCGCTTCTACAATTCGCGCGCCGACGAGAGCGCGACCTTCGACGACGAGAGCGAACGCGGCGGCGTGATCCGCCAGCGCGGCAGCTCGATGGGCCTCTTCGCCGGCCTGTTCGGCCGTGGCGAGCAGCAGCGCCGCCCGGCCGCCCCGCCGCCGGCTCCCGCTCCCGTCCAGGCGCCGCCTCCCGTCGCCGCCGCACCCGCGGCCCCCGTACCGACCTCGATCAACC
>JAEZGJ010000239.1 GCA_023416965.1 Pseudomonadota bacterium | reverse complement strand
CGTAGAGCTCGCCGACCTTCTTGGTGATGGTGCTGAACTCCAGCGCCTTGAAGAAGGCGATGAGCCGGCGGCCGTCGGGCTTCACCAGGCCGGTCTCGTCGAGCGGCACCTCGACCTCGACATTGCGGACGAGCTGGACGAGCTGCCGGGAGATCCGCACCTTCTCGATGACCTCCGGGTTGGTCAGCGTCTCGCGGCGCTTCGGCTGCTTGATCTCGCCGGCGCGGGCGAGAAGCGTGTCGAGGTCGCCATACTCGGCGATGAGCTGGGCGGCGGTCTTGCGACCGATGCCGGGGGCGCCGGGCACGTTGTCGGAAGTGTCGCCCTCCAGCGACTGGATGTCGACGATCTTGTCGGGCGGCATGCCCTCCCAGTACTCGGTGACGTCGCCGATCTTGTCCGGCGGCACGTTCCAGCGCTCGAAGCGATCGCCGTGGGTGAGCAGGCGCTCGGGGCGGTAGCCGGGCTTGCCCTTGATGCCGCTCTCAGGGTCGTAGAAGGCGACGCAGGGACGCACGAGCTGCATCAGGTCCTTGTCGGCGGAGATGATCAGCACGTCGGCACCGCGCGAACAGGCCTGGTCGCAATAGGTGGCGATGAGGTCGTCCGCCTCGTAGCGGTCCTGCTCGATGGCATGGAGGCCGAAGGCGCGGATGGCCTCGCGCATCAGCGGGAACTGCGGCACCAGGTCCTCGGGCGGCGGCGGGCGCTGCGCCTTGTAGAGCGGGTAGAGCTCCTTGCGGAAGGAGTTCTCGCTCTTGTCGAGGATCATGGCGAGGTGGGTCGGTTTCACGCCCAGCGCCCCGTCCTCGACGAATTGCAGGATCTTGGTCGAGAACAGGCGCACGGCTCCGGTCGGCAGCCCGTCCGAGCGCGCATTGTATTTCCGGTCCTGGTTCATCGACTGGAAATAGGCGCGGAAGACGAAGGAGGACGCGTCGACGAGGAAGACGCGGTCGCCCTTGCCGACGGGGCGGTGGTGCTCGGTGTGCATGAATTCGGGGCCTCTGCGATGAGGCGCCATTATGGACGGCGGCGCGGGCCGCGTCATGCCCCGCGACCGCTGGCGGAAACGGCTGCTGACTCGCCGTGGGACATGGCTGCAACGTTGGGCGGTGCTCATGTCGCCGATCCCGTCAGAGCGAGCGACCCATGAACCCGCCCTTTCCGAACCGGCCCCTCGAGGTCAGGCTTCCCAAGCCGCAGAGCCGCCTCTCGGCCTTTCTCCTGTTCCTCGGCGCCATGGTCCTCGCCGGCGGCATCGGCTGGCTGGCGGTGCCCGGCCTCGTCGCCGACTGGCCTCTCGTCGGCAATGCGGAGCCGGCCACCCAGGCACGATTCGTCGGCGGCCGCTGCAAGGGCAAGCTCGTCCTGCACTTCTGCGACATCACCTACGAACGACGTGGGCCGCAGGGCGTCGTACGCGAGGAGAGCCATATCGGCTTCTTCGAGTTCCATGTCGGCCAGCGCTCGGTGCGGCTGGTGCAGCAGAAGGGCGATCCGACGCGCGTCTCCAGCGACATCGCGCTCGACATGTACTGGAACCGCCTGGCCACGGCCGGCCTGTTCATCGTCCTGTTCGGCGGCGGAGGCCTCGTCCTTCTCCGCCAGGCCCTGCGTGGCCGGCCTGACCCGAACGCCCGATTCCGCAGCCTGTCGGGGCGACTGCTGCGCCCCGTCCTCGTCGATCTGAGGGGCGTCGAGAGCCAGGACAAGACGACCTGGACCTGGGGCTTTCAGCAGCGCCGGGCAGGTCCGGCCATGCCGCCATCCTTCTCGCAGGCGCTGCCGGTCGGCACCTTCCCCTTCATCCTCGACGGAGAGGCGCGGACGGCGCTCGCCGTGACCGACGCGGCGGGCGACCAGGTCATGCTGCTCGACATGCCGCTCTCGCTCGTCGGCTTCACGGCGGAGGAGCGCGCCGCGCTGCTGGCCTGGCGCGAGGGTGTCGCGGCGGCGGGTCTCGCCGCCGCCTGAGGAGACCCTACCAGGCGAGGACGCGCCGGCCGATGGCGGCGCCGGCGGCGGCCAGCATGCCGATGGCGAGGGAATACCAGGTGACGACGAAGAGCGGCGAATCGTCGGTGCAGTGAAGTCCGTAGAAGGTCGCCGCAATGGCGCCCGCAGCAAGGCCCGACAAGGCGCCGGCGAGCGTGGCGTCGCGCGGGGCCGCGGCCGTCATGGCTGTCAGGATGGCCGCGAGCGGCAGGGCGCCGAGCAGCGGAATGGCGATAAGGCAGACGCCCCAGTTCTTCCCCACGAGCCGGGCGGGCAGGGCGGAGGGAAGCTGGGTCGCGACCTCGTGGCCGATGCCGAAGAGGACCAGGAGAACCGGGACGATCAGCACCGCCTTCGGCAGAGCGGCCTCGGGACGGGCGGCGGCCCTGACGAGGGCGATCGCGGCGATGGCGAGGGTCGCGACGAGCAGCATCTTCAGGTCGAAGAGCATGGAGCGGCTGGCGGCGAGGATGTCGGGGCGGATCCCCAGGATCGCCGTCAGCAGCGCGAAGGCCGCCACGGCCCCGAGGCCGAGCGCGAGGGCGAGGCGGCCGTGCACGGACGGGCCGGTGCGCCGGGCGTCGCGGGAGAGGGCGGTGATCAGGTCTTCGGTCTTCATGGCTCTCATATGCTCCCGCGGAGCATCTTTGCGAGGCCGGCGAGGCCCCGGTGAAGGGAGACGCGGACGGCGCCCTCGCTCATGGCGAGGGCGGAGGCGGTCTCCTGCGTATTGTGCCCGTCGACGAACATGGCGCGGATCACCGCCTTCTGCCCGGCTGGCAGGTTCTCGGCGAGCTTGACCACGTCGCGCGTGGCGATGGCCGGCTCCTCGGTCGGGGTCGCAATGACCTCCGCGAGGCTGTCGATGTCGACATGGCCCGCCGTGCCGCGGCGGCGCAGGAAGTCGATCAGCTTGTGCTTCAGGATGGCGCGAACCCACGGCACGAGCGGCTCGCTGGGGATCCAGCTGCCGCGGCGGGTGTGGATCGCGATGAGCACGTCCTGCACGATGTCCTCCGCTTCGGCGGTCGAGCGCCCGGCCCGGGCGAGGCCGGAGCGGGCGAGGGTGCGCAGGAAGGGCGTCAGCTCGCGCAGCAGGCGCGCATAGGCGCCCTCGTCGCCGGCGAGCCCCGCCCGCATCCAGGCATTCCAGTCGTCGTTCCGGTCTTCCAACGGCGGCCTATGGGATCGATACGCAGGGGGATGGGCAGGTGTTACAGCGCCGTCTCACAATCGACGGCGAGGCCGAGCCTGCCCTATCCGGCGGTGGCGCGCCACCGCCGGATCTCCGCGCTCTTGCCGTCAGGCCGGCGCGACGCCGCGGGTCATCCTGGCGAAGAGGAAGGTCGCGGCCGCGATGGCGAGACCGATCAGGTCGGTGACGCCCTCCGGCACAATGAGCATGATCGCCGCCACCAGAAGCGGCGCCCGCAGCGGCCAGCCGATGGGGCGGCCGAACCAGCCCTCGGTGGCGCAGGCCAGCAGGATCACGCCGATCAGCGCCGTGGCGAGGACGGGCAGGATCTGCACGAGCGTGCCCTGGCCGAGCAGGAGCGGCGAGTAGAAGAACATGAAGGGCACGATGAAGACCGCGAGGCCCATCTTCACGGAGATGAAGGCGGTCTTCCACGGGTCAGCCCGGGCAATGGCGGCCGCCGCGAAGGATGCCAGCGCGATGGGCGGCGTGATGGCTGAGACGACGGCGAAGTAGAAGATGAACATGTGGGCGACGAGCGGGGCGACGCCGAGTCGCTGCAGCCCCGGTGCGAGGACCGCCGCGCCGATCGCATAGGCGGCGGTGGTGGGCATGCCCATACCCAGGATGAGCGCCACCACCATGGTGAAGAGCATGGCGAGCAGCACGTTCTCGCCGGCGAGCTGGAGGAGGAGCTGGGCGAAGCGGCCGCCGATGCCGGTGAGCGCGATGACGCCGACGATGATGCCGGCGGCGGCGCAGACCGAGATGAGCTGGAGCGAATCCCGCGCCGCCATGTTGAGGGCCTCGAGCGAGCGTTTCGGCCCCATGGCGTTCTGCCGGTCGAGCCAGCTCACCACGATGGCCGAGACGATGGCGAGCGAGCCGGCGCGGAAGGCCGAATAGCCCGACATCAGCAGCCAGACCATGATGACGAGGGGCGCGAAGAGATAGGCCTTCTTCAGCAATGCCAGGAGCGGCGGCAGTTCGCTGCGCGGCAGGCCATTCAGGCTGTGCAGCCGCGCATGGAGCTCCACGTGGGTGTAGCAGGCGACATAGAAGAGAATGCAGGGGATGATCGCCGAGAAGGCGATCTCGGAATAGGGAATGCCGGTGATCTCGGCCATCAGGAAGGCGCCGGCGCCAAGGATGGGCGGGGTGATCTGGCCGCCGGTCGAGGAGGTCGCCTCCACCGCGCCCGCCGTGGCCCGGTCATAGCCGACCCGCCGCATCATCGGGATGGTGATGGCGCCCGACGCCGCGACATTGGCGACCGAGGAGCCGGAGATGGAACCGAAGAGCACGCCCGAGGCGATGGTGGCCTTGGCCGGGCCGCCGCGCAGATGCCCGAAGAGCGAGAGGGCGAGGTCGTTGAAATAGTCGCCCACCTTCGAGACCTGCAGGAAGGCGCCGAAGGCGACGAAGAGCACGATGAAGTTGGAGGATGCCTCCGTGGTCGTGCCGAAAATGCCGAGGTCGGAATAGATATAGGCGAAGAACCGCCCCCATTCGAATCCGCGGTGGTTGAGCACGCCGGGCAGCCAGGGGCCGACGAAGACGTAGAGAATGAACAGCCCGGCGATGATCGGCAGGGCGAGGCCGGCGGTGCGGCGGGAGAATTCCAGCACGATCAGCGTTCCGATGAGGCCGACCCAGACGTCGAGCGGATCAGGGATGGCGCCGGCGCGGAAGAGGAGTCCGTCGAGCTCCCAGTAGATATAGGCGCAGCACAGGACCGACAGGACGATCAGCACCCAGTCGTACCAGGGCACGCGGTCGGCCCGCGCCGCCGCGAAGGGCCGGTAGAGCGCGAAGCCCAGCACCGCCGCCCAGGCCACGTGGGTGGCACGGAAGAGCAGCGCCTCCTGCGGAAAGAGGTTCAGCACCACGATGTGGTAGAGCGTGAACCCGGCGGCGGCGATGACGAACAGGTGCCGCTCGATGCCGGCGAGTGTGCGCTTCAGGCCGGCGAATTCCTCCTCCGACACCACGACGGGCTTGTCGTCGGCGTCGTCGATGCGCGCTTCGGTTCTGGACATGCCGGTTCCCCCGCCCCTCATTCCATCCCTTCGCAGGACGGCGCGGACCTGTTTCGGCGCCCCGTCCAAATTTGCGCGGGTCCCCGCCGGCCCCTCGGGAGGGCGGCAGGGACTGCGCCGCGGGGTCGCACCGTTCCGGCTCAGCCGACCAGCTTGTCGGCGATGGTGATGCCCTTCTCGCGGTAGTATTTCGCCGCTCCGGGGTGGAAGGGCAGGAAGGTGTTCTTGGAGACGTTCTGCGGGATCGTCTCCACCGCCGCCGCGTGGCCCTTCACCATGGCCTCGTGGTTCTCGTGCACCGCCTTGACGATGGCATAGGCGAGGGAATCGGGGACCGCCTTGTTGGTGATGGCGAAGTTGAAGAGGCCGACCGTCTTCTGGTCCTCGGTCATCTGCTTGTAGGTGCCCTTCGGGATGGTGGAGGGCGAGAGCTCCGGCAGGGCGGCCTGCATCTTGGCGAGGTCGGCGTCCGAGAAGCCGAAGAAGACCACGTCCTGGGTGTTGGAAAGCTCGGTATAGGCCGCGATCGGCAGGCCCGCGGCGAAGGCGAAGCAGTCGATGAGGCCGTCGCCGAGCTGAGAGCCCATGTCGGAGGCCTGGCCGTTGCGGATGGTGACGTTCTCCACGCCGAGCGCCTGGAACATCAGCGGGAAATAGGTGCCCGGCGTGCCGGCGCGCGGGCCGACGCCGACGCGCTTGCCGGCGAGCTGCTGCACGCTGGTGATGCCCGAACGCTTCAGCACCGCGAAGTGGAAGGGCGTGTCGTACATCGGGAAGAGGGCGCGCACGTCCTGCATCTTGCGGCCGCGGGTCCATTCGCCCGTGCCGTTCCAGGCCTGCAGCGCGACGCCCATCGTGGTCATGCCGAGGTCGATGCGCTTGTCCTGGACCAGGAGGATGTTCTGGTTCGGGCCCTGCGTCTGCTGCGTGTTGATCTGCAGGCCGATCTTCTCGCCGACGAGGCTCGCCCAGGCCTGGCCATAGACGAAATAGGTGCCGCCGACCGAGGCGGTGCCGAGGGTGACGTTGGCGGGCCAGCTGGGATCGCGGGTCTGGGCGAAGCCGAGCGAGGTCAGGGCCGGCAGGGCGGCGGCCGAGGCGAGGAGATGGCGGCGGGACAGGGTCATGGCGTTTCCTCCGGAGGGTTTTACAGATGGCGGCCGTGATCGGCTCTTGGGCGGGCACTATAGGGGGACGCCCCGCCGCGTCCAGCCGGACTCGCCAGGGGAGTGCCTGGGCAGGGCGGTCGCGGCCCCGGGCAATGGCCCATGCGGAGGGGGATGCCCTGTTGAGCTTCGGATCCCCGGAGCCCGATCTTTCAGCGGATTGCCCGGCAAGATCGCCGACAGGCCGGGCTCGGAGACCCGCCGTCCCGTCCGGGCGCCTGTGCAAAAGGGTCGCAGGCATCCGTCAAGGTCAACAGTCTGATCCCGGTTCGGTGCTTCGCTGGAGCGCAATCCCTCGGCGCCCGGGAGCACATGAACGTCACCCTCAACGGGGCGTCCTCGGTTCTGCCCGGCAGGGGCGGCGCCTTGGCGTCAAGAGCCGGGCAGACGGGACGCTCGAAGCCTTCTCCCGCACCCTCGATCTTGAGACGTCGCGCGGTGCAACGGAGCGTGCAGTTCTCAAACCGTCGGGACGGTGCCTCCGTCGATGACGTACTCCGAGCCTGTAATGCTGGCGGCTCTGTCGGATGCGAGAAATGCGACAAGGTTCGCGATTTCCATGGGTGTCGATGGCCGGCCGATGGGAATTCCCCCCAGAGACGCCATGATGCGCCTCCGACCCTCCTCGATGCCTCCCCCGGAATCGCCCCCCAGGCGCTCGGCGAGTGCGACCGATGCCTCGGTGTCGATCCAGCCCGGCGAAACCCTGACGACCCGCACGCCATGCGGTGAGACCTCCTTGGACAGGCTCTTGCTGTAGGTGGACAGTGCCGCCTTCGCCGCAGCATAGGCGGTCGTTGATTCCGGCAGTGGCAGAGCCCTCTGGATGGACGTGACGTGGATCACCGTCCCGCTGCCGCGCGTGACCATGTCCGGCACGAGAGCCCGGTCGAGGCGCAGGGCCGGAAACAGGTTCAGATCCAGCTCCTGCCGCCATGTGCTGTCCGAGAGGGCGGCAAACCCTCCAGCTGGCGCCGATGACCCGCCCAGCATGTGGACGATGACGTCCACGCGTCCCAAACGATCACGTGCCGCCTCCGCCAGCGCATGACAGCCTTCGGGCGTGGTGAGGTCGGCCGCGACGAAGTGTGACGCCAGCGCTGCCTCGGGCAGCGTGCGGGCGCTCGTCAGAACCTCCGCTCCAAGGTTGCGGAACAGGGCCACCGTCGCTGCCCCCGCGCCGCGGGTTCCCGAGGTGATCAGGGCCCGCTTGCCTTCCAGGGTGACGAACGGCGTCATGGCTTGATCTCCAGAGAGGTGATCGCGTCGCCGTCGAGGCGGAAGTCGTATGTCAGGTCGATGGGACTGCCGGGGAAGTTGCCGGTGACGCGGCTGATCACCACTGCCCGCTGCCCATCCCCCGCAATCGAACGGGGATCGACGGTGTAGTCGTACTTCTGCGAAGATCTGGCCTTCCACTTCATGATGGCTTCACGGCCTGTGTGAACCTGGCCCTCGTCCGTGACGACGGCGTTGGCGGTGAAGCATTGTGCGACGCGCTCGACGCTGCCGCTTCTGTCTGCGGCAAAATAGGCCGCGACGGTCGGTGGAACCTCAATATTCATCGATATCTCCCCTTGCTAAGGGGGGCGGTCCGTTCGGGTGACTCCCGTCAGGCGTCCGCCACCCGCTGCCACACAAGCTAGGGCTGGCCTTCTGTTGTGATAACCGGGATAAACAGGGATGCGGTGATCCGGTTTTCGAAACAATGTCGCGCCTCAGCCTCATCCAGCTCGACGCCGTTCTGGCCATCACCCGCCGCGGGTCGTTTCGCGCCGCCGCGGTGGATCTGGGCCTGTCCACGACGGCGCTCAGCAACCTCATTGCCGGACTCGAGACCAGTCTGGGAGTACGCCTGTTCAACCGAACGACGCGCAGCGTTTCCCTCTCGGATGCCGGGCGCACGTTCGTCGAACGAGTCCGGCCTGCTCTCGATGACATCTACCAGGCGATGAACTCGGTCCGCGCCCAGCAGGACACCCCCTCGGGAACGCTTCGGATCAACGCCTTCCCGACCGCCGCGCGGCAGATCCTGGGCCCCCTCCTGCTGGATTTCCTGCGTCGCTATCCGCAGGTGCACGTCGACCTCGTCACAGAAGGCCGCATCGTCGACATCGTCGCCGAGGGGTTCGACCTTGGCGTCAGGAGAGCCGATCTCATTCCCAGCGACATGATTGCGGTTCCAGTTGGCCCGCCTCAAAGCCACGCCGTGGTAGCATCCCCTGGTTACCTCCGCACCGCGCAGCGGCCGCAGGTCCCGCCGGACCTCCTCAACCACGCCTGCATCCGCGTCCGACTGCCGAACGGTGCTCTCTATCGGTGGGCCTTCGAGAAGGACGGCCAGACGATCCACCTCGACGTGAACGGGCCCATCACGCTCGATGAGGCAAGCCTGGCGCGCATCGCTGTCTTGGAAGGGGTCGGGATAGGCTTCTTCATGGAAGCGGACGTCCACAGGGATATTGCGGCGGGCAGGCTTGAGCGGGTCCTCGAAGACTGGACACCGCGTCTCGCCCCCCTCAGCCTCTACTACCCTAGCCGGCGCCATCCGTCGGCCGCTCTGAAGGCGTTTCTCGACCTGGCCCGTGACCAGGCCCGCCAGGCAACCGGTCTGGCAGACGCGGGCGGGGGATAGATCCAGGTTTCGCATCTCGCACAAGCAGCGTCCTGGTGCGCATCGTCGCGGTGAGCGAGGCTCAGTCTTGGATCCGGGGGGCGGCGCCATGGCGTAGCCCGGATCCCCGCATGAAAATCTGCAGCTCAGGTGCGGGCAGGGATGTTCTGGGGGCGGGGCGCTGACACCCGCAATCGTGGAAAGAAACAGGCTTGCCACTGCGGCTACCCGCCGCGCCCTCCGCATGTCCCCTAATGTTGACGTTTACGTAAACGTGAGTTAGACGAAAGGCCAAGTCAGTCGTCACCCTTGTCAGCCGAACCCTTCACGGGAGCCCGAAGCCGGTGAGCCCCATGGCCGAACAGGACCTCGCACGAAACGGTGGCGTGTCCCTCGCCGAGCTGCTGGCGCGGACCGGCGCGTCCGCCGGCAAGGACAGGTTCTCCATCCGCGAGATGACGCGCGAGTTCGGCGTCACCGCCCGCGCGCTGCGCTTCTACGAGGAGAAGGGCCTGCTCGCGCCGGAGCGGCAGGGCCAGGACCGCATCTATTCCCGCCGCGACCGCTCGCGCCTGCGCCTCGTGCTGATGGGCAAGTGCGTCGGCTTCTCGCTGGAGGAGGTCAAGGCCATGCTCGACCTCTACGACCTCGGCGACGGCGGCGTCACACAGATGAAGGTGGCGCGGACCAAATATCGCGAGCAGATCGGCCGCCTCCAGGCGCAGAAGAGCGACATCGACACGGCCATCAACGAACTCGAACGGGCGATCACCGTCATCGACGGGCGGCTCGCCGGCATCGGCGCCTCGGCGTCGAAGGACTGATCCCGCCGCCCCGCGGCTTTGCGAAACCGGCGCCCGAACGGGCGCCACCCTCCCGGAGGAGATGAGACATGCCGATCTACAAGGCTCCCATCGAGGACACGATGTTCGTGCTCTACGACGTCCTGAAGCTGGACGGCTACGGCAACCTGCCGGGCTTCGCCGACGCGCCCCGCGATCTCGTCGAGGCGATCGTCAGCGAGGGCGCCAAGTTCTGCGAGGAGGTGCTGCAGCCCCTCAACGTGGTGGGCGACACGGTCGGCTGCCGCCGCAACGACGACGGCACGGTGACGACGCCGCCGGGCTTCAAGGAGGCCTACAAGCAGTACCAGGAGGGCGGCTGGATGGGCCTCGCCTTCTCGCCCGACTATGGCGGGCAGGGCCTGCCGGCGACCGTCAACACGGTGGTCGGCGAGTTCATGTCCTCCGCCAATCTCGCCTGGGGCATGTATCCGGGCCTGACCCAGGGGGCCATGGCGGCGCTCAACGTCCATGCCAGCGACGAGATCAAGCAGATCTACCTGCCGAAGATGACCTCCGGCGAGTGGACCGGCACGATGAACCTCACCGAGCCGCATTGCGGCACGGACCTCGGCATGCTGCGCACCAAGGCGGTGCCGAACGGCGACGGCTCCTACCGTATCACCGGCCAGAAGATCTTCATCTCGGCCGGCGAGCACGACATGGCCGAGAACATCATCCACCTCGTCCTCGCCCGCATCGAGGGCGCGCCGGCCGGCACCAAGGGCATCTCGCTCTTCGTCGTGCCGAAGTTCCTGCCCACCCCCGACAACATGCCGGGCGAGCGGAACGGCGTCTCCTGCGGCAAGATCGAGGAGAAGATGGGCATCCACGGCAATGCCACCTGCGTCATGAACTACGACGAGGCCAGGGGCTGGCTCGTCGGCCAGGAGAACAGGGGCCTCAATGCCATGTTCGTCATGATGAACGAGGCGCGCCTGTCGGTCGGCGTCCAGGGCCTGTCGCAGTCGGAGGTCGCCTACCAGAACGCGGTCGCCTATGCGAAGGACCGCATCCAGGGCCGCTCCCTGTCCGGCCCCAAGGCACCGGAAAAGGCCGCCGCTCCGATCATCGTCCATCCCGACGTCCGCCGCACGCTGATGACGCTGCGCGCCGTCAACGAGGCGGGCCGGGCGCTGATCCTGTGGACCGCGCTGATGGCCGACGTCTCGCACCGCTCCGAGGACGCCGCCGAGCGGCAGAAGGCTGAGGACCATCTCGGCCTGATGACGCCCATCGTGAAGGGCGTGCTGACCGATCTCGGCTTCGACAATGCGGTCAAGGCCCAGCAGATGTATGGCGGCCACGGCTACATCAACGAATGGGGCATGGGCCAGTTCGTCCGCGACGCCCGCATCGCCATGATCTACGAGGGCGCCAACGGCATCCAGGCTCTCGACCTCGTGGGACGCAAGCTCGCCGCCAATGGCGGCCGGGCGGTGATGAGCTTCTTCAACGAGGTCGGCACCTTCTGCTCGCAGAACAAGGACGACGCCAGTGTCGGCGCCTATGTCGCCTCGCTGTCGAAAGGCCTGAAGGACCTGCAGGCGGCGACCATGTGGTTCATGCAGAACGCCATGGCCAAGCCCGACAATGCGGGTGCCGGCTCGACGCCCTACATGCACATGTTCGGCCTCGTCGCCATGGGCTACATGTGGGCGAAGATGGCCAAGGTGGCCGCGGAGAAGCTCGCCGAGGGTGCTGACGGCTCCACCGATCGCATGAATGCCAAGCTGGTGACGGCGCGCTTCTTCTTCGAGCAGATGATGCCGGAGACCGGCGCCCATCTCGCCCGCATCCAGGCCGGCGCCGACTCGATGATGGCGCTCGCCGCCGAAGCGTTCTGAGGCCGCCGACGCATTCGGGAGCCGGCGCCGCCGGCTCCCCCGTAAGGCCGTCTTTAGAGCCGCGCAGGTCGATGGTGTAACTGCACACTCAAGCCTGAAGCGGCCGACGGAACATCCGGGAGACTGACATGAGCGCCCTCAACCTGCCGAAGCCCGCGTGGCGCACCGAAGAGCACGACATGCTCGCCGAGAGCGCGCGGGCCTTCCTCGCCAAGGAATTCGTGCCCAATCTCGACCGCTGGTCGGAAGCGGGCGTGATGGACCGCGACGCCTGGATCAAGGCGGCGGATGCGGGCCTGCTCTCCGCCTCGATCCCGGAGGAATATGGCGGCGCCGGCGGCGACTACAGCCACGAGGCGGTCATCGCCCACGAGATCGCCATGGCCGGCGCCGACAGCTGGGGCTGGGCGATCCACGGGCCGATCGTCGCCCCCTATATCCTCCACTACGGCACCGAGGAGCAGAAGAAGACCTGGCTGCCGAAGATGGTGACCGGCGAACTCATCGCGGCGCTGGCCATGACCGAGCCGGGCGCCGGCTCCGACGTGCAGGGCATCCGCACCAGGGCCGAGCGCTCCGGCAACGGCTGGGTGCTGAACGGCTCGAAGACCTTCATCACCAACGGCCAGCACGCCAACATGGTGGTGGTCGCCGCCAAGACCGACCCGTCGGCCGGCGCCAAGGGCACCTCGCTCTTCGTCGTCGAGACCGACAACGCGCCGGGCTTCCGCCGCGGCCGCAAGCTGAAGAAGCTCGGCCTCGACTGGGCCGACACGTCCGAACTCTTCTTCGACGACATGAAGCTGCCGGCCGAGGCGCTGCTCGGCCCCGAGCCGAACCAGGGCTTCTACCAGATGATGCGGGCCCTGCCGCAGGAGCGCCTGACCATCGCGGGCGCCGCCGTCGGCATGATCGAGCGGGCGCTGACGCTGACGATCGACTACGTCAAGGAGCGCGGCGCCTTCGGCAAGAAGGTGATCGACTTCCAGAACACCCAGTTCGAGCTCGCCGACATGAAGACCGAGGCGACCATGGCCAAGGTCTTCTACGAGTACTGCGTCGGGCTCCACATCGAGGGCAAGTGCGACACCGCAATGGCCTCCATGGCGAAGTACAAGCTCTCCGACCTGCAGAACACCGTCGTCGACCGTTGCCTCCAGCTCTTCGGCGGCTACGGCTTCATGGACGAGTACCCGATCTCGCGGATGTACCGTGACGCGCGCATCCAGCGCATCTACGGCGGCACCAACGAGATCATGAAAATTCTCATCGCGCGCACGCTCTAGACCCGAGCGGCGCAGGCCGGCCTCCGGCCTGTGCGGCGTGCCAAGCCATCAACCGGGGAGAGGAACCCGCCATGACCGACGTCTTCGTCTACGACCATGTCCGCACGCCGCGTGGCAAGGGCAAGTCCGACGGCTCCCTGCACGAGGTGACTGCGCTCGAGCTCGCCACGACGACCCTGCGCGCCCTGAAGGCGCGCAACGGCCTCGACACCAGCCTGGTCGACGACGTCATCCTCGGCTGCGTCGATCCCGTCGGCGAGGCGGGCAGCGACATCGCCCGCGTCGCCGCCCTCAAGGCGGACTACGGCGACGTGGTGCCCGGCGTTCAGATCAACCGCTTCTGCGCCTCCGGCCTCGACGCGGTGAACTTCGCCGCGGCGCAGGTCATGTCCGGCCAGCACGACCTCGTCATCGGCGGCGGCGTCGAGAGCATGTCGCGCGTCGGCATGGGCGCCTCGGGCGGCGCCTGGCCGGTCGACCCGTCCATCGCGGTGAAGAGCTATTTCATGCCTCAGGGCATCTCGGCCGATCTCATCGCCACCAAATACGGCTTCTCCCGCGACGAGGTCGACGCCTATGCCGTGGAGAGCCAGAAGCGCGCGGCCAAGGCCTGGGAGGAGGGCCGGTTCAAGAACTCGGTCATCCCGGTGAAGGACATGAACGGCCTCACCATCCTTGACCGAGACGAGCACATGCGCCCGACCACGACCATGCAGTCGCTGGCGAGCCTGAACCCCTCCTTCGTCATGATGGGCGAGGCGGGAGGCTTCGACGCCGTGGCGATCCAGGCCCATCCGGAGCTCGAGGGCGTCAACCACGTCCACCATGCCGGCAATTCCTCCGGCATCGTCGACGGCGCCTCCGCCGTGCTCCTCGGCTCGGCCGAGGCGGGCAAGGCCTCGGGCCTGAAGCCGCGCGCCCGCATCCGGGCCTTCGCGAACATCGGTTCGGAGCCGGCGCTGATGCTCACCGGCCCGGTCGACGTTACCAGGAAGCTGCTCAAGAAGGCGGGCATGTCGATCGCCGACATCGACCTCTTCGAGCTGAACGAGGCCTTCGCCTCGGTCGTGCTGCGCTACATGCAGGCCTTCGACATCCCGCACGACAAGATCAACGTCTGCGGCGGCGCCATCGCCATGGGCCATCCGCTGGGTGCCACAGGCGCCATGATCCTCGGCACGGTGCTCGACGAACTCGAGCGCACCGGCAAGTCCACCGCCCTCGTGACGCTGTGCATCGGCGCCGGCATGGGCACCGCCACCATCATCGAGCGCGTGTGAGAGGAGAGACGACCATGGATCTCAAGAACTTCACCTGGTCCGTCGATTCGGACGGCATTGCCCTCCTGACCTGGGACATGAGGGATAAGTCGATGAACGTCATCGACGAATCCGTCGGTCATGACCTGAACGCCGCGGTGGACGCGGCCGTGGCGGATGCCGCCGTCAAGGGCGTCGTCATCACCTCCGGCAAGGACACGTTCTCCGGCGGCGCCGACCTCACCATGCTCGAGCGCCTCGGCCAGACCTTCAAGGACGCCATCAAGGCCAAGGGCCCCGAGGCGGCCATGGCCGACTTCTTCGAGCAGAGCCGCGCCTATTCGCTGGTTCTGCGCAAGATCGAGACCTGCGGCAAGCCTTTCGTCTGCGCCATCAACGGCATGTGCCTCGGCGGCGCCTTCGAGATCGCTCTGGCCTGCCACGCCCGCATCGCCTCGGACAATCCGAAGCTGCGCGTCGGCCTGCCCGAGGTGAAGGTCGGCCTCTTCCCCGGCGCCGGCGGCACCCAGCGCGTGCCGCGCATGGCCGATATCCAGTCGGCGCTGCAGATGCTCCTGAAGGGCGACCAGCTCAAGGCCGACCGCGCCAAGGCAATGAACCTGATCGACGAGATCGTGCCCGCCGACAAGCTGATCGAGGCGGCCAAGGCGAGGCTCAAGGCAGGGGTCGATCCGGTGAAGCCCTGGGACAAGCCGAAGTTCAAGCTGCCCTCCGGCCCGGTCTATTCGGCCGCCGGCATGATGGTCTGGCCTCCGGCCAATGCCATCTACCGCAAGGAGACCTACGACAACTATCCCGGCGCCCGCGCCATCATGAGCGCGGTCTATGAGGGCCTGCTGGTGCCGATGGACACGGCGCTCAGGATCGAGTCGCGCTACTTCGCCTCGGTCCTGCGCACCCCGCAGGCCCAGGCGATGATCCGCTCGCTCTTCGTCTCCATGGGGGCCCTAGGCAAGGGCCTGCGCCGCCCCGCCGGCGTCCCCGCCACCCAGCTGAAGAGCATCGGCGTCATCGGCGCCGGTTTCATGGGCGCCGGCATCGCCTATGTCTCGGCCCAGGCCGGCATGGACGTGGTGCTCATCGACCGCGACGTGGTAGCGGCCGAGAAAGGCAAGGCCTATTCCCACAAGCTGATGACCGACCAGGTCAACAAGGGCCGCGCCAGCACCGCCCAGCGCGAGGCGCTGCTCGCCAAGATCAAGGCGAGCGCCGACTATGCCGACCTGAAGGACGTCGATCTCGTCATCGAGGCCGTGTTCGAGGATCCGGCGGTGAAGGCGAATGTCATCAAGAAGGCGGAGGCCGCCATCCGGCCCGACGTCGTCTTCGCCTCCAACACCTCGACCCTGCCGATCACCGGGCTCGCGCAGAACTCGGTGCGGCCGGAGCAGTTCATCGGCATCCACTTCTTCTCGCCCGTCGACAAGATGATGCTGGTGGAGACGATCCTTGCCGAGAAGACCGGCGACAAGGCCCTCGCGGTCGCCCTCGACTACGTCAAGGCCATCAGGAAGACGCCGATCGTCGTCAACGACACCCGCGGCTTCTACGTCAACCGCTGCGTCGGCAACTACATCAAGGAAGCCCACCTGATGGTGATGGAGGGCGTGCCCACCGTCATGATCGACAATCTCGCCAAGCAGGCGGGCATGCCGGTCGGCCCGCTCACCCTCAACGACGAGGTCGCCATCGATCTCGGCCTCAAGATCCTCAAGGCCACCAAGGCGCAGGTCGGCGCCCAGGCGGTGGACCCGCAGCAGGAGAAGTTGCTGACCTTCATGGTCGAGCAGGAGGGCCGCGTCGGCAAGAAGGCCAAGAAGGGCTTCTACGACTATCCCGACACGGGCAAGAAGACCGCATGGCCGGGCCTCAAGGCCTTCGTCGGCGCCCAGCAGGACCCGGACACGATCAACCGCCAGGAGATCATCGACCGCCTGCTGGTGACGACGGCTCTGGAGGCTTCGCGCTGCGTCGAGGAGGGCGTGGTCACCGATCCCCGGGAAGCCGATGTCGGCTCGATCCTCGGCTTCGGCTTCGCGCCCTGGTCGGGCGGCACGCTCAGCTACATCGACATGATCGGCACGAAGGCCTTCGTGAAGAAGTGCGACGCCCTGGCCGCCAAATACGGCGACCGCTTCACGCCCAACAGGCTGCTGCGCGAGATGGCGGAGAAGGGCGAGACCTTCTATGGCCGCATGGCGGGGCGGAAGGCTGCTGCGTGACGCAGTCTGCAGCCGAATGAGTGAACGGGCGGTCCCGCGGGGCCGCCCGTTCTCGTGGGCGGTGGCGGGCGGGCCGCGGCGGAGGCTCTTCCCCACTCAAATCGGTGGAAAGCCCCGTCTCCGCGACCTTTGGTGCACAGGCCGCAGGCTTTCATGGCGTTGCACCATGAGAATACGTGTGCTACCGGACAGCCGACTTCGGGAGGCGGTCATGTTGGTGGCATCCCCCCGGTGACGAATTTCCCAGTCGAGACAAAGGTTTGTTGCTGCCGGGCGAAAGCGGGGCAGTCAGCGGGACCCGAAGGCCTCGACACGTGAAGCGCGAGAGACGCGGTGGCTGGCGAAGACAAGACCGTTTCCGGCATGGCGGGGCGCTACGCCCTGGCCCTTTTCGAGCTGGCGAACGAGGCGGGGCAGCTTGATCAGGTCCAGGCCGATCTCGCCCGCTTCACCGCGATGCTCGCCGATTCCGAGGACCTGCGGCGGCTGGTGAAGAGCCCGGTCTTCTCCTCCGACGACCAGGCCAAGGCCGTCGGCGCCATCCTCGCCAAGGCCGGCATGACGGGCCTTGCCGCCAATCTCATCAAGGTGGTCGCCGCCAACCGGCGCCTCTTTGCCGTGGAAGGCATCATCCGCGGCTACAACGCCATGGTGGCGAAGTCCCGCGGCGAGGTCGTCGCCGAGGTGACCGTCGCCGAGGCGCTCTCGCCCTCCCATTCCGCCTCCCTCTCCGCCGCCCTGAAGGACGTGCTGGGGAAGGAGCCGAAGATCGACGTGAAGGTGGACCCGGCCATTCTCGGCGGGCTGATCGTGAAGGTCGGCTCGCGCATGGTCGACACGTCCCTTCGCACCAAGCTCAACTCGATTAGAACCGCCATGAAAGAGGTCGGCTGATGGACATCCGCGCCGCTGAAATCTCTGCGATCCTCAAGGACCAGATCAAGAACTTCGGTCAGGAGGCGGAAGTCTCCGAGGTCGGCCAGGTGCTCTCCGTCGGTGACGGCATCGCCCGCGTCTACGGTCTCGACAACGTCCAGGCGGGCGAGATGGTCGAGTTCGACAACGGCATCCGCGGCATGGCCCTGAACCTCGAGACCGACAATGTCGGTATCGTCATCTTCGGCGCCGACCGCGACATCAAGGAAGGCGACACCGTCAAGCGCACCGGCGCCATCGTGGACGTGCCGGTCGGCAAGGGCCTGCTCGGCCGCGTCGTCGACGCCCTCGGCAACCCCATCGACGGCAAGGGCCCGATCGAGGGCGCCGAGCGCCGCCGCGTCGACGTCAAGGCTCCCGGCATCATCCCGCGCAAGTCGGTGCACGAGCCGATGGCGACCGGCCTGAAGTCGATCGACGCGCTGATCCCGATCGGCCGCGGCCAGCGCGAGCTGATCATCGGCGACCGCCAGACCGGCAAGACCGCCATCGCCCTCGACACGATCCTCAACCAGAAGCCGCTGAACGTCGCCGGCGCCGACGAGCACCAGAAGCTCTACTGCGTCTACGTCGCCGTCGGCCAGAAGCGCTCCACGGTCGCCCAGTTCGTGAAGGCGCTCGAGGAGAACGGCGCGCTCGAGTACTCGATCGTCGTCGCCGCCACCGCCTCGGACCCGGCGCCGATGCAGTTCCTGGCGCCCTTCTCGGGCTGCGCGATGGGCGAGTTCTTCCGCGACAACGGCATGCACGCCGTCATCATCTACGACGACCTCTCCAAGCAGGCCGTCGCCTATCGCCAGATGTCGCTGCTGCTGCGCCGCCCGCCGGGCCGCGAGGCCTATCCGGGCGACGTCTTCTATCTCCACTCCCGCCTGCTCGAGCGCGCGGCGAAGATGGGTGACGAGGCCGGCAAGGGCTCGCTGACGGCGCTGCCGGTGATCGAGACGCAGGCCAACGACGTGTCGGCCTATATCCCGACCAACGTCATCTCCATCACCGATGGCCAGATCTTCCTCGAGACCGACCTGTTCTTCCAGGGCATCCGCCCGGCGGTGAACGTCGGCCTCTCGGTGTCGCGCGTCGGCTCCTCGGCGCAGACCAAGGCGATGAAGAAGGTCGCCGGCAAGATCAAGGGCGAGCTCGCCCAGTATCGCGAGATGGCCGCCTTCGCCCAGTTCGGCTCGGACCTCGACGCGACGACCCAGCGCCTGCTCAACCGCGGTGCCCGTCTGACCGAGCTCCTCAAGCAGAACCAGTACTCGCCGCTGAAGATGGAAGAGCAGGTGGCGGTGATCTGGGCCGGCACCAACGGCTATCTCGACAAGCTGCCGCTCAATCGCGTGAAGGCCTTCGAGGAGGGGCTCCTCGGCAAGCTGCGCGCGGAGGGCACCGTCCTGGAGGCGATCCGCTCGTCGAAGGACCTGTCCGACGACACGGCCGCCAAGCTGAAGGCCACCGTCGAGAGCTTCGCGGC
Source organism: Pseudomonadota bacterium (assembly GCA_023416965.1). Classification (GTDB taxonomy): domain Bacteria; phylum Pseudomonadota; class Alphaproteobacteria; order Rhizobiales; family Phreatobacteraceae; genus Phreatobacter. The sequence continues at coordinate 1,913 of JAEZGJ010000239.1, read as the reverse complement.
CTCGTTCAGCTGATCGGGGCGCGGTGAGCTACGTCAGCGACAGCCTCGGGCCGGGCGAGACCATCGTCCATGAAGCGACGATCCACTGGGTCGTCTACTTCTGGCCCATCGTCGCTGTCGTCGTCGGACTCGCCGCGGCCATCCTGCTGCCGCCCTACGGGCTGGCGGTGCTGGCCGCAGCGTCTCTCTGGCTCCTGGTCGCCTGGTTCATGAGCCGGACGACCGAACTGGCGGTGACGTCGCGCAAGGTGGTGGCGAAGTGGGGCTTCATCGCCCGCTCCACCATCGAGCAGCGGCTCGAAAAGGTCGACTCGGTCGCGGTCGACCAGACTTTCCTCGGCCGCGTTCTCAATTTCGGGAACGTGACCGTGCATGGGACGGGCATCAACGCCACGCCCATCAAGATGATTGCGGATCCGCTGGCCTTCCGCCGCAAGGTGGAACAGGCCATCGAAGCCAGAAGGGACGTCGGCTGATGCCGAGCTTGAAGGATCTCAGGAACCGCATCGCCTCCGTGAAGGCGACGCAGAAGATCACCAAGGCCATGCAGATGGTGGCCGCGGCGAAGCTCAAGCGCGCCCAGACGGCCGCCGAGGCCGCCCGCCCCTATGCGGAGAAGATGGAGGCGGTGCTCGCCAACCTCACCGGCGCGGTGACCGGCTCCGATGCGCCTCTGCTGCTCAGCGGCACGGGCAGGGACGACGTGCACCTGCTCATCGTCGCCACCGCCGAGCGCGGCCTCTGCGGCGCCTTCAACACCTCCATCGTGCGCCTCGCCCGCGAGCGCGCCCTGGCGCTGCAGGCCGAGGGCAAGACGGTCAAGTTCTTCTGCGTCGGCCGCAAGGGCTACGACCTGATCCGCCGCCAGTTCGAGAAGCAGATCGTCGGCTACATCGAGTTCCGGGCGGTCAAGCAGCTCTCCTACGCCCAGGCGGAGGAGGTCGGCACCCAGGTCCTGAAGCTCTTCGCCGAAGGCCAGTTCGACGTCGCCACCCTGTTCTTCTCGCGCTTCAAGTCGGTCATCTCCCAGATCCCGACGGCGCAGCAGATCATCCCGGCGCAGGTCGCGGGCGAAGCCGCCGCCGCCGGCGCCGACAACGCCCCTTACGAGTTCGAGCCGGGCGAGGCCGAGATCCTCGCCGACCTGCTCCCCCGCAACGTGACCATCCAGATCTTCAAGGCGATCCTCGAGAACGCCGCGTCCGAGCAGGGCGCCCGCATGTCCTCCATGGACAATGCGACGCGCAACGCCGGCGAAATGATCAAGAAGCAGACGCTCAAGTACAACCGCGCGCGTCAGGCGATGATCACCAAGGAACTCATCGAAATCATCTCGGGCGCCGAGGCGCTCTGAGCTCACGACATCAAGCGAGGACCCCATTATGGCAAAGACTGCGACCAATGCGCCGGCGGGTACCGGCCGGATCAGCCAGGTCATCGGCGCCGTCGTCGACGTGCAGTTCGACGGCCACCTGCCGCAGATCCTGAACGCGCTCGAGACCAGCAACAACGGCAACCGCCTCGTCCTCGAGGTCGCCCAGCACCTCGGCGAGAACACGGTCCGCTGCATCGCCATGGACACGTCCGAGGGCCTGGTCCGCGGCCAGGAGGTCAAGGACACCGGCCTGCCGATCGCCGTGCCCGTCGGTGACGAGACGCTCGGCCGCATCCTCAACGTCGTCGGCGAGCCGATCGACGAGGCGGGTCCGGTCAAGACCTCGATCACCCGCGCCATCCACCAGCCCGCTCCGACCTTCGCCGAGCGGGCAACGGAAGCCGAGATCCTCGTCACCGGAATCAAGGTCGTCGACCTCCTCGCCCCCTATGCCAAGGGCGGCAAGATCGGCCTGTTCGGCGGCGCCGGCGTCGGCAAGACCGTGCTCATCCAGGAGCTGATCAACAACATCGCCAAG
>JAEZGJ010000201.1 GCA_023416965.1 Pseudomonadota bacterium | reverse complement strand
GCGCCGCGATCGTCGGGCTCATCACCGCCTCGGGCAGCGCCCCGGCCTGGCTCGCAGTACGCAGCGAGACCTGGATCTGCTCGCTGCGAGCCTGAGCCTCGGCGACCCGCGCCTGCGCCTGGGCGAGCTGGCTGTTGGCGTCGGTGAGCTGCTGTTCGCTGACGAGCTGGGTGCGGGTGCCGACGAGGCCGTTGCGGCGGCGAAAATCCTCGGCCCGTTCCTCGGCGACGCGCACCCGGGTGCGCAACTCGTCGAGGCGGTTGGTGAGGGACTGGGTGGCCCGCCGCGCCGCGTCGGCCCGGGCCGCCGTCTGGCTGTCGATATAGGCGTGGGAGACGGCGTTGGCGAGCCGCGCGGCCTTCTCCGCATCGGCGGCGCGCACCGTCACCTCGATGACGAAGGTGCGCTCTGGCCGGCGGACGATGACGCGGTCGTAGAGGGCGTTGAGCGCCTGGCGCTCGCGGCTCTCGAGGCTCTCCTCGCCCGATCGGCCGAGGCCGAGCGAGCGCAGCAGCGCAATTGCCCAGTTGGCACCGCCCTGGCCGTTGAACTCGCGGTCCTCCGTGAGGCGCTCGCTGTCGATGACACGGGACAGCACGCTCTGCGACGTGACGATGCGCGCCTGGCTCTCGACGAAGTTGATGGCCGCGTTCGAATCCTGCTGGCGCGGCGTCAGTTCGTTGTCGAAGACCTGGAGGCCGCGGGGGTCGACGAAGATCTGTGCCGTTGCCATGAAGCGCGGGGTCATCAGGCGCGAGGCGGCATAGGCCAGTCCGGCGCAGCCGAGCGCCAGGATGAGGATCGGCAGCCAATAGGGCAGAATGGCCGCCAGGAGCCCGCCGGAGGGCTGGGCCGTGCCGGCGGAGGCGGCCTGAACGGGCGGGTCGCGGCGTTCGGGACGACCATCGTCATACATGGTCGGGTCCTTTCCTGGGCCTGTCCGGGCCGCCGAAACGGGCGGGCGTCCCGGAGTGGAACACGAGACATCGGTGGTGCTCATGCTCCGCAAGGACGGGACCAGCGGCGCTTGTGCCGTTTCAGGCGATGCCCGCCCGGTCGAGCGCCGCGGCCACGGGCAGCACGGCAAATCCCCGTTCGAGGGCGCGCGCGACAATGCGCGCCAGCACCCGCGGTGTCGTGCCGTAGAGGCTCGGCGTCTCGCTGACGTCGTGGGTGAAGAGGACCAGCCAGCCCGAGGCGGCCTCGGTCTGGTCGAGCCAGCCGTCGAGGTTGTCCTCGGTGAGGCCGCGGGCGCTGATCTCCACCGATTTGAGGAAGTCGAGGTCGGTGCGCCCCGCATTGATCCCCGGCTGGACGGAGCGCGAGGTCCTCACGCTGGCAGAGAGGTGCTTCTTCTGCATCAGTCCGCACTGGCCGTAGGGATAGGCGTAGTTCTCCCGCACGAGGCCCGGGATGATCCGGCGGAGCGCGGCGCGGTTGGCGGCGAGATCGGCCGCAAATGCCGCCGGATGCATGAGATTGGCCGGGCGGTGAACGTGGCCGTGCAGGCCGATCTCGTGGCCGCGTCGATGGAGGTCGGCAACGGTCTCGGCCCCTGCCACGGTCCAGCGGCTGTCGGTGAGGCCGAACAGGCCTGAGGCCGGGTAGAAGGTGCCGCGGGCGCCTTGATCCTCGAGAATGCGCGCGCCCGGCAGCTCGGCGGACTGCGGAAAATCGTCGAAGGTGATGGAGACGACCGGCTGGTCGAATTGGATCGAGGCTGTGCGGAACGCGACGCGACGACCAACCATGTGGTCGAGCCGCGGCCTGAAGCCGCCGAAATCAACCTCGTCCGGACCGACGGGCGGATCGGACAGGGGGTGCCGCCGCACGGGAAGGGGCGGGGAATGGTCCGCCAGCCCGCTGATTTTCTCACTCACGCGCTGCTCCTCGCCATCTGCCCTGTTTCCGGACAGTTACATGGCCGGCCGGGCGGTGAGGGGGAAACTGGCAAGAGCCGGGCCAGAGCCGCAGGGTCCCTGCCGCGGCAAGCCATTTGCTGCGGAACGTGCAAGATCTCCATTCGCCCCCGCGTGAGGACCCGATCGTGAACCAGGTTGAGACTGCGCCCATGGAAATGTCCCGCAGCGAGACGCCCGAGGACCGCCCCGTGGTCCGCAGCGCCGGGCTCGATCCGCAGGCTGTGCGCGCCGTCGTCGTCGTGCCGACCTTCCGCCGCCCCGCCATGCTGGCCGACACGCTCGCCTCGCTCGCCGGCCAGCGAGACGCGCCGCCCTTCGCCGTGGTCGTCGTCGAGAACGATGCGGGCGGCCGCGAGGGCCTCGCCGTCGCGGGCCAGTGGCTCGCCGGCGGCGCTCTCGCGGGCATGGCCTTCGTCGAACCCGCCCAGGGCAATGTCCACGCCATCAATGCCGGCTTCGCCATGGCCCTGGCCTCTTTCCCGGCCGCCGACCACATCCTCATGATCGACGACGACGAGACCGCCTCCCCGGGCTGGCTCGCCCGCATGGTCGCCGCGGCCGAGCGCGAGGATGTCGATGTCGTCGGCGGTCCGGTCGTGCCTTGTTTCCGCGACGAGACGCCGGCGGCGCTCGCCCGCCATCCCGTCTTCTGGCCGAGCCACGAGCGCACCGGCCCCGTGCCGATGATCTACGGCACCGGCAACTGCCTGATGCGCCGGCGCGTCTTCGAGCGTCTCGGGCATCGCCCGCTGGACCCCCGCTTCAACTTCCTCGGCGGCGGCGACATGGATTTCTTCACCCGCTGCCGTGCGATGGGGCTGCGGTCCTGGTGGGTGCAGGAGGCCCTGATCACCGAGACCGTGCCGGCTGAGCGCGCCCGCGTCGCCTGGGTGCTGCGCCGGGGCCTGCGCATCGGCTCGATCAACCGGGCCGTCGATCTGAAACACGCGAACGGCGCGGCCGGGCGGGCGAGGATCTTGGCGAAGGACATCGCTATCGTGCCGCTGGCGTTGATGCGCGCCGGCATCGCGCTGGCGCGGACGCGCAACCCGGTCGTCGCCGCCCATCCTCTCGCCGTCTCGGCCGGCCGGCTCGCGGCCTGGGCCGGCGTCGAGCAGCAGCCCTACCGCGCGGGGAACGTCTCGTGACGACGGCCCATGTCACCGGGGCGCGCGGCACCCTGCCGGCGGACGACCTCGCCCAGCTCATGCGCTGGGCCCGCGTCCTCGTCTTCGTCAGCGCCTTCCTGCTCGCATGGGTGACGCTGGAGCCCTATGCCGACCTGGGCACCACCGCCTCCCTCGAATTCGCCTTCGGCCAGGAGGGCGCCGCCTATGCCGCCTACGGGATCATGGCAGCCATCGCCGGCATCGTCGCGGTCCTGACCCAGCCGCGGGCCCTGGCGACGCTGATCCACCCGCTGTGGATCGCGCTCGGCCTCTGGCTTTCCTTCACCGTCGTCACCTCGTCGGACGTCTCGCTGTCGCTGCGGCGCCTGATCCTGTTCGGCATGCTCGCCGTGCTGACGGCCACCCTGTTCCTGATGCCGAAGGGCAGGCGGGACCTCGCGCGTCTGCTGGCCGCCGCCGTCGGCATTCTCGTCGCCCTGTCGCTCGTCGGCGTCGCGCTCTTTCCCCAGTTCGCCATCCACCAGATCACCGACATCAACGAGCCGCAGCTCGCCGGCGACTGGCGCGGCGTCTTCGCCCACAAGAACACGGCCGGCGCCATCTTCGCGATGACCATCTTCATGATGATCTTCGCCATCCGCGCCGGCCTCGTGCCTGCCGGTTCGGTCCTGCTGGTCGCCTGCGCGCTCTTCGTCCTGATGTCGGGCGCCAAGAGCTCGACCATGCTGCTGGTCGTCAGCCTCGCCGTCTCGCTCGCCGTCGCGCGCATCCGCCGCGGCTGGCTGGCGGGAATGGTTGCCTTTGCGCCCCTCGTCGCCCTGCTGGTGCTCGGCCCCGGGACCGTGGTCAGCAAGTCCATAGCGGACATCGTGCGGCTGCTGCCGATCGACGCTACCTTCACAGGCCGCGCCGACGTCTGGGAACTGGCCCTGGAGAAGATCGTCGAGCGGCCTGTGACCGGCTTCGGCTATTCCGCCTATTGGGCGCTGGAATCCACCCGTTTCGGCCAGGAGGACGCGACCCAGTGGGGCGGCCACGCCGCCCATGCCCATAACGGCTATATCGACGCGGCGCTCAACATGGGCATTCCCGGCCTGTTCCTCGTCATCGCCGTCTTCGTGGTCTGGCCGCTGCGCAATTTCCTCGCGGCGCGGACGAAGGGCGCCGATCCGGCGCTCCTGCTGATGTTCCTTCAGATCTGGCTTTTCGGCATCTACGTATCGGTGCTCGAGAGCTTCCTTTTCGTCCGCTTCGACCCGATCTGGATCACCTTCCTCTTCGCCGTCTTCGGGCTGCATTACCTGGCGAGGCGTCCCCATGTCGCGGAATGACCGGCCGGTCCGCCTCGACGTGCTGGTATCCGCCTCCGCTGCCCCCTGCGGCGTCGAGGCCTTCGCCCGCCGCCTCGCCGAGACGGCCGGCGAGCGCTCGGCGACGCGCGAACTCGGCAGCGGCGGCGGCGAGGGGGTCCTCGTCATCAACCTGCCGGTCGTCGCCTGGAAGCGCCGGCTCGCCGATCCCGTCATCGCCGCGCTGAAGGCCCGGGCCCGCGGCAGGCGCGTCCTCCTCATCCTGCACGAATGGGCCGATCTCGACTGGAAGCGGCGCGCCAGCTACGCGCCGCTCCTGCCGCTCGCCTCGGCCATCCTGTTCTCGGCGCCGGAGGTGGCGGCCCAGTTTGCCGCCGATCCACTGTCGCGCCTCGCGCCGCGCCGCACCGGCCTCGTCCCCATCCCACCCAACGTGGTGAGGCCGGACGCGCTGCCTGAGAGCCCGTTGACGGAGCGCCTCGACGAGGCCCGCCGCCGCGGCCAACTCGTGATCGGCCATTTCGGCTCCATCTATCCGCGCAAGCAGTCGTCGCAGATCCTCGACCTCACCGCCGCCCTGGTGCAGCGCGGCGAGGATCCCTTCGCCGTCTTCATCGGCTCCTTCGTCAAGGGCCAGGACCGGGTGGAGGAGGAGTTCATGGCCCGGGCGACGACCCTCGGGGTCGCCGACCGCATCGTCGTCACCGGCTATGTGGCCGATGACGCCGAGCTCTTCGCGCTCTTCGCCGGCGTCGACGTCTTCGCCTATCTCTTCGCGGAAGGGCTCACGAGCCGGCGCGGCAGCGTTCTCGCCTGCGCCATGTCGGGCCGGCCGGTCGTCGTCAACGCGCCGGAGCGCCCCGGCGCCTTCGACCACCACCCGACCTACCAGCACCTCCTGGAGGAGGGACGGCTGCGCCTCGTCTCCCACCGCGCCACCGTCGACGAGGTGGCCGCGGCGGTGGAGCAGGCGGCGACCCTGCCGCGCCACGGGGCCCGTCTCGACGTCGCGGCCGCCTGGCGCGACGCGCTCGCCTCCGTCGACCGCATCCTCGCCGCCTGAGCGGCGCGACCCACCTTCATCCCGCGAGGCATACGGAAAGACCGCGTCCCCCGGGGGCGCGGTCTTGCGGTGTCGTCGCCGTGGGGGAATGCCCGCCGTCAGAAGGCGTTGTCGTAGGCCTTCCGCGACAGGACGGTGCGGAACAGGATCTCGACGTCGAGCAGGATCGACCAGTTGTCGATGTAGAAGAGGTCGTGCTCGACCCTGGCCTTCATCTTCTCGTCGGTGTCGGTCTCGCCGCGCAGCCCGTGAACCTGCGCCCAGCCGGTGATGCCGGGCTTGACGTTGTGGCGGCGTGCATAGAGCGCGATCCGCTCGTCGAAAGCGCGGTCGTGGGCGATGGCGTGGGGGCGCGGTCCCACCAGCGACATCTGGCCCGCCAGCACGTTCAGGAGCTGCGGCAGCTCGTCGATGTTCCAGCGGCGCAGGAACCTGCCGACGCGGGTGACGCGCTGGTCGTTCCGCGTCGCCTGGCGTACCACGTCGCCGTCGTCCATGACGGTCATGGTGCGGAACTTGACGATCTGGAACACCCGCTGGTTGAAGCCGAGCCGGCGCTGCATGAACAGGACGGGTCCGGGACTGTCGAGCTTGATGGCGATGGCGACGAGGATCAGCACCGGCGTCAGCAGGAACAGGGCGAAGGAGCCGAGGGTGATGTCGAGGGCGCGCTTGGCCATCACCTCGCCGGCGGTCAGCGGCGGGCGGCCGAGCTGCAGGCTGGCGATGCCGCCTGCCTTGGCGATGTGGACGTCCTGGAAGCGGTCGAAGATGCGCTCTGGCCCGAGGTGAATGGTGACGGGGATGCGCATGAAGCCGTCGACGAGACGGTCGATCGTCTCTGTCTGCGACCAGGGCACGATGATCAGCACGTCGTCGAGCTGCATCTCGCGCGCCTGGCCCGCGATGCGGGCGATGTCGTCGCGGCCGACCGGTTCGTCCCCGGCCGGGAGCAGGCCGGTTCCGGCGATGTGCATGCCGGCATTCCAGGGCTGGTAGCGGCGGGCGAAGTCCGTCACGTCGCTCTCGCGGCCGACCAGCATGACGCGGCGGGCCGGGATGACGCCGAACTTCGAGCCCAGCGTCAGCAGGCGCCCGGTGAGCTCACGGGTGACGAGAACCGCCGGCAGGCCGACGACGAAGGTGAGGATGACGGCGACGCGGGAGAAGACGTCGGTGGTCTTGGTGGCGAAGGCGAAGGCCATCAGCGTCAGGAAGGTGGCGCCCCACATGGTCAGCGTGGTGCCGAAGGCGCGCCGGGCGCCGACATAATTGCCGATCACATACTGGCTGCGCACGGCGCTCAGCATGACGAAGGTGCTGGCGACCAGCATGGCGAGGGTCGCCTGGGAAGCCGTGGTCCACCATTCTCCGCTGGAGAGGCGGCTGTAGATCAGCGACGTGGCATAGCTGGTGGCGGCAATGACGAGCCAGTCCAGCGCGGCGGTGGACAGCTTCAGCGCGAGGCGCATCCACACATAGCCGCCGCGGCCGCGCCTGGCGACCGCTCCCGCCGGAATGTCGAGTTCCTTCAACGTCATGGCGTGAACCCTTGATGTTCACGGCCCCGCCCTGTCCCGAATGGGGACGGGCAGCGGGGCCTCAAGGGTCTGGTCGCAGGGGCCGTGCCACGAGGGGTACGGCAGGAGCGGGTCAGTACGGGATTCGGCCGCGCCTGGCGGTTGTCGCCGCATGCGCGATGAGGGTCCGGCGCGCGGCCGGAGGCGTCAGGTCGTGATCGGCCTGCGGCAGGATCGTCAACTGCACGTTGTCGCGCCCGGCGAGCCAGCGTCCGCCCGAGCCGAAATGCAGCGCGAGGTCGCCGAGCCCGGCGTCGTTCTCGCTGAAGATGATGTCGACGGGGACGCGCCGGTCGGCAAGCCGCCGCATGATCTCCCGCGCCTGCCGGGTCTCCTCGGTGGGCCGCAGCGCGCGGATTCGGTCGGCGGCGCGCCGGCTGAAGGCGCGGATCAGCGGTCCGAGCTTGCGCTCGCCGCTCAGCAGCCGCCGCCAGGCGCGGGCCTCGAAGACCTTGCCGGCATAGCTTGCCGCCAGCGGATAGGCGGAGGCGATCGCCTCCTCGACCGTTTCCCCGGGGCGCCAGACGAAGCGCTGGATGTTGACGAGCACCAGCCCTGCGATCCGCTCGTCGCGGGCCGCCTGGTGCAGGGCGAGATGGGCGCCGCTGCAGGCGCCGAGCAAGGTCACGTCGCGATGGCCGCGGGCGACCAGGAGATCGACGGCGTCGCGCACCTGGGCGTCGTTGGCGCCGTTGTAGAGAACGCTGTCGAGGCTGTCGTCGCCGTCGGGGCGGTCGCGGCCGTCGCCGATCCCGGCGAGGTCCATGCGCAGCGAGGCGATGCCCTGGGCCGCGAGCTCCCGGGCGAGCTGGACGCCTGACCTTGCCCAGCCGACATGGGAATTGCGGCCGGCATTGACGATCAGCACGACGGGGCGGCCCGGCGCGGCCGTGGCGGGTTCGCAGACGACGCCGAACAGCCGGCCCGCCTCGCCGAAGGTCAGCGCTTCCTCGGTGAAATGGGGGCCGGCGAGGCGCGCCGGGGCGGGCGGCATGGCCGGCCGGGCGGGCCGGACGGGGAGCTTGTCCATCCATGCAACGGTGTCTGCGATGATGCCGGAGGGCGTCGCCGCCATGGTCGGGCTGAGCGAGATCGCCTCGAAACCCTGCGCTTCCGCGGTGGTGACCGGGGCGGCGGCCCAGGCGGCGGCAAGCTGGCGGCCGTCCATCGCGCCCTTGCGGGAGAGCAGCAGGACGGGGGCCGTCGGCACCGCGAGGCGGGCGAGGTCGATGCCGCGCATCGCCTCCAGCGTGGCGGTCGCGGTGGCGAGGCCGGCAATGGAGAGGCCCGCCTCGGTGGCCGTGGCGTCGGGATCGAGCCGCGCCGCCTCGGCGAGCGCCCGTGCCGTCAGGGCGAGTTCGCGCGCGTAGAGACGCCCCTTCACCACGGGATCGAGGAGGACGAGGCCGGCGACGTTCTCGGCTCCCTCCGCGGCGAGCGCCGCAAGGGTGGCGCCGAACCGGAGCCCGGCGAAGACGATCGCATCGACGCCCGCATGCCGGCCGAGAACGGCGGCGGCCTCGCGCGTCGCCGCGACCCAGGCGGCGAGACGGTCGGGATCGGTGTCCTCGCCGAGGGAATCGGCCGTGCCCGGCAGATCGAAGCGCAGCGCGGCGTGGCCGGCCTCGGCAAGCGCTTCGGCGAGACGGCGCAGGGTCTTGGTTGCTGCCAGCGCCTCGACCCCGTGCGGGGGGGCGATGACGACGCCCAGCCCCGAGCGCCTGTCGCCGTCCGGCAGGTGCAGCTTGCCCATCAGGCCGTTGAACGTGACGGGGATCATGCTGCGAACTCGTAGGGCACGGGATGGCTGTTGAGGGCTGCGACGGTGCCGCCTGCTGCGGTCTGGCCGGCCGCGGCGAGGAGGGGGACGACGCGCGTCTCCCCCGGCGCCAGGCTGAAGCCTTCGTCCGCCGGGCGGCAGATCCGGTCGTCGATGGTGACGAAACGCGCCAGGCGCTCCGCCGTGATGGAAACGGCCGGAGCGCCGTCATGGATCACCGGCTGCACGGCAAGACCGATGTCCCTCGGCGCGGCGGCCCGGCCGGCGACGAAATGGCTCGCCTCCGCCAGAACCGCGCCGGTCTCCGGATCGAGGAGGCGGGCGAGGGTGGCGTCATGGGTGAGGGGGCCGAACCGGTAGGCGTGGGCGAGGTCGAAGAAGCGGCCGAGAAGCGCAAAGGCCGACAGGCTCTCGGCGGAACGCGGGGACAGGATCAGGTCGCGCTCCGCCCTGGCGAGCGGGTGGACGCCCTCGCCATAGGTGGCGAGCGTCAGGCGCACGCGCTTCTCCTGCGCCGTCTCGTTGACGAGATGGACGGCGAGCCCGTTCAGCCCCTCGTCGGTGAGCCCGAGATGGAGCGGCCGGAACGCCCGCTTGAGGGCATGCCATGTGGTCTTCGGCCGGCCCAGCCGGTCGATCACGCCCCAGCCGGCGCCCGGCTTCATGTCGTTGAGGAACCAGACGAGGCCGCCGGCACAGCGCGAGCCGGCGCGCCGCCACTCGGCGAAGACATCTTCCATGAGCTGGGCGGGAGCGGCGCGGCCGAGGGCGAGATAGCGCGCGGGGTCGCTGGCGCGCAGCGCCTGCGCGTCGACGCCGAACAGCGTGCCGACATAGTGGTCGCGCACATCCTCGAAATCCCAGGACGCGCCGGCATCGCGCGGCACGCCGGCCTTCCAGCGCTCGCCATCCGCCGTGGTGAGGTCTTCCGCCGCAAGCGTCGCGGCCGAGGGCACGGCGGCGAAGGCGAGACATTCGGAGGCGAAGCGCACGTCGGCGCGGCGCGCGTCCTCGACCGGGCGGCAATAGGCGCCGACGCCGAAATAGTGGGTGACGCCTTCGTCGGTGACGAAGGGCAGAAGGCCGCCCCAGGGGGAGTGCGGCACATAGAGCGCCTGCGGCGCGGCCTCGGCGGCCACCGCTGCCAGGGCCTCCTCGAACAGCGGCAAGGCCGCCTGATCAGGGGTCAGGCCGAGCATGGTCGCCTGCTGGGCGATCTCGCTGCCGCCGCAGACTACCGCCAGCGACGGCGAGCCCCCGAGCCGGCCGAGCAGCGCGCGCGCCTCGGCCTCGGCCGTGGCCCGGAAGGTCTCGTCGCCCGGATAGTCGAAATTGGCGAAGGGCAGGTCGTGCCAGACGAGGATGCCAAAGGCGTCGCAGGCGTCGTGGAAGGCCAGGCTCTCTGGCGTCGTCGTTCCGGAGAGGCGGATCATGTTCATACCGGCTTCGCGCGCCAGCGCCAGCAGGGGCGCCGCATCGGCGCTGCCGGGGGATACCGGGTCCGGCGGCATCCACGAGGCGCCGCGACAGAAGACCGGCACGCCGTTGACGACGAGGCCGAAGCCCTTGCCGTCGGGGCCGCGGTCGAGGGCGAGAGAGCGGAAGCCGACGGACCCGCAATCGATCAGGCGGGAGCCGACCCTGATCTGCACCGGATGGAGCGCCGGCTCGCCGTGGGTGTGCGGCCACCAGGGCGCGACGCCCGGCAGGACCATGCGTCCGGCATGGAGCCCATCCTCGCCGGGGTGGAGTGCCTGGGCATGGCCGCCGCACAGCACCTCCACGGGTTGGTCCGGCGTTGAGGCGAAGCGGACGGCGAGGTCGAGGACGCCATCCGCCGCCTCGAGCCGCGCAGAGAGACGGAGGTCGACAATGCGTGGCCCGCTGCCGTGCAGGACGACGCTCACAGGCTGCCAGGGCCCTATAACGGCGACGTCGGGCGACCATCCGGGCATGTGGCCGAGCGGCGTGGTGCGGACGAGCCGGAGCGCCCCCGGCTGGATCATCTGCGGCCGCCAGCGCTGGCGTGGCCCCTTGGCGGAGGCGAGGAGCGGGTTCAGCGCGGCGAAGCGGATGGCGAGGTCGTGGCGGCCGGATGCCGCGAACTGGTGGGATTGCGCGAGAAACATCGACGCCGAGCCGAGGATCGGCGCATCGTCGAGAAAGACCTCGGCAGGACCCGCGAGCCCCTCGAACAGCAGCGTCGCCGGCCCCTCCGCGGTGAAGGCGCAGCGGTACCAGACGTCCCGGTCGTGCAGGCCCGAGGGCGTGCCGGGCGACAGGCGCCCTGCGGCGATCAGCGCGGCTTCCGCCGTGCCGGGGACGGGCGCGCCGATCCAGTCACCGCGGGCGTCGGCCTCCCCCGGCGTCGCGGCGGCTCCGGGATCGAGGACGGCCAGGGTCCAGCCCGCGCCGAGCGGGACGATCCGGTCGTCCGTGTCGCTGCGGATCGGGCCCATGCGCCCCTCACGATGCGGCCCGAACGAGCGTCCGGGTTTCCGCCATGGGGAAGCGCAGGGCGGCGGCGAGTTCGGCCATCAGCGCGTCGTAATGACCCGCGGTCTCGTCGAGGGCGGTGGCGAGCGCCTCCGTCTTCTTGCGGGCGAGGGCGCGGGCCAGCAGGAACTGGAAGGTCTTCATGCCGTTCGACATGGCCTCGCACAGCGCCACGGCCCGGTCCAGACCGGCGACTCCCTGGCCGGCAAGCCAGGCGAGGTGGTCGCCGAGCAGGGCGATATTGGCACCAAACTGACGGGCCGTGTTGAAGGCATAGGGGTGGAAGGAGCAGGGCGGTTCGCCCGCCAGCCAGTCGAGATGGCGCTGCAGCGCGTCGCGGTAGGCCAGGACCGGATTGCGCTCGGGCCGGCGCGCCCAGTGGGCGGAGAGCCGTGCCAGGGCGGCGTCCCGCAGCGCCCGGCCGGAGAGGCCGGGGCCCGCGACCTTCACGAATTCCGCGTAGGGCGGCAGGACTGGCCGCGGCACGGAGCCGAAGCCGAGCAGGTGCTCGACGTCCTCGCCCTCCATCTCGAAATAGCCGGCATTGTGGAAATAGCCGAGCCGCGACGCCGCCCGGTCAAACCTGTTGACCGCGATCGTGGTCTTCGAATGGTCGGTGCGGTAGGTCACGCCACGGGTATCGGGCAGGAAATGCGCGTCGACCTCGACGAGGACGATACGGCCGCGGGCCACCTGCTCCTCGAGGTGATCGACCAGCGGGCGGTAGATCGACAGTTCCTGCAGGTCGAGCCCGAACAGGGCGTCGAGATCGCCGTTCGGGATCTTGAAGAAGGTGAACTGGTCGCCCTCGAAATCCTGGGCGAGCGTCATGCCGAGGCCGGCCGCAGGCTCGCGGCCGAGCGTCGAAAGCAGCTCGATGAAGAGATCCGTGTGGCAGTTGGTCTCGGGCCAGGCCCGGCCCGCATCATGCAGGCCGTGGCGCCGGTAGCTCGCCGCCGTGATCTGTGGAAACACCGCAGCCATGGCCTCAGAGCCCCAGCGACTGGCGCAGCGAGGCCGGCCAGCGGTCCACGTTCGTGCCGTAGTGCTTCAGCAGCGCCAGGATGACCCGTTCGTGGCCGAAGCCGACACAGGCCGTGTGCCCGACCTCGCCGCCTTCGGTGGTCAGGCCGAAGGTCTTGCCGAAGTGGTCCTGATGATAATTGAAGGACAGGCACGCCGTCGGCTTCTCCTCGCTCTCGATGGCGATGAGGAGCTCGAACTTCAGCCGCTGGTCCCGCTGGTTGACCGCCAGCATCTTTCCCGTGCGGCCGAAGAAGGGGTCGTTCGCAACGTCGACCGTGAAGGGTAGGCCGAGCTCGGCGATCAGCGCCTGGCCGCGTTCCAGCCAGGAGGCGCGGAATTCCGTCACCTGGTCCGGCGTGCCCATCCGCACGAACTCCCGCATGCGGAAGAACTGCTGGCGGGCCGGATCCTTCGACGGCTCGTGGCGGAAGCAGTAGGACATGAGGTCGAAGAGGCGGCCCTCGGCCGGCAGGGTGCCGCGTTTCGCCGCCGTCGGATAGAGCGGATAGCAGGCTGCCGGCGTCAGCACGATCTCGCTGGCCTTCTGCCCCTCGGTCCAGTCGCCGCCCTGCTCGATCGTCTGCAGCAGGCTGACATGGTCGGCCGGGTTGCCGCAGAAGCAGTGCACGGTGCCGGCGAGCTGGGGGAAGCTCTTCATGTAGCCGGACTTCTCGAAGACCTGGCGCGACATGGCGGGGGGGAAGCGCACCACTTCCGGCTCGTCGGCGGCGCCGTAGCGGGTCACCATGGCCTGGAAGCCGTCGCCGATGGCCTCGAACAGGCCGGAGCGGCCGTAGAGGCCGTCGACGCCGGTCTCGATCAGCAGGCCCTTGTCGAAGAGGTCGTCGAGGAAGGTCGCGGTCTCGGTCTTGGCGAGCATGTCTCAGTCCTCCAGATCGGTGTCGAGACGCGACATGAGCAGCATGGTCGCGGTGTTGGAGAGGATGCGGTCGTTGGCGATCATCAGCGGCGCCGACAGGATGTCGCGCAGCTGCCGTCCGACCGAGAAGGGATTGTCGTTCTTGTAGCCCTGGATGCCGATGATGGTCAGCGCCTCCTGGACGATGCCGACGGCGCGGCGCGAGGCCTCCACCTTCACGGCGTTCATGGCGACGGCGAAGGCCATGGAATTGATGGCGTCCTCGTCGTGCCGGGCGGCCTCGAAGCGGGCAATGCCGTCGCGCACGATGGTCTTCAGCGCGGCGAGTTCGGCGGCCGCGGCGGCGAGGCGCGGTGCGCCGGGCGGAACGGCGTTGGGCATGCGGCGGGCCGCGGCGCGCACGCTCGCCTGCGCCTTCGCGAGCGCCGAGCCGGCGATACCGAACCAGAGCGAGGCCCAGAACAGGTGGGAGCTCGCCAGCATGGACTGCGCGGCGATCTCGGCGAAGGGCTTGGGGAAGACCTGGGCCCCGGGAACGGTCGCCGCCAGCTTGAAGCCGTGCGAGGTGGTGCCGCGCATGCCGAGCGTGTCCCAGACGGAGGTCTGGACGAGGCTGGCCTGGTCCTTCTCGATGACGATCATCACCTGGTCGGAGGAGGCGGCGTCGGGGGCGCGGCGGGCGGTGGCCAGGATCGCGTCGGCGTCGAGGCCGTAGGAGATGACCGTGGCGTCCTTCTCGATCCGCACCATGTCGCCGTCCGGAACGATGGAACAGATGGAGTTGCGCAGGTCGCCGCCGATGCCGGCCTCGGTCGTGGCCGAGCCGAGCAGGAGCTGTTTCTCCGCCAGGCGGACCATGAAGGCCCGGTGCCAGTCGCTGTCGAGCCCGTGGTGGACGAGGCTGGAGACCTTGATCTGGTGCATGGCGAAAACCATGCCGGCGGCCGAACAGGCGCCGCCGAGCACGGTGCAGACCTGGGCGATCTCAGCGAAATCGGCCCCTTCGCCACCCAGGTGGGTCGGAATCATCATGCCGAGCAGGCGAGCCTCGCGCATGGCCTCGACAGCCTCGCGGGGAAAGCGGCCTTCACGGTCGACCGCATCCGCATGGGCTGCGGCGATCTCGGCTACCCGCTTGACGCGAGCGGCCGTGGCGGCGCCCTGGGGCGCCCTGGGGGATTCCGACCGGTCGAGCATCTCAGCCTCCGACGTTCTCGGAGCGCAGCTCCTCGAGAGCGGCGCCGATCGTGGCGATCGACGAGAAGAGGCGGCGATTGAGCATGCGCTCGGGGAACTCGACGTCGAAGGCCTCTTCGAGGGCGAGCATCAGCTGCACCGAGCCGAAGGAGGTCATCCCGGCATCGTAGAGGTCGCTCGTGTCGGCAAGGTCAGCCACGCCGCCCGGCAGTTCGACCGTCCGGGCGATGATCTCTCGGATCTGAGTGTTCATTCGGATCGCTCCTGTGAGCCGATCCCCGTTCCCGGGACCGGTTGTGTTGCATTTGATCGAGGCAATCAACGTTTGATTACCGATAGCGTTAACCGCCCGACGCCCATCCCGGGTTGTTCCCGGCAGGGACGAGACAGCGGTCCCGGCGCAAGAGAAGCAAGAATGACGCCGAGCGCCGCGGATCGGTTCCGGGGGATTTTCACGGCCTTCCGCTGGGGCAGACGCTTGTTTTGGAGAGGTCGGGACGGCGCGTTTACGAAACCGTAACGAAAGCCTGTGCCAAAACGGGTGTGCCACCGGGCGCCCGGCGCCGTGCGGGGGAGGCCACGCGCTTGTTTCATTTTTCCAAGATCTTTGATCCATGTCCGGCATTGTCCTCCTCCTGACCCAGTCGCTCCTTTATTTCGGGGTCATGGCCGTCCTCTTCCGGATGCGCCACGCCATGGGCCTCGGCGCATTCCTCTGCGCCCTTGGCGTGATGCATTTCCTCGAGACCTATCTGGCCGCCGTCTTCTTCATCCAGCTGCCCTTCGGCCTGCTGTCGCCGGGCTCGACCGTGCTGTTCTCCGGCAAGCTCGCCATCATCCTGCTCTTCTATATCCGCGAGGATGCGGAGACGGTCCGCCAGCCGATCTACGGCCTGCTCATCGGCAATTTCCTCATGGTGGCGCTGGTTGCGACGCTGCGCCTCTACGGGCCGCCGGTCTCGCTGCAGGGCTACAACCCCGATCTCGCCCTCATCAACCAGATGGGCGTGCTGATGGTCTGGGGCACGACGCTTCTCTTCATCGACGCCATCGCCCTGATCCTCGTCTACGAGCGGCTGCGCAGCCTGCTGCCCCGCTCGGTGGTGCTGCGCGCCGGGCTCAGCCTCGCGGTCATCCTCACCTTCGACCAGGCGGCCTTCTTTGTCGGACTGCGCTGGGTCACGGGCAGGCCCTTCGACGCGCTGATCGGCGGCTGGATCGCCAAGATGGGGGCCGCCCTGGTCTATGCCGTCTATATCGGCCTCTACCTGGCCCTGTTCGAGCGGAAGAAGGCGGAGACGCCCCCCGAGCCGCTGGCGGACATCTTCCACAAGCTCACCTACCGCCACAAATACGAGGAACTGCTGGGCAAGAGCAGCCACGACGTCCTCACCGGCGCCCTCACGCGCGAGCGCTTCGAGGCCCTCGGCCCCGCCATGCTCACCGAGTCCTATGCCGGCGGGCGCCGGATGAGCCTGCTCATCCTGGACATCGATCATTTCAAGGCCATCAACGACCGCTTCGGCCACGTCGTCGGCGACGCGGTTCTGCGCCGCGCCGGCGAGTGCCTGCGCGCCGAGATCCGCGCGCAGGACCGCATGTTCCGCTATGGAGGCGAGGAGTTCGTCCTCCTCTGCGACGGCCTGTCGCCGGCCGGCGCCATGAACCTTGCCGAACGCCTGCGCACCTCCGTCCAGGACGTCCTCGCACGCGAGTTCGAGGCGGCGCCCACCGTCAGCATCGGCGTCGCCACCGCTCCGGAAGACGCGACGACCCTGCCGGACCTTCTCAGCCGGGCGGATTCGCGCCTCTACGTGGCCAAGCGCCAGGGGCGCAACCGCGTCGTGGGCGCTTCGGGCGGTGAGGGTTAGGGCTTCAGTCGGGGGAGGAGACGGGCAGCGGGGCTTGCCGCCGGCTGCCGGACCGGCCGTTTGGTAGCGGGAGGCAGAGTCGAACTGCCGACCTCAGGGTTATGAATCCTGCGCTCTCACCAACTGAGCTACCCCGCCCCAAAAGGGCCTGCGGCCGGCGAGCCGGTCGCGAGAGCGCGGATATAAGGTCGGGGCCGAAGGGGTGTCAAGCCGATCCGGCCGTGCTTTTTTCGCCCTGTGCGCGCGGCCCGTCCCGCCGGGCCTTGGGCGTCAGGCCCCGGCCTTCTTGAACCGCACCAGCGTGAACAGCCCGCCGAAGCCGGCCGGCTTTTTCTCCACCATGGTCAGCTCCTTCTCGCCCATGACGCGGTCGAAGGAGAAGTCGGGATGCCAGCCGAGCTTGTCGCCGAAGGGCGCCGCCGCCTTCTCGACGAGGGCGCGGATGCCGCCCTCGGCGGCGAAATGGTTGACCAGGATGACCTCGCCGCCGGGCTTGCACACCCGGTTCAGCTCGGCCATCACGCCCTCGGGGTCCGGGACCACGGTGATGAGATACATGGCGACGACGCAGTCGAAGGTGGCGTCGCCGAAGGCGAGGCGGCCGGCATCCATCTGCAGGATGCCCTCGACGTTGGCGAGACCCTCGTCGACGCGCCGGCGGGCGATCTTCAGCATGTCGAACGACAGGTCGAGGCCGATTACCCGGCAATCGCGCGTGTAGTCCGGCAGCGCGATGCCGGTGCCGACGCCCACCTCGAGGATCCGGCCACCGACCCGCGAGGCGGCCGCCACCGCCGCCTTGCGGCCGGTCGTGGTGATGCGCCCGAAGATGGGATCGTAGATCGGGGCCCAGCGCGCATAGGCCTTCTGGATCGATTTGGCGTCGAGCTCGGCGGCTTGCATGGAAACTCCGGTCAGATCGTAGCCTGAAGGGCGGCGGCGGCGGGGCGGCCGTCGGCGACCGGCTGGCGCCGGCGGATGAAGCCGCCGCCCAGCACCCGCGCCATGCCCTCGGCGCCGTCATAGAGCACGCAGGCCTGGCCGGGCGCCACGCCGTCCTCACCGTCGAGCAGTTCGATCTCCACCTCGCCGGCGACGAGGCTGAGGCGCGCCGGGCGCGGCGGGCGGGTCGATCGGACCTTGGCGAAACAGGCCAGCGTCTCGCCCTCGGTCAGCGGCGTGTCGCCGAGCCAGTTGAAGTCGCGCAGCGAGACGGCGTGGGTGGCGAGCGCCTCGCGCGGGCCCACGATCACCTGCCGGCGGGTGGCGTCGAGCCCGACGACATAGAGGGGCTCGCTGGCGGCGATGCCGATGCCGCGGCGCTGGCCCACGGTGAATCGCATCACGCCCTCGTGGCGCCCGAGCACCCGGCCGTCGACATGGACGATGTCGCCGGCCTCCGCCGCCTCGGGCTTCAGCTTCTCGACGATGGAGGTGTAGCGGCCGGTGGGCACGAAGCAGATGTCCTGGCTGTCGGCCTTGTCGGCGATGGCGAGGCCGAAGCGGCGCGCGTGGTCGCGCGTCTCCGGCTTGGTCATGGTGCCGAGCGGGAAGCGCAGCAGGTCGAGCTGGTCGGACGTCGTGGCGAAGAGGAAATAGCTCTGGTCGCGATCGGCGTCGGCCGGCTGGAACAGCGCCCGGCGGCCGGAGGCGGTGGGGCGGCTCGACACGTAATGACCGGTCGCGAGCGCATCCGCACCGAGGTCGCGGGCCGTCACCAGGAGGTCGGTGAACTTCACGTGGCGGTTGCAGTCAATGCAGGGGATGGGCGTCTCGCCCTCCGCATAGGACTGGGCGAAGCGGTCGATCACCGCCTTCCTGAACCGCTCCTCGTAGTCGAGGACGTAATGGGGAATGCCGAGCCGCTCGGCGACGCGGCGCGCGTCGTGGATGTCCTGGCCGGCGCAGCAGGCACCCTTGCGGTGGATCGCCGCGCCGTGGTCGTAGAGCTGCAGTGTCACGCCCACCACGTCGTAGCCCTGTTCGGCCATGAGGCCTGCCACGACCGACGAATCGACGCCGCCGGACATGGCGACGACCACGCGGGTCGCGGAGGGGGGCTTGGCGATGTCGAGGCTGTTCAGCATCGGGCGGGTTTCTCGTCTGAAGGCGCTATATAGGCCGCGCCGCCGCCGCCGCAAAGCATTCGCTCGCCAAGGTGGGTGCGATTGTCGCGCCGTTCGCCCCCAGCGGCGCCGGGCAAGACTTGAGACGGTCACACGCGGCCGCTAACAGGCCTCCATGACCGCCCGCTACGCCCTCTATGCCGCACCCGCACCCGACACGCCGCTCTGGCGCTTCGGCTCCTCCGTCATCGGCTATGACGCCGCCGCAGCGGCCGATCGCCCCTTTCCCGACGGCTCGCCCTGCGACGCACCGGACTGGCCGAATCTTACAGAAGACCCGCGCCGCTACGGTTTCCACGGCACGCTGAAGGCGCCCTTCGCCCTGGCCGAGGGCAGGAGCGAGGCCGAACTCCTCGAGGCGGCCATGCTCTTCGCCGAGCGGCGGCGGGCCTTCACGGTCGCCGCCCTGAAGGTCTCGTTCATCGGCGCTTTCGTCGCGCTGGTCCCGGAGGGACCCGCGCCGGACCTCGACGCGCTCGCCGCCGATTGCGTGCGGGACTTCGACGCCTTTCGCGCCCCGCTCACGGCGGCGGATCGCGACCGACGCCTGCGCTCGCCGCTCAGCGAGCGGCAGATCGCCCGGCTCGACGCCTGGGGCTATCCGCATGTCTTCGAGGACTTCCGCTTCCACATGACCCTGACCGGCCGGCTCGACGAGGCGCGGCGCGAGCCTGTCCGCGCCGCCCTGGCGGAGCGTTATGGGGCGGTCGCCGCGCCGATGCCGGTCGACGCGCTCTGCGTCTTCCGCCAGCCGGACAGGGCAGGGCGGTTCGCCATCCTCGCCCGTTTCCCCTTCGAGGCCTGATCGCGGGGAGGCCGCGCTTGCCTTGGCGGTGAGCCTCGCTTAAGCCGCTTGCGCGGCGAATTCCGCTTAGGAATCCGCCGGGCGCAGACTGCGGGACGACCATGCACGACATTCGCTGGATCAGGGACAATCCGGAGGCTTTCGACGCCGCCCTCGCGGCGCGCGGGCGCGAGCCGCTCGCCGCCTCCCTGCTGGCGCTGGACGATGCCCGCAAGGCTGCGGTCTCCACCCTCCAGGCCGCGCAGGAACGCCGCAATGCCGCCTCCAAGGAGATCGGCCAGGCCATGGGCCAGAAGGACATGGCCCGCGCCGATGCCCTCAAGGCCGAGGTCGCCGCCCTGAAGGACCGCATGGCCGAGGCCGAGGTCGCCGAACGCAAGGCCAGCGCCGAGCTCACCGCCGCCCTCGAGGTCATTCCCAACATGCCGCTGGCGGACGTGCCGGTCGGTCCGGACGAGACCGCCAATGTCGAGCGCCACCGCTTCGGCACGCCGCGGCAGATCGACGGCGCGAAGGAACATTTCGAGCTCGGCGAGGCCCTGGGCCAGATGGATTTCGAGGTCGCGGCGAAGCTCTCGGGCGCCCGCTTCGTCCTCCTCAAGAAGCATCTCGCGCGCATGGAGCGGGCGCTCGCCCAGTTCATGCTCGACCTGCACACCGACACCCACGGCTATACCGAGATCAACCCGCCGGTCCTGGTGAAGGACGCCGCGCCTTACGGCACCGGCCAGTTGCCGAAGGCGGCGGAGGACATGTTCGTCACCCGCGAGGGCCTGTGGCTCACCCCGACCGCCGAGGTGACGCTGACCAACATGGTGGCGCAGGAGATCGTCGCCGAGGACGTGCTGCCGCTGCGACTCACCGCCGCCACCCAGTGCTTCCGCTCGGAGGCGGGCGCCGCCGGCCGCGACACCCGCGGTATGCTGCGCCAGCACCAGTTCCTGAAGGTCGAGCTCGTTTCCATCACCGCCCCTGAACAGTCCCTCGACGAGCACGAGCGCATGCTCGCCTGCGCCGAGGAGGTGCTGAAGCGCCTCGACCTGCACTATCGGGTCGTGACGCTGTGCACCGGCGACATGGGCTTTTCGGCGCGCAAGCCCTACGACATCGAGGTCTGGCTGCCGGGTCAGAAGGCCTATCGCGAGATCTCCTCCTGCTCGGTCTGCGGCGACTTCCAGGCCCGCCGGATGAATGCCCGCTACCGGCCGAAGGCCACCGACAACAAGCAGCCGGCGCCGCAATTCGTCCATACGCTGAACGGCTCGGGCACCGCCGTCGGCCGCGCCCTGATCGCGGTGATGGAAACCTATCAGCAGGATGGCGGGGCCATCGCCGTTCCCGCCGTCCTGCAGCCCTATATGGGCGGCCTCACACGGATCGAGAAAGCCTGATGCGCATCCTGGTTACCAATGACGACGGCATCCACGCGCCCGGCCTCCTGGCGGCCGAGAACATCGCCCGCACGCTGTCGGAAGACGTCTGGGTGGTGGCGCCCGAGACCGACCAGTCCGGCGTCTCGCATTCGCTGTCGCTGAACGATCCGTTGCGCCTGCGCGAGGTCGGCGAGCAGCGCTACGCCGTGCGCGGCACACCCACCGACTGCGTCATCATGGCGGTCAAGCACATCATGGCGGGGGAGGGGCCCGACCTCGTCATTTCCGGCGTCAACCGCGGCCAGAACGTCGCCGAGGACGTCGGCTATTCCGGCACCATCGCGGGCGCCATGGAAGGCACAATCCTCGGCATCCCGTCCGTCGCCCTGTCGCAGGCCTATGGGCCGGAGAGCCGCCACACGGTTCCCTACGAGACCGCCGAAGCCCATGCGCCCGGCATCATCCGCACCATCCTCGAGGAGGGGCTGCGGCCGGGCTCGCTCATCAACATCAACTTTCCCAATCGCAGCCCTGACCAGGTCCGCGGCATCCAGGTCACGGCACAGGGCCGCCGCGACCAGGAGATCCTGACCATCGATCCCCGCCACGACGGGCGCGGCAATCCCTATTACTGGATCGCCTTCGTGCGGAACCGCCACCGCATCGAGAACGGCACCGACCTCTGGGCCCTCTCCGAGGGCTATGTCTCGGTGACGCCGCTCGAGATCAACATGACCGACGAACCGACGATGACGCGCCTCGCCGCCGTCTTCGCCGGCGACCGCGCCCCCGGCAGCTGAGGCCACCGATGAACGCGGCGCCCGGACCGGAGCATTTCCTGGCCGCTGCCGAATTCGTCCTCATGCTGCGGCAATCCGGCCTGTCGGACCGCCGCGTGCTCAAGGCGATGGAACAGGTGCCACGGGTGCCCTTCGTCGATGAGCGCCACTTCGCCCTCGCCGACGAGGACATCGCCCTGCCCATCGCCATGGGCCAGTCGATCCTGCGGCCGACCCTGCTCGCCACCATGCTCGACGCCCTCGACGTCGGGCCGACCCACAGGGTTCTCCATATCGGCACGGGCTCGGGCTATGCCGCCGCGATTCTGGGACGGCTCGCCGCCAGCGTCGTCACGGTGGAACGCTGGCGCACCCTCGCCGACGCCGCCCATGTCCGGCTGCGCGCCCTCGGCTACGACATGGTCGAGACGATCTTCGGCGACGGCTTCGAGGGCTATCCCCAGCGCGCGCCCTACGACCGCATTCTCCTGACCTGCGCCGTCTCCGATCCGCCGCCCCATCTCCTCGCGCAGCTGGCGCCGGACGGCGTCATGGTGGTGCCGCTCACCGCCGGCGTCATCGTGCGGACCGGCAAGGCCGACTCCCAGGCCGCGCGCACCGCCTTCGCCGTGGCCCATGTCGACCCGGCGGTCCACGGCGTCGCCCGGCGCCTCTGATTTTCCCTCACAATCTGCGCCGTGAATACCGAACCTTAACCTGAACAGGTCATAAATCGGGTCGTCACTTGTTGCGTACCGCGTGAGAGTAGCCATGCGTCCTCGTGCGTTTCCCGGGCTGTCCCGGCTCGTCCTCGTCATCGCGGTCTCCGGCCTCGGCGCTGCCTGCAGCACCGACGTGGCGCGGTTCGACGAAAACCCCTTCGCGACGCGACAGGTCGCCAGCGCGCCCCCGCCCCAGGTGGAGGCGGCGCCCGTGGCCCAGGTCGAGGCCCAGCCGCTTCCCGCCCGGGACTTCGTCGTCACCTCGCCACCGCCCGCCGCGGCGCAGGGTGGCTCGCCCTTCGGGCGCGGGGCCGATTCGGGCTTGACCACCGGAACGGTGACGGCGCGACAGCCCTTCGGCTCCTCCAATCCCGCGACGCCCGCCGTCCGCCAGATGGCGACCGCTCCGGCAGCGAACGGCCGCGGCACCTGGTCCGCCGCCGGCGGCACGACCATCACCGCCGCCCAGGGTGATACGCCCGAGGTGCTGTCGCGCCGCTACGGCGTTCCCGCCGCGGCCATCGCCCAGGCGAACGGTGTCTCCGGCAACCAGCCCTTCTCCGCCGGGCAGAGCCTGGTCATCCCCACCTATTCCATGGCCGCGGCGCCGCAGGCCGCCCCGTCAGCCGCCCCCGCGCGCCCCGCGACGGATCTCGTGCGCCAGCCGGCGGC
>JAEZGJ010000173.1 GCA_023416965.1 Pseudomonadota bacterium | reverse complement strand
AACCAGGAGCCTTTCCATGGCGGAAGCCGCGCTGAGGACCAAGCCTGTGTCCTCCCCCGCCTCGCACCGCACCACCCTGCGCCGAACCCTGCAGCGAAAATCGACGATCGCCTTCCTGATGGCGCTGCCGCTGATCCTCTTGATCTTCGGCCTCGTCATCTATCCGGCCTTCTACGCCATCTACCTGTCGACGCTCAGGAAATCGATGACGAGCGTGGCCTGGATGCGGAACTGCTCCTGGCTGCCGGACGTGATCTGCACGCACATGCCCTTCGGCAACATGCAGTTCCTGTTCACCCGCGAGACCTTCTGGAAGGTCGTCTACCAGTCCTGCCTCTTCGCCATCACCGCCGTCATCTTCAAGGCGCTGCTCGGCTTCATCCTCGCCCATTTCGTCCACAACATCCCGGCCAAGGGCCAGCGCAAGTGGCGCGGCATGCTGCTGATTCCCTGGGTCATCCCGCCGGCCATGTCGACGCTCGCCTGGCTCTGGCTCTTCGACCCCTCCTACAGCGCCTTCAACTACGTGCTGACCGGCATGGGCTTCGACCGCATTCCCTGGACGGGGGACGCGGGTTGGGCGCGGTTCTCGGTCATCCTCGTCAACATCTGGGTGGGCGCGCCCTTCTTCATGATCATGTACCTGGCGGCGCTGAAATCGGTTCCCGACCAGCTCTACGAGGCAGCCGCCATCGACGGCGCCAACTGGTGGCAGCGGATCTGGTACGTGACGCTGCCGATGATGCGGAACATCATCGCCATCACGGCGCTGTTCTCCACCATCGTCACCTTCGCCAATTTCGACATCGTCCGCGTGCTCACCGCCGGCGGACCGCTCGACCAGACCCATCTCTTCGCGACCTGGGCCTTCAGGCTCGGCATCGAGGGCGGCGACATCCCGCTCGGCGCATCGGTGTCGCTGTTCATGGTGCCCATCCTGGCGGTCGCGGCGATCTTCATCCTGCGCGACATCAACCAGCGGGGGAACGAGGCATGACCGCGGCGACCGTCATCGACAAGGGCGCACCCTCGCGCAAGAAGGCCTATGGCTCGATGAGCCGGGACCGGACCTGGGCGCTGCGCTGGTCCTATTTCTTCCTCGTCATCTTCGCGGCCTTCTTCCTCCTGCCGCCCATCTACATGTTCATCACCTCGCTGAAGACCAGTGCGGAGATCTCGGCGGCGACCAATCCGTGGTGGGTCTACAATCCGACCCTCTCCAACTATGTCGAGCTGCTGACGAAGCCGGAATATCTCGTCTTCTTCCGCAATTCGGTGGTGGTCTCGGCCTTCGTCGTCACCATCACCATGCTGATCTCGATCCCCGCCGCCTTCGCCCTGTCGCGCATGCGGTTCTGGGGCTCGGCGACGCTCGCGACGGGTGTCTTCCTCACCTATCTCGTGCCCGACACGCTGCTGTTCATCCCGCTGTTCAAGATGTTCGCCGTGTTCCACGAATGGACCGGCATCCAGATGCTGAACCGCTGGTGGGTGCTGCTCGTCGTCTATCCGACCCTGACCGTGCCCTTCTGCACCTGGATCATGATCGGCTATTTCGCCTCCATCCCGAAGGAGCTGGACGAGGCGGCGATCATCGACGGCGCCTCCTGGTTCCAGACGCTGACCCGCATCTTCATTCCCGTGGCCCTGCCCGGCATCATCGCCGCCACCATCTTCGCCTTCACGGTGAGCTGGGCGCAGTTCCTCTATCCGCTGGCCTTCACCACCTCGGTGGACCAGCTGGTGCTCCCCGTGGGCATCATCACAACGCTGATCCGCGGCGACGTCTTCGCCTGGGGCCAGATCATGACGGGGGCGCTGCTCGGCGCCCTGCCGCCGCTGATCATCTACGCCTTCCTCATGGACTACTACATCGCAGGCCTGACCGCCGGCGCGACCAAGGGCTGACGGGAGCAGACAATGGCAGGGGTAACGCTCAGGAACGTCGTCAAGCGCTACGGCGACGTGGAGGCCGTGCGCGGCATCAACCTCGACATCGCCGACGAGGAATTCGTCGTGCTGGTCGGCCCGTCCGGCTGCGGCAAGTCGACGACGCTGCGCATGATCGCCGGACTGGAGGACATTTCCGACGGCGACATCGCCATCGACGGCGACGTCGTCAACGACGTGCCGCCGAAGGACCGGGACATCGCCATGGTGTTCCAGAACTACGCGCTCTACCCTCACATGACGGTGGCGGAGAACATGAGCTTCGGCTTGCGCCTGAAACGCTACCCGAAGGCCGAGATCAAGGCACGGGTGGACGAGGCGGCGCGGATCCTCGACATCAGGGAACTGCTGGAGCGCAAGCCCAAGGCGCTCTCCGGCGGCCAGCGCCAGCGCGTCGCCATGGGCCGCGCCATCGTGCGCAACCCCAAGGTCTTCCTGTTCGACGAGCCGCTGTCGAACCTCGACGCGAAACTCCGCGTGCAGATGCGCACCGAGATCAAGAAGGTGCACCTGAAGGTGCGCACCACCACCGTCTACGTCACCCACGACCAGGTGGAGGCCATGACCCTGGCGGACCGCGTGGTGGTGATGAACAACGGCCGCATCGAGCAGATCGGCCCGCCCAACGAGCTCTACCACCACCCGAAGACGCGCTTCGTCGCCGGCTTCATCGGCTCGCCGGCAATGAACTTCATTCCCGTGCAGTTGCGCGGGCGGGAGGGCGGCCTCGACCTCGTCGTCACCGACGGCATCGTGCTGCCGGTGCCGCCGGAGCGGGTGGAGCGCTACAAGGGCTTTGCCGGCCAGCCGGGGCTGGTGCTGGGCCTGCGCCCCGAGCACATCACCGAGACATCCGCGGCCATGGAGCCGGGCGTCGCGCCCTTCGACATGGTGCTCGACGTCATCGAGCCCATGGGCAACGAGACGCTGGTCTATTTCACCATCGCCGGGGAGACCATGTGCGGGCGCGTCAGCCCCAATGCGGGGGCGGCCGACGGCCAGCCCATGAGGCTCGCCGCCAATCTCAACCACATGCACCTCATGGACGCGGCGGGCATGGTGCTGTGATCAGTAGAACTGGTCGATCGCCATGGCGACGAGGATCGAGATGGCGAGCGCGAAGTCGATGAGCCGGCGGCGGGGCGAATAGCGCATCAGCATGCCCGACAGGGCCACGCAGAAGGCGAGCACGCCGCTCAACGTCGACAGGACCATGAGGCGCAGGTCGAGCAGGAGCGCGATGGCGAGGAAGCTCGCCACCGCGACGAGGCCGGATATGACGATGGCGAAAAGCCCGTAGGCGCCGGAAATGTCGACGAAACGCAGGAAGGCGCGGCGCCAGGCCGGGATGTTGCGGGCGGGAACGCTGACGTCGTAGAGCGCGCCGAGCGCCCGGCCGCTGGCAAGGAAGGCGAGCGCCGCTGCGCCCGGCATCAGCGCCAGCAGGGCGAAGCGCCGGTCGGAGGCGATGCGCTCGATGCCGACGACGCGCTCGACGAAGCCGAAGGCGGTGAGCAGGACCGAACCGATGGTGAGCGCGCTGGCGACGATGACTCGGGCGACGTCGATCAGGGCCTTGTCGCGGTCGAAGGACGGCGGATGGGCGTGCGCGGACATGGACGGACGGCCTCGGCTCGGCGGGATGCGGCAGGGCCTGAGAGCCCCGCCGCAGCCTCGCCGCTCCGGCTTAAGGTCCGGTTTCCGTCAGGCCGGCTCGAAGGTCAGCGCCACACCGTTGATGCAGTAGCGCAGGCCGGTCGGCGGCGGGCCGTCGGGGAAGACATGGCCGAGATGGCCGCCGCAATTGGCGCAGTGCACCTCGGTGCGCACCATGCCCCAGGAGCGGTCGACGGTCTCCTCGACCGAGCCGGGCAGCGGCTGGTCGAAGCTCGGCCAGCCCGTGCCGCTCTCGAACTTCTTGTGCGAGACGAAGAGCTCCTGGCCGCAGCCGGCGCAGGAGAAGGTGCCGGCACGCTTCTCGTGGTTGAGGGCGCAGCTTCCCGGCCGCTCCGTGCCGTGGCCGCGCAGCACCTGGTACTGCTCGGGGGTGAGGATGCGGCGCCATTCCTCATCGGACTTGGTGACGGGGAAGGTCTTGGTGGCGGTCTCCATCGCGTGGTCTCCCTTCGAATGGTTCGGCGCGAACAGCGCCCGGATGTCGGCGAGCCTCATGGTCTCACTCAGCGGCGAGGGCCGCCCGCCGGCCGCGCGGGGCCCCGGCCTTGCGGGCCCGGACGAGACTGACGGCGACCAGCACCAGCCCCGCAAGCGTCACCCACAGGGCCGGCCGTATGCCGAAGGCGACGTCGAGATTGGCGAGGAGGATGCGCGAGGCCATGACGCCGGTCATGGTGGCGTACCACAGCGCCTCGAGCAGCGCGGTGGCGACGCCGGATATGATGGCGAGGCCGGCGAGTTGCAACGGGCGGACCTGGATGCCGGCCGCCCGCATCAGCCGGAACCCCATGAGCCAGACAAAGAAGCCGAGCATCAGCACCGGCTGCGACACGTCGATCTTGGTCTGCAGGAAGAAGTGCCAGATGGCGATAAAGGCGATGGGATAGGTGATCAGATGCAGCCGGTTCCAGGCGGTGCTGCCGAGCCGGCGGATCATGGCATCGGTGGAGGTGGCGGCGAGCACCAGGAGCCCGACGAGGCCGACGAAGCCGATGGTGAGATAGAAGCGCAGCAGGATTTCGCTCGCCACCTTTTGCAGGTCATAGGCCTGTTCGACCACGTAGAAGAGGAGGTGGGCGAGCGCATAGGCCGCGGCGGCGACGCCGACCATGCGCCGCACGAGGATGAGCTTCGGCCAGTCGGCGATGAAGCGCAGCGGCGTCACCAGCAGCGAGACGAGCAGCAGCCGCACCGCCCAGTCGCCGGACTGGTGGATGGCGGAGGTGATGGGCTTGGAGCCGAGCGTGCCGGTCGCCGCCTGGACGGCAATCCACAGCCCAGGGGCGAGGACCCCCAGGAAGACGATCAGCTTGAGGACGGAAAGGCGTCCCGCCCGGTCGTTCCACGGCAGCATGCGACATCCTTCGACGGGTTCGATGTCATGCCATACGCGGTGGAACCGCAAGAGGTTACAGGCGCCGGTCTCACGTTGAAGTGAGGGAGAGGGTCACCGACCAGGGGTTCGGTGATCGACGCCGCGACCGCAGGCGGGCTCGACGCGGAACCATGCCCCACCCGCACCCTCCCCTTCTCGCTGATGCTCGAAGGAGAGGTGACTACGACCGACCGTTTCACCACCAACCCTGGGGCCAGGCACAACGGGCGGCGATGGAGCGGGACGTGGTAGCGCCCCTCTCCTCGCGCAGCGAGGGGAGGGTAAGGGTGGGGCATTGGCTAACAGCACGCCCTCCGCCCCTACTCCGCCGGCCCGCCCTCCAGCCAGGCCTTGCCGCGGCGGTAGAGCGCCTCGACCTCGGGACCGCGGAGACCCGGCATGTCGCGCTTCACCGTGTAGCCGATCTTCGTCTGGATATAGGCGAGGTGCCGGTAGCCCTCGGGGAACTGCGCGAGCAGGTCCGGATCGAGCGAGAGCTTCGCGTCGGGAAGGACGGGATCGAGCCGGTCCTTCTCGTAGATCGGCTGGCGCAGCACCACGCCCCAGCGTCCCTGGCGCTTCTCGATGAAGTCGTAGAAGCGGCCGGTACAGACGACGTCGCAGAGCACGCCGTTGACGGGGCCGCGCTGCGAGATGGTCATCTTGGTCTGGGCGATGGCGCGGTCGCCAGTCCGGTCGATCGTCGTGCCGCCAAGGAAGTGCAGGATGGAGACGCCCTTGGCCCAGCCCTCGCGGCTGGCGCGGATGAAGTCCGCCGCCGGCCCCTGATACCAGGTCGCCATCATCTTCCCGTCAGCGTGCCAGCAGGTAAGGAAGCGATCCCAGTCGCCCGCGTCGCGCCACAGCGCCCAGTTCTCCACGAGGTCGCGGATGGCGAGGCGTTCGATGATGTCTTCGGTCATGGGCATTCCGGCAGTCCGATGGCGAGTGATCGATGTGGCTTGGAGTGCGTCATGCCAGGGCAAAGGCGGCCCTTGGCCGCCGTCCTCTTGCCGGGACGCCGAGGCAAAGCCTCGGCTATGCCGGGCATGACGCGTATGGCGGCCGAACCTCAGAACGGATAGTGGCGCGGACCGGTCTGGATGGTGATCCAGCGCAGTTCGGTGAAGGCATCGATGCCGGCCTTGCCGCCGAAGCGGCCGTAGCCCGACGCCTTGACGCCGCCGAAGGGCATCTGCGGCTCGTCGTGCACGGTCGGCGCGTTGATGTGGCAGATGCCGCTCTCGATGCGGCGGGCGACACCCAGCGCCCGGCCGATATCACGCGAGAAGACCGCGGCGGAGAGGCCGTATTCGGTGTCGTTGGCGATGCGGATCGCCTCCTCGTCGCCGTTGACGCGGACCACGGTCACGACCGGGCCGAAGCTCTCCTCGCCGTAGATGCGCATGGCCGGCGTCACCTTGTCGAGGATGGTGGCGGGCATGATCGTGCCCTCCAGCGCGCCGCCGGCGGCGAGTGCGGCACCCTTGCCCGCGGCATCATCGATCAGCGTCTTTACCCGTTTCGCCGCTTCGGCCGAGGCCATGGAGCCGAGCACGACATTGCCCGAGCGCGGATCGCCGAAGGGCAGCGCCTTGGCCTTGGCGGCGAATTTCTCGACGAAGGCGTCGGCCACCTTCGCATCGACCACGATGCGCTCGGTCGACATGCAGATCTGGCCCTGGTTCATGAAGGCACCGAAGGCGGCGGCGTTCACGGCCTCGTCCAGGTCGGCATCGTCGAGGATGACGAGGGGCGCCTTGCCGCCGAGTTCGAGCAGGGCGGGCTTGAGGTAGCGCGCCGCCGTCTCGGCGATGATGCGTCCGACATGGGTGGAGCCGGTGAAGTTGACCCGCTTCACGGCGCGGTGGGCGATGAGCGTCTCCACCACCTTGGCGGCATCGGCCGGGGCGTTGGTGACGACGTTGACGACGCCGGCGGGCAGCCCCGCGTCGCGCATCACCTGGCCGATGAGCTGGTGCGTCGCCGGGCACTGCTCCGAGGCCTTGAAGACCACGGTGTTGCCGCAGGCGAGCGGCATGGCGATGGCGCGCACGCCGAGGATGACGGGGGCGTTCCACGGAGCGATGCCGAGGATGACGCCCACCGGCTGGCGCACGGCGAGGGCGAGGTTGTGCGGCTTGTCCGTGGGGATGACGTCGCCGGTGATCTGGGTGGTCATGGCGCCCGCCTCGCGCAGCATGCCGGCGGCAAGGCCCACATTGAACAGCGCCCAGCCCTTGGTGGAGCCGGTTTCCGTCATCATGGCGGCGGCGAAGTCCTCGGCGCGCTGCTGCATCAGGTCGGCGGCGGCGTTGAGCTTGGCGCGGCGCTCGTTGGGGCCAAGCGCCGACCAGGCCGGGAAGGCGGCAGCCGCCGCATCGACGGCGGCGACGGCGTCGGAGACCGTGGCGGCGGCGGCGCGGGTCGCCACCTCGCCGGTCATCGGGTCCAGGCGGTCGAAGGTGCGGCCGTCGGCGGCGCCGATCTCGCGGGAATCGATCATCAGGTTGACGTGTTTCATGGAACTCTCCGGATACGCGGGGGCGGCACGGACGGCCGGGGCTGGAGCGGGTGCCTCGCCCGTCAGGGGCAGGGGCGGCGGGGAAAAGAGCGGCGGCGGAGCGACGTCGGCGGCGTCGTCGTTGGCGGGGACGGCCGCACCGCCCAGATAGGCGGCAGCGACCTGCGGGTCGTTGGCGAGGTCGCCGGCCAGGCCCTCGCCGACGATGCGACCGTTGGCGATGAGATAGGCGCGGTCGGCGAGCTTCAGGCACCGCCTCGCATTCTGCTCGACGATGAGGATCGCCATGCCGCGCGCCTTGATGGCGGCGAGCCCCTTGAAGAGCTCGCCGGTCATCACGGGCGACAGGCCGAGCGAGGGCTCGTCGAGCATGAGGAGATTCGGCCGGCTCATCAGCGCCCGGCCGATGGCGACCATCTGCTGCTCGCCGCCGGACATGGTGCGCACCTGCTGCGACAGGCGCTCGGCGAGCCGGGGGAAGAGCATCAGCACGTCGTCGAGGGTCGCCGTCTCGTGGGCGCGGGCGCGCCGCGGGAAGGCGCCGAGCATGAGGTTCTCGCGCACCGTGAGGTCGCCGAAGATGCCGCGCCCTTCGGGGACGAGCGCGATGCCCTGCTCGACGATGCGATGGGGGTCGGCAGCGCGGATCGGCAATCCCTCGAAGGTGATGGAGCTGCCCTGCCCGGCCGGCATGAGGCCGGCAAGGGTCTTCAGGAGCGTCGTCTTGCCCGCGCCCTTGGCGCCGAGAATGGCCACGGTCTCGCCGCGGCCGACATGGAGCGCGACGTCGTCGACTGCCCGGTGGGGGCCATAGGAGGCGGAGAGGCGGGCGACCTCAAGCATCGTCGTCATCTCCCAGATAGGCCTTGATGACGCCGGGATCGGCGAGGGCCTCGGCCGGCGTGCCCTCGGCGATCTTGGTGCCTGCGTTGATGACGATGCAGCGGGTGCAGAGGGCGCGGATGGCGTCCATCACGTGCTCGACCATGACGATGGTGAGCCCGTCGCGGGCGAGCGCCGCGATGAGGGCGATGCCCTCCTTCAGCTCGGTCGGGTTGAGGCCGGCGAGCCACTCGTCGAGCAGCAGCAGGTTCGGCTGGGCGGCCAGCGCCCGGGCGAGCTCCAGCCGCTTCTGGTCGATATAGGTGAG
>JAEZGJ010000143.1 GCA_023416965.1 Pseudomonadota bacterium | reverse complement strand
GGCCGACGTGGTGGTGGTCGGCGCGGGTGCCGCCGGCATCGCCGCCGCGCGCAGGCTGATCGCCGCAGGCCGCAGCGTCATCGTCCTCGAGGCCAAGGACCGGCCCGGCGGCCGCTGCATCGCCGACACCGTCCATTTCGGCATGCCGATGGATCTCGGGGCCCACTGGATCCATGCCCCCGAGGACAATCCGCTGGTGCCGCTGGCCCGCGCGGCCGGCTTCCAGCTCTACGACGATCCCGAGCGCGCCCGCCTCCTCATCAAGGGCCGGCGCCCGCGCGAGGGCGAGTGGGAGGCCTATGCCTCGGCCCTGACCCGCGCCCAGCGCGCCATCCTCGACGCCGGCGAGGCGGGCCGGGAGATCTCGCTCGCCGCCGCCATGCCGACCAATCTCAGGGACTGGCAGGCGACGATCGCCTTCCTCAAGGGGGCCTGGGATTCCGGCAAGGAGATTGCCGAGATTTCCTGCGTCGATTTCTACAACGCCATCGAGACCCGCGACCTCTTCTGCCGCCAGAGCTACGGCGCCATCCTGGCGAAGCTCGCCGAGGGCCTGCCGGTCCGCCTGTCCACGGCGGTGACCCGGATCGACTGGTCGGGCAGGGGCGTCGCGGTGGAGACGCCCGCCGGCACGATCCGCGCCCGCGCCGCCATCGTCACAGCCTCCACCGCCGTCCTCGCCGCCGGCACCATCCGCTTCGCGCCGGCCCTGCCGAAGCGCCAGGCCGATGCGATCGCGGCGCTCACCTGCGGCGCCTACGAGCATCTCATCGTCCACCTGCCCGGCAATCCCATGGAGGCGGGGCCGGACGAGCCCTTCGTCGTCAAGGCCGACACAGCCGCGACCGCCAAGCCGCTCGCCCGGATCGGCGGCTCCGACTGGTGGTATCTCGACGTCGGCGGCAATTTCGCCCGCGACCTCGCCACGGCGGGCCAGGCGCCCATGAAGGCCTTCGCCGCGGAGTTTGTGGGCAACGAATTCGGCCCGCAGGCGCGCCGCGCCATGGGCGAGGTCCACGTCACCTCCTGGGTGACCGACCCCTTCGTCCGCGGCGCCTGGTCGGTGGCAGGTCCCGGGGCCACCGGGCAGCGCCTGCGGCTCGCCGAACCCGTGGGGCAGCGAATCCTCTTCGCCGGGGAGGCCACCGACGAGGGCCTCTGGGGCACGGTCGGCGGCGCCTTCGCCTCCGGCGAGCGGGCGGCCGACCAGGCGCTGCGCTGGCTGCAGCCGCCGGCCCGCTCGCGCCGCCGTGGCTGAGCCGTCTTAGCGGCTCGTTAACGTTAACGGATTATGACCCGGAGACTTCCCGCACGTCCTGTCCCGCGGAGTCCGTCATGCCGAATGCGTCCCTCCCTGTCCGGCCCCTCGTCCTCGTCGTCGCTCTCTCCGCCCTCGTCTCCGGCGGCTGCTCGCTGACCGGCCGCTCGGGCGGCGGCGACGTCACCGGCTCGGTGCGCTCCGGCCCCATGAGCGAACAGGCGGCCCGCAGCGAGATCGAGGGCCTCGCGTCGCGCTACCGCTCGAGCCCCACCGACACCGGCAACGCCATCCGCTATGCCCGCGCGCTGCGCGCCACCGGCCAGGCCGTCCAGGCCGTGGCGGTCCTGGAGCGCACCGCCATCCGCGAGCCTCGCAACCTCGCGCTCATGGGCGAGTTCGGCCGGGCCCTCGCCGATGCCGGCCGCTACGACCAGGCGCTGCAGGTGCTTGGCCGCGCGCATCGCCCCGACCAGCCGGACTGGCGCATCGTCAACGTCCAGGGCTCCATCTACGACCAGATGGGGCGCCCGCAGGAGGCCCAGGCGCTCTACAACGACGCCCTCAAGATCGCCCCCGGCGAGCCAGCCATCCTCTCCAATCTTGGCCTGTCCTACGCGCTCTCGCGCCAGCTCCCCCAGGCCGAGCAGGCGCTGCGCCAGGCCGCCGCCCATCCCCAGGCCGACAAGCGCGTGCGCCAGAACCTTGCCCTCGTGGTCGGCCTCCAGGGCCGTTTCGCCGAGGCCGAGGAGATCGCCCGCAAGGACCTTCCCCCCGCCGAGGCCGAGCAGAACGTCGCCTATCTGCGCTCCATGGTGACGCAG
Source organism: Pseudomonadota bacterium (assembly GCA_023416965.1). Classification (GTDB taxonomy): domain Bacteria; phylum Pseudomonadota; class Alphaproteobacteria; order Rhizobiales; family Phreatobacteraceae; genus Phreatobacter. The sequence goes on along the minus strand of JAEZGJ010000143.1, from coordinate 5,471 downwards.
CAGAATTCCTGGGCGCAGATCCGCCAGAGCGAGCGGCGTGGCCAGGCCCAGCGCCCGGGGGGACAGGCGCCGGCCGCCGCACCTCCCGCCGCTCCGCGGGGCTGAGCAGTCCCACCGGGGAGAGGTCAGGGTCGGCCGGCACAGGGCGGGCCGTGGGACCAGGGACTGCATCGAGGCAAGGCTGATGCAGGGCATCCACCAACGAAAAAGCCCGGCGCGAGGCCGGGCTTTTCCACATTCCGATCTGCGAAGCCTCACTCCGCCGCGAGCTGCACCGCGGGCGCCGCCGCCTTCACGTCCGCGTCCACATAGGGCTCAAACTTGGCGAAATTGTCCTGGAACATCTGCACGAGCTTGCGCGCGGTCGCGTCGAACTCGGCTTTGTCGCGCCAGGTCTTGATCGGATAGAGCATGTGCGGCGGCACGCCCGGGACCGAGGTCGGCACCGCGAAGCCGAAATAGGGGTCGCGGCGGAAGTCGGCGCGGTTGAGCGAGCCGTCGAGGGCCGAACGCAGCAGCAGGCGGGTGATCGAGATAGGCATGCGCCGGCCGACGCCGTGCTTGCCGCCGGTCCAGCCCGTGTTCACCAGCCAGCAATCGACATGGTGCTTGGCGATGAGCTCGCGCAGCAGGTTGCCGTATTCGGAGGGGTGGCGCGGCATGAAGGGGGCGCCGAAACAGGTCGAGAAGGTCGGCTGCGGCTCGGTGACGCCCTTCTCAGTGCCGGCGACCTTGGCGGTGAAGCCGGAGAGGAAGTGGTACATCGCCTCGGCCGGGGTCAGCTTGGCGATGGGCGGCATGACGCCGAAGGCGTCCGCCGTCAGCATCACGATGTTCTTCGGATGGCCGGCGCGGCCGGTCTCCGAGGCATTGGCGATGAAGTGCAGCGGATAGGCGATGCGGGTGTTCTCGGTCTTCGAACCGTCGTCGAAGTCCGGCACGCGCGACACCGGATCGATCACCACGTTCTCCATCACCGAGCCGAAGCGCTCGGAGGTGGCGTAGATCTCGGGCTCCGCCTCGCGGGAGAGCTTGATCGCCTTGGCGTAGCAGCCGCCCTCGAAGTTGAAGACGCCGTCCTTGCCCCAGCCGTGCTCGTCGTCGCCGATCAGCGTGCGGCTGGCATCGGCGGAGAGGGTGGTCTTGCCGGTGCCGGAGAGGCCGAAGAACACGGCGACGTCGCCGTTCGGACCGACATTGGCCGAGCAGTGCATCGGCATGACGTGCTGCGGCGGCAGCAGGAAGTTGAGCATGGTGAACACGCTCTTCTTCATCTCGCCGGCATAGGAGGTGCCGCCGATCAGCACGATCTTGCGGGTGAAGTCGCAGGCGATCACCGTCTCGGTGCGCACGCCGTATTTCTTCGGGTCGGCGCGGAAGGACGGCAGGTCGACGATCGTCATGTCCGGCACGAAGGAGGCGAGCTCCTCGCGTTTCGGGCGGATCAGCAGGTTGCGGATGAACAGGTTGTGCCAGGCATATTCGGTGAAGACGCGGGTCTTCAGCCGCGTCGCCGGGTCGGCGCCGCCGTAGAGGTCCTGGGCGAAGAGCTCGCGGCCCTTGGCGTGCTCCAGCATGTCGGCCATCAGGAGGTCGAAGGCCTCCCGGGTGATGGAGCCGTTATTGTCCCACCAGACCGTGTTCTCGGTCGTGGCGTCGCGCACCACGAACTTGTCCTTCGGCGAGCGACCGGTGTGCTGGCCGGTCTCGGCGACCAGCGGGCCGCCTGCGGAGAGCTTGGCCTCGCCGCGGGCGATCGATTCCTCGACCAGCTGCGGCTCCAGATAGTTCCAGTGCAGGGCCTTCAGCCCCGAAAAGCCGAACGCGTCGGCCCCATGCGCCTTGTTCCAGGTTCCGGTTTCGGCCAAGGAAGCTCTCCCTCAAGGGTCCGCGTCGTGGCGCATCCTGCGCCCTAGATGTCATGCAGTCAGGCGCCGGGTCAGGGGCCGCGGCGGAGAAAAACCCCGTAATCCAAAGGCTCTTTGCCGGCAAGCCCGACTGAGGGCTGATCCGCGCGGGAGCAGCCCCCATTTTTGCGAACGGGGTGAATGGCAGGACGGTTCCACGCCCCCGTGCCGGCCGCCCGATTCCTGCCGCTCCCCTTGCCTTTGCGCGCTCGAGGGACCATGAGGCCGCCATGACCCGCCCCGACCGCACCCTGCGCACGGCGGCCGACCTCGTCGCGGCCGGCCTGATCGCGCCCGCCGAGGCCGCCGATGCGGCGCTGGTGGGGCAGCGCTATGCCGTTGCGGTGGCCCCCGCCATGGCCTCCCTCATGGCAGACGCTTCGCCCGAGGGTGCCGCCAATCCCATCGCCCGGCAGTTCCTGCCCGATATCCGCGAGCTCGACATCCGGCCGGAGGAGCGCGCCGACCCGATCGGCGACGAGGCTCACTCGCCCGTCCCCGGCATCGTCCACCGCTATCCCGACCGGGTGCTGCTGAAGATCGTCCACGTCTGCCCGGTCTATTGCCGCTTCTGCTTCCGCCGCGAGATGGTCGGGCCCGGCGGCAAGGGCGCGCTGGACGAGGCCGAACTCGCCGCCGCCCTCGCCTATGTCGCTGCGCGGCCGGAGATCTTCGAGGTCATCCTCACCGGCGGCGACCCCTTCGTGCTCTCCGCCCGCCGGGTGCGGGACCTCACCCGCGCCATCGCCACCATTCCCCATGTGGCGGTGATCCGCTGGCACACCCGCGTTCCCGTCGTCGCTCCCGAGCGCGTGACGGCCGATTTCGCCCGCGCCCTGCGCGCGCCAGGCAAGGCGGTCTATGTCGCCGTCCATGCCAACCATGCCCGCGAGTTCACCCCCGCCGCCTGCGTGGCGCTCGCCCGCCTCGCCGATGCCGGCATCGCCCTCGTCAGCCAGTCGGTGCTGCTGCGCGGCGTCAACGACGATGCCGGCACCCTCGCGGACCTCATGCGCGCCTTCCTCGCCAACCGGGTGAAGCCCTATTACCTGCACCACCCGGACATGGCGCCCGGCACCGCCCATTTCCGCCTCTCCATCGCCGAGGGCCAGGCGCTGATGCGGGCCCTGCGCGGCCGCCTCTCCGGCCTCGCCCAGCCGACCTACGTGCTCGACATCCCCGGCGGCGAGGGCAAGGTCCCCGTCGGCCCCGCCTATCTCGGCGAGGGCGAGGTCGCCGACTGGCGCGGCGCGCGCCACCCCTATCCCCCGCCCGAGACGAAGGACTGAAGACCATGGACGTGACGGATTCGAACGGGGCGATCCTCAGGGACGGCGACAGCGTGACGCTGATCAAGGACCTCAAGGTGCGCGGCACCTCGGTGACGCTGAAGCGCGGCACGCGGGTGAAATCCATCCGCCTGACCGACGACCCGGACGAGGTCGAATGCAACGTCGACAAGGTCAAGGGCCTGGTGCTGCGGACCGAGTTCCTGAAGAAGGCGTGAGGGGAGGGGCGGCACCTCTCCAGAGGCCCCACCCGCACCCTCCCCTCGCTGTCGCGAGGAGAGGGGGACTTCGACCTCGCGCGAACATGTCGGCCGCGCCGCCAGGCACCACCAACACCGTGCATTCAGAGCGGGCGTACGTGCGGCGGCAGCGGGCTCCCACCGCGTACCTGCACGGCTCCGCCCGGCGCGACGCCGGCTGTCGGGGCGCGATGCGGTAGTCCCCCTCCCCGCGTCAGCGGGGAGGGTACGGGTGGGGCCTTCAGGCGAGCGCCTTCGCTGACGTCACCGGAGGCAAACCACTCTCAACCCTTCGGCTCGGGCCGATGCTTGCCGCCCGGGCCCTGGCCTCGCCGATAGACCATCACCGTGCGCTTGAAGGTGATCACCACGTCGCCCGCCTGCGTGTAGCCCTTGGTCCGCACGGTGAGGATGCCGACCTCCGGCCGCGAGCCGGAATCGCGCTTCTCCAGCACCTCGCTCTCCGAATAGATCGTGTCGCCCTCGTAGACCGGGGCCGGCAGGCGCACCTCGTCCCAGCCGAGATTGGCGAAGACGTTCTGGCTGATGTCGGTCACCGACTGTCCCGTCACCAGCGCGATGGTGAAGCAGGAATTGACCAGCGGCTTGCCGAAGCCGGTCGCCGCCGCATAATTCGCGTCGAAATGCGGATGGGCGGTGTTCTGGGTGAGCAGCGTGAACCAGATGTTGTCGGCCTGCGTCACCGTGCGCCCGAGCGGGTGCTTGTAGACGTCGCCGATCTCGAAATCCTCGAAGAAGCGGCCCTGCCAGCCCGGTTTCACGCTCATGCCATCGCTCCCGTCGTCCCGGCGGTCCGGGCCTCTCCGGCCCTTCATGGAAGAGCGGGGCGCATGCGGCAAGCCCGTCGATCAGGCGGGAGCCATTCGCCGATCTCCACCGCACGCTCCACCACGATGGCCTCGGGGCTCAGGCGGCAGCGATAGCTGAGCATCTCGACGCCGCGCGCCCGCGCCCGGTCGAAGGCCTTGCCATAAGCCGGGTCGATGTCGCGGGCGAGGGCGAAGCGCTCGGCCCCGCCATACTGGATGAGGAAGACCATCACCGCGCGGTGCCCGGCCTCCACCATGTCGCCGAGTTCGTCGAGGTGCTTCGCCCCGCGCGCCGTCACCGAATCGGGGAATTCGGCGAGGCCCGGCCGGCGCATCAGGTGGACGTTCTTGACCTCGACATAGCAGTCCGGCCGCCCCTCTCCCGTCAGCATCATGTCGACGCGGCTCGCCCTGCCGTAGGCCACCTCGCGGCGCAGCGTGGCGTAGCCGGCGAGGGGCGACAGCGTGCCGTCGCGGATCGCCTCCTCCACCAGCGCATTGGGATGGGCGGTGTTGATGCCGACCAGCTCCGGCCCGCGGCCGAACTCGGCCTCCACCAGCTCCCACGACCACGGCAGCTTGCGCGCCGCATTGTCCGAGCGCGACAGCCAGACCCGGTTGCCCGGCGCATTGAGGCCGAGCATGGCGCCGGGATTGGCGCAATGGGCGGTGACGGCCTCGCCGGTGTCGAGGATCACGTCGGCCAGGAAGCGCTTGTAGCGCTGCACGAGGCGGCCGGGGATGAGCGAAGTGGGGAACTGCATCGTCTTGATCGCCCTAAGCCGGGTCCGCGGGAAGCATTCCGGCCGCGCCGCCCGCCGGCAGCGCGACGCCGTCGCTCTCGTCCTTGAGGCTGACGCCGGTGAGGCGGCGGGCGAGCGCTTCCTTCATCAGCCAGGCCGCCTTGAAGGCGGCGACCTCCGGCGACAGGCCGGCGCCGTGGACGTTGGAGATGCAGTTGCGCTCGCCGTCGGTGCGTCCCGGCCGCGGCGCATGGGTGAGGTAGAGGCCGAGGCTGTCGGGGGACGAGAGGCCCGGCCGCTCGCCGATGAGCACCAGAGCGAGCCGTGCGCCGAGGATCTCGCCGACCTCGTCGCCGAGGGCCACGCGCGCCTGCCGCGCGACCACCACCGGGCCGAGCCGCCAGCCCTCGCGCGCCACATGCGGCAGCAGCGCGGCGACGACCGCCGCGGCATGGGCATGGAC
>JAEZGJ010000135.1 GCA_023416965.1 Pseudomonadota bacterium | reverse complement strand
GCCTGGCGGGACACGGGCGCAGCCGGCCGCTCCGCGACCACGATGCCGGCGGGAGCCCTGGGCCGGGCGAGGGCGGGTTCGGCATTGACCGGGGCGAGCGGCGGCGAGGCCGCCACCGGCGCATCGGCCGGTTCGATCTCGGCGATGCGGCGTGCCACGCGCTCGAAGGTCTGCTGGACGGCATCGACCGTTTCGGCACCCTTGGTGTCGGCCACAAGCCGCGCCTTGCGGACCTCCTCGATTTCGCGGCGGAGCGCCTCGATCTCCTCGTCGGTGCCGGCGGCGGGGGCCGCGGCCAGCGCCTTGCGCGCCGCCTGTTCCGCGGCCTCGATGGTGCCGGCGCGCATCTCCTCCATCTGGACGAAGAGGTCGGAGAGTCCGCGCTCGATGGTGCCGAGCTGGGCGAATCGACCGTCAGCGGCGTCGATCTTGGCGGCAAGCGAGAGGATGTGCCGCTCGATCTCGGCGAGAGCCTTCGGGTCCTCGGGACGGGCGTGGCTGTCCTCGAGCTTGTCGGCGAGGCGGCGCAGGGCTTCCTCGAGCTGCGGATTGGAGGCGGGTGCCGCCGGGCGGGGAGCCGAGGCCAGGCGCTCGGCGATCTCCTCGATCCGCGCCTCGATGGCGGAGGTGATGGCGGCGACGTCGCTCCCCGGGCGGCGCTGGTCGGCAAGTTCGTCGATGCGGCGGCCGAGGGCGGCGATCTGGTCACCGAGTGCATCGATGGCATCGCGCGACACCGTATCGGCGAGCATGGCGCGGATGGCGCTGGTCTCGGCGGCGAGGGTTTCGATGACGCCATTGCTGAGGCCGCGGCTCGCGAGCGAGTCGACGCGGACCGACAGCGCCTTCAGTTCCTCGGCGATGCCTTCCGCCGGCATCAGCCTGGCAAGGGCCTGTTCGAACTCGTGGACCAGTGCCTCCAGCGGCTCGGCGGAGAGACCCTGGGCGCGGGCGGCGTCGAGGCGCGCGCCGAGCCCCTGCACCTCGGCCTCCAGGGAGGCGACGGCACGCCGCGGCGCCAGGTCAGAGAGCTGGTCGGCGATGGCGGCGATGTCGGAGCGCAACTCGGCCACGGCCCGGTCGTACTGGCCGGACTGGCGCTCGGCGAATTCCCGACGCATCTGCTCGACGCGACCGGAGAGGGACTTGATTTCCTCGTGCAGCCCGTCGGCCGGCGCGGCCGACATGGCGTCGATCCGCTGGCTCAGGCGGCCGATCTCGCCGGCGAGGGCGTTGGTGTCCTGGGGGCGGGGCGGCTGGGGCCGCGGCTGGCTCAGCGCCTGTTCGATCTGGCGGGAGAGGGCGTCGAGGCGCGCGGCGATCGGTGCCATGTCGGGCATGAGCGGCGCTTCGGCCGCGGCGGCGGGTGCCGCCATGCGGGCAGGGGCCTCGCGGTCGCCCCGGGCGAGGGCCTTCTGCCGCTCGGCGATTTCGGCGACGGCTGAATCGATGTCCCTGCGGAAGGAGCGCGGAGGCATCATGCTACCATCAACCGCCTCGGACTGGCGCGGGGCAGGCATGTCCAGACTGCGGATCGAGCGGGCGATGGCGTCGAGCTGGGCGGTATGATCGGCACGGTCGACCGGCTGCGCCAGAGACGGGCGCGGCGGAGGCGCGGCGGGGACGGCGCGGGCGCTGCCCAGCCGCTCGACCGCCTCAATGGCCGCGGCGGAGCGCCGTTCGGAGATTTCCGCCAGGCGGGCGACGGCATCCAGGGCACGCACGATGTCGCTGTTGTCGCCACGGACGAGCGGCGTCTTGGGGATCGCGGTCTCGGATTCGCGGCGCGTGACGGCATCGAGACGCTGGGAAATGGAATCCAGGCGGCGGGTGACGGTGGACAGGCCATTATCGACCTGGGCAGCCGCTGCGGCCTCGGCGGCCTGCTCCGCAATGGCGCTGTTGAGCCATTCGCCGAGCGACATGCCGGAGCGGCGGGCCGCTTCCTTCGCGGCCTCCCTCGCGTCCTGATCGACGCCCTTGACGCTCCAGGGAACGGTGTGTCGCATGACGGGTCCACACGCTTGGCCACATGGGGCCGCAACCATCCATCGCTGGACGGACGATCGCGGTCGGGGCATCCTTCGACGCGAATCCTCGAAGCGCCGGACGAACAATCCCGTCCCGCAATCTTGGCCTTCATGGTAAATGGGGGGTTAACGACGCGTTTTTTTGTTGGCGGCGCCGTCCAGGCGTTAACTGTTAAACTGCTGGTAAGCGATTATAGGTGTTGCTGTGAAGCAGGTGTGGCCCTGTCCTAACGGTAAGTAACAGATCGGTATGTCTCGCACTCTCGCCTCGCGCGCGCAATTTCCGATAATGGATGTCCCATCCACGAATGAGGTTTCCTCCCGAGCGAGGATGGAGCAGAATATGGAACGGAAGGCATTTATGACTCGCAAGAATGACGATGACGTCTTTTGGATCGAGGACGATGCCGAGGCCGCCAAGGCTGGCCCGGCGGTCTACACCATCGGCGACCTGGCTCGCGAGTTCGACGTCACGCTTCGTGCCCTGAGGTTCTACGAGGACAAGGGGCTCCTGTCGCCGCGCCGGGAGGGGCTGGCCCGCCTCTACAGCGCCGCGGACCGCGTGCGGCTGCAGCTCATCCTGAAGGGCAAGCGCCTCGGCTTCACCCTCGCCGAGATCGCCGAGATGGTCGAGGCCCACGAGCGCAACGACGCCGGCCCGGACCAGCAGCTCAAGCTCTCGCGCGAGAAGTGCATGGAGCAGATCGCCCATCTCGAGCAGCAGAAGCGCGAGATCGAGGAAGCAATCGTGGAGCTGAAGCGCACCCACGACACCCTGACCCAGATGATCGACCGGACCCGTTGAGCTCCCCGGCGGG
>JAEZGJ010000123.1 GCA_023416965.1 Pseudomonadota bacterium | reverse complement strand
GCCGGGGCGGCCGCCCCCCCCCCCCCCCCGCGCCGCCGCCCGTCAGGCCGGCGTCAGGCCGAGCTTGCGCACGTTCTCGATCCAGATCGGGCCTTCCGCGTCGTAGACCTTCTTGAAGTCGGCATGGCCGAGGACAGGGTCCTCGATGCCGAAGGTCTCGTTCAGCTTGCGGATGCGCTCGGTCTGCGCCGCCTCCAGCATCAGGGCCGAGACGGTCTCGACCATCGCCTGCGGCATGGAGGACTGGCCGAGGAAGCCGACCCAGCTGAGCAGCCGGAAGACCGGGTTGTCGAGCCCCTGTTCGACGAAGGTCGCCGTGTTCGGCAGCGCCTTCATCCGCCGGGTCGAGGGGATGGCGATGGCCGTGCCGGCATTGGCGTCCAGCACCGCCTTGGCCGCCGTGTAGCTGCCCATGGCCGCCTGGCTGCTGCCGGTCAGCACGTCCTGCCACATCGGCGCCTCGCCGCGGTAGTTCACGACGGTCATGTCGAGGCCGAACTGCTGGTTCAGCGCATTGCAGACGATGTGCGCCATGGACCCCGCCGCATAGGAGCCGAAGCTGACCCGGTTCTTCTTCGCGAACTCGACGAACTGCGCCACGTTGGTCGCCCCGGTCGCCTTGGCCGCCACCAGCGGCAGGCTGCCGGTCGGCAGCAGCGCCAGAAGGGCGAAATCCTTGTCCGGATCGTAGGCGAGGCTCTTGAACATGACGCGGTTGCCGAACAGCGTCGTCGAGATCGTGATCATGATCGTGTGGCCGTCGTCCGGCGCGGTCTTCATCGCCTGGGCGGCGATGCCGCCGCCGGCGCCGGGCCGGTTTTCCACCACGACGGTCTGGCCGCTCTTCTGGCTGAAATATTCGCCATAGGCGCGCGCGAAGGCGTCGGTGATGCCCCCGGCCGGGAAGGCGCAGATGATCTTGAGCGGCTTTGTCGGCCAGGCGGCACCCTGGGCCCGCACCAGGGCGGGCGAGGCGAGGGGAAGGAGCGCGCCGGCGGCGACCAGCCGGCGGCGGGAGAGCAGGAAGGGCATGAGCGGTCCTCGGGAAATGAAGGCGGGCTTCTGCGTCCCGTTCGTGAATCGCGGTTCAGTCTTAGAGGGTCTCGGTCCGGACGGCCCTGCGACCGATGGTCAGGGTCGTCAGCTCGGGGTCACGCCGAGCCGGTTGAGGTGATCGAGCCAGATCGGCCCCTGGGTCTCGTAGATGTGGCGGAAGAACCGGTGGTCCTGCGCCGTGTCGTCGATGCCGAACGTGGCGGTCAGATTGCGGATTCGCTCGGTCTTGCCGGCCTCCACCATCATGTCGGAGATCTGCTGCACCATCTCCTGCGGCATCGAGGCCTTGCCGAAGAAGCCGGCCCAGCTCATCAGGTCGAAGACCGGGTCCTTCAGCCCCTGCTCGGCATAGGTCGCCACGTTCGGCAGGGTGGACATGCGCTTGCCCGTAGGCACGGCGATCGCCGTCCCCGCGCCGGTGTCGAGAACGCCCTTGGCTGCGGTGTAGCTGCCCATCGCGACCTGGCTGCTGCCGGTCAGAAGGTCCTGCCACATGGGCGCCTCGCCCCGATAGTGGACGATGGTCATGTCGAGGCCGAAGCGGCGGTTCAGCTCGGCGCCCACGATGTGGGCGAAGGAGCCGGCGGCATAGGAGCCGAAGCTGGTGCGGTTCTTCTTCGCGAAGTCGACGAACTCCGCGATGGTCTTCGCCCCCGTGGACTTCTGGGCGACCAGGGGCAGGTGTCCGGTGGACATGATGGCGAGGAAGGAGAAATCCTTGTCCGGGTCGTAGGGCAGGTTCTTGAACATCACCCTGTTGCCCAGCATGGTCGAGGAGATGGTGATCATCAGCGTGTGCCCGTCGTCGGGCGCCGCCTTCAGTGCTTGGGCAGCGATGCCGCCGCCGGCCCCGACGCGGTTCTCCACCACCACGGTCTGGCCGCTCTTCTGCTGGATGTAGTCGCCATAGGCGCGGGCATAGCCGTCGGTAATGCCGCCGGCGGGGAAGGCGCAGAGGATCCGCACCGGTTTGTTGGGCCAGGCGCCCTGGGCGCGCAGCAGGGCAGGAGCCGCCACACTGGCGGCGGCAGCCAGGACGAGGCCCCGGCGGGAGAGTCGGTGGCGCATGGTGTTCCCTCTGGATCGTTCTTGTCGGGCTTTGCCCGTTGGGGCTCCGGTCGGGCCCGATGCGAATCCTCTCACGCCTCCGGAGCGGGGTCAAATCGCGCCGAAACATCGTTTCATTCAATGAAACAGCCGGAACCTAGTCCGCCTTGGCCCCGCCCGGAGCCCACAGCGTGGCGCGGAACTTGTCGGTCAGCGCCCGGGCGATCTGCGTCGCGGTTTCCTGCAGCGGAGCGAGAAAGTTCCTGACTGCGTCCTCCACCGAGATGACCCCGTGCAGCATCATGATGTTGATGCTGGCGAAGACCTCGTCGCCGTCCCGCACCGGCACGCCCATGGCCCAGACGCGGCCGTCGAAGACGTGCTGGCTATAGGCCTCGTCCATCAGCGCATAGCCCTTCTCGCGCACCTCGGCGAGGAGCGGGGCGAGCTTCTTCGGGTGGCGCGCCAGCTCGGTGGACTTGCCCGGGATGGCGGCGAGCAGGCTGATGATCCGCTGCTGCTGCTCCTCCGGGCAATAGGCGAGATAGGCCCGGCCCATGGAGGTGGAGAGCAGGGGGAAGCGGAAGCCCGGCCGCCGCGAGAACAGCATGGAGCCGGGCTCGCGGGTCGTCTGGGCCACGATCATCGCGTCACGGTCGAAGATGGCGATGTCCGAGGGCCAGCCGATCTGCTTGCGGAATTCGTGCATGATCGGCTCGGCCACGCCGCCGATCCACAGGTGCTGGTCATAGCCGTGCGAGAGCAGCAGGCAGCGCCCGGTGGGCAGGTACTCGGTCCGCTCGGCGTCCCGCATCACGTAGCCCTCGTGCTCCAGCGTCTCGAGCATGCGCACGATGGTCGCCTTGTTCAGGCCCGTCGCCTTGTGCAGCGAACCCACCGTCGACCGACGCTCGGCGTTCAGCACGCGCAGGATTTCCAGGCCGCGCGACAGCGCGATGACGGGCTCGAAGGAGGGCATCTCGGGTTCCTGATCGTCCCGCCGGGCGGCACCCGGCAGGATTCGCCAAGGATATCAGCACAAACCGTCTCGCATGTCCCGTTCGCGTCAGGCCGTGCGGCTGGCGCGGTCCTTCTCGTTCGCGGCCCGGATCATCTCGCTCATCGCCTGCCATTCGGCGTCCGACAGTTTCGACAGGTTGTAGAAATTGCCGCCGGAGGCGTTGTAGCGCGCTCCGTCGATGGCGATGGTCTGGCCGGTCAGGTACTCGCAGCCGTCCGCCATCAGGAAGGTGGCGAGGTTCTTCAGCTCGTGCATCTCGCCGTTGCGGCCCATGGGGCTGCCCTCGCGGCCCTTGTCCTCCTCCGCGGCGAGGCCGGGATTGAGTCGCTCCCAGGCGCCCTTGGTCGGGAAGGGACCCGGCGCGATGGCGTTGAGGCGGATCCCGTAGCGGCCCCATTCCGCCGCCAGCGACTGGGTCATGATGTTGATGCCGGCCTTGGACATGGCGGAAGGCACGGTGAAGGGCCCGCCGTTCCACACCCAGGTGGTCAGGATGGAGATGACGGAGGCCTTGTGGCCTCCCGCGATCCAGCGCTTGCCGCAGGCGAGCGTCACGTAGAAGGAGCCGTGGAAGACGATGCCGGCGATGGCGTCGAAGCCCCGGGGCGACAGGTCCTTGGTCGGGCTGATGAAATTGCCCGCCGCGTTGTTGACGAGGCCGGTCAGCGGCCCGGCGGCAAAAATCTCCTCGATCATCTCCTCCACCGCCTGCGCGACGCGGATGTCGACGGAATGGGTGATGACCTTGCCGCCGTGGCGGTCCATCAGCTCGCGCGCCGTGTCGTCGAGCACGCCCTTGCGGCGGCCGCAGATATGCACGGTTGCTCCGAGGCGCAGATAGTCCTCCGCCATCTCCCGGCCGAGGCCGGTGCCGCCGCCGGTGACGAGAATGCGCTTCTCGGCCAGGAGGCCGTCCTTGAACATGGTCTGCATGCGAAATCCTCCCCTCGGGCTCAGCGGCCCTTGAAATCCGGCCGGCGCTTGCCCCGGAAGGCAGCGACGCCCTCGCCGAAATCGTCGCTGCCGAAGGCGACGACCTGCGACATGGCCTCGAATTCGAGGAAGCCCTCGATCGGCAGCTCATAGGCCCGGCGCATCAGCCGCTTGGTGAGCGCCAGAGACACGGTCGGGCCGGCGGCAAGCGCCTGCGCCGTCTCCATGGCTGTGGCCATCAGCGCCTCGGGCTCGGTGACCCGCGCCACCAGCCCCATGGTGAGCGCCTCGTCGGCGAGGACCTCGCGGTTGGTCAGGAGGATGTCGCTGGCGCGCTGGTAACCGATTGCCCGCGGCAGCGTATAGGCGAGGCCGAGGTCGGCGGCCGCACCCAGGCCGGGAAAGCCCGCTTTGAAGCGGGCCTCGCGCGAGGCGAGGATGATGTCGCCGGTCAGCGCCAGGGACAGGCCGGCCCCGGCCGCCGCTCCGTTCACCGCGCAGATGATGGGCTTGTCGGCGGTGAGCAGCGGGATCAGCCACCTGTAGGTCCGCGTCATGCGGGTTTTCACCGAAAGCGTGCCGCGATCGTCCATGGAGCGGACGTCGCCGCCGGCGCAGAAGGCGCGGCCCGTGCCGGTGATGACGATGGCCCTAACCTCCGGATCGGCGAGGAGCCCCGGCAGGGTCTCCTCGATCCCCGCCTTGATGCCGGCCGACATGGCGTTCATCGATTTCGGCTCGTTGAGCACGAGGGTGGCGACCGCGCCGTCCCTCCTCACCAGCACCGAAGCCTCCGCGATCGCGTCTGTCATGCCCTGTCCTCCACCGGCGTCCCGGCAGAGCCGTGGACGAACCATCGTTTCAGTGGACGAAATAGTGGCGGGAAACGCCAGTCCCCAATTCGGGCGGTGCCGTCAGGGCCGGGAGAGCACCAGCGGGCGGTTGTCCGCCGGTGTCTTGGTCCAGCGCCCGTCCTCCTCGCGTTTGAAGGAGAGGGTCCCGGTGCGGCCGCCGAAGACCAGCAGCTCGCGTTCCAGCCGCCAGTGGCTGAGGCCCAGCGCGGCGATGGAGCGCTCGCAGCCCGCCGCCACCTCCACCGCGAAACGCTGCTCGAGGGCGCCGGCGCCCGCCGCCAGTTCCTGTTTCAGGAGGAGCGCGCAGAGGCTGCGCCCCGAGGGCTGGCCGAGGGTCCAGGCGCCGGCGATCTCGTCGGCGGTGGGCAGCGCCTTGCCGGCCAGGGCCAGGCTGGTGAGGAAATAGACGTTGGGATCGCCCTGGCGCAGCGATTCGAAGATGCCGACCTCGGTCTCCTCGAAATCGAAGGCGGGCTGGCCGGCCCTGTCGATCCAGCGGATGGATCCCGCCGGTCCGACCGACCATGCGACGACGGCCGCCACAGCGGGGAACGCTCCGACGCAGCCCTCGCCGAAGGAGAGCGCCCGTCCCGTTCCCGACCGCTCGGCTTTCAGCGTGACGGCGCATTTGCGGTTGCCGGCGGGGTTGGAGAGCTCCCAGGCCCCGACCGCCCTTTCGGTCAGCGCGGCATCGGGCGCCGGCACCTGGCCCTGCGCAACACCGGGTGCAGCCAGGAGGACAACGAGCAGGGCGACGGCGGGCAGCATGGACGGATTAGAACCGCGATTTGCGCCGCCCGTCCACCGCCCGGCGGTGGTCATGAGCCCGCGAGCCTGAGGCAGGCGGTGTCGACGGCCCCCGCCCGGCGGGAGATGATCGCCGCCTTGCGCCGGACGCCGGCCGAGGGCGCCCGGGCGTCGCGGCGGATCGGGTTGGGCAGGACGGAGACGAGCAGCGCCGCCTCGCCGAGGGTGAGCCGCGCCGCCGGCTTGCCGAAGGCGCGCTGCGCTCCCGCCTCGATGCCGAACTCGCCGCCCGGCCCCCATTCCGCGATGTTGAGATAGATCTCCATCATCCGCCGTTTCGACCAGACGAGGTCGATCATCAGGGCGAGCGGGATTTCCAGCCCCTTGCGCACCATGGCGGTGAACCCCGTGTCGCCCTGCCAGAGGAAGAGATTGCGCGCCACCTGCATCGGCAGGGTCGAGGCGCCGCGGGAGGGCCCGTCCTCGTCCTCGATGACGGCCATCAGCTCCCGCCAGTCGACGCCGCGGTGGCGGCAGAACTGCGCATCCTCCGAGGCGATCAGCACGGCGGGCACCGGCCGCGCCACCGCTTCGAGCGGCACGACGCTGCGCTCGTAGCCCTTCAGCGTCACCATGCGCCAGACCATCCGTGTCGAGACCGGTGTCACCACCGTATAGAGGAGCGTCAGCACCAGCGGCGTCAGGGCGAGGAGCACGGCGGCGAGGACGAAGCGGCGCAGGAGGCGGATCATGTCCATCCGGAACGAGGTGACGCCCATCCCCGGCGGGGAGCGGCCGATGGTGCGAGGCGTCGACGGTTGTCCCGCCGGATGGATCGCGGTGACCATCGCAGCGGAGGGGCCCCTGACGCCATGCGTCACGATAACGCGCAATTTCGCCGAACTGACCGGGGGCGTGGAAAAAATCGCCGTGGACATGCCCATCGGCCTGCCTGAGCGCGCCGGGCCGGGCGGCAGGGGGCCGGAGACGCTCGTGCGTCCGCTGCTCGGCGAGCGCCAGTCCTCGGTCTTCTCGGTCCCGTCGCGGGACGCCGTCTTCGCCGCCGACTATGGAGAGGCCTGCCGCATCGCCCTGGCGACATCCGATCCGCCACGAAAGGTCTCGAAACAGGCCTTCTTCCTGTTTCCGAAGATTCGCGAGATCGACGCGCTGCTGCGGGCGAACCCCGAGCTCGTCGACCGGGTCCACGAGGTGCATCCCGAACTCGCCTTCTGGCGCCTCAACGGCGAGCGGGCGGTGCCGCTGCCCAAGAAGGTCTCCTCCCGCGGCCACCCGCCGGGGCTCGCCCTGCGCCGCGGCATGCTCGTCGCCGCCGGTTATCCCGAAGCCTTCCTCGCCGAGGCGCCCCGCGGCGCCCGCCTCGACGATCTCCTCGCCCCGGCGGG
>JAEZGJ010000297.1 GCA_023416965.1 Pseudomonadota bacterium | reverse complement strand
GTGCTTGACCTTGCCGCGGCGGCGACTTAACGCCCTCAGGGTCACTCCGCCGCAGAGGAATCCATGGCCCTGTCCAGCATGACGGGATTTTCCCGTTCCGAAGGCGCGACGGGCGCGGCCCTCTGGGCCTGGGAGATCAAGTCGGTCAATTCCAAGGGCCTTGACGTCAAGCTGAGGCTGCCGCCGAGCCTGGACGCCGCCGAGCCCGCCATTCGCCAGAAGATCTCCGCCGCCGTCGCCCGCGGGTCGGTCTTCGCCTCCCTCTCGGTGAAGCGGGAGACCACCACGACCGAGGTGCGCATCAACGAGGCCGTGCTGGCGCAGGTTGCCGAGGCGGCCCGCCTCGTCGCCGAGCGGATCGACGCCCGCGCCCCCGCCATCGACGGCCTCCTCGCCATCAAGGGCGTCATCGACGTGGTCGAGGCGGAGGAGAGCGAGGAGGAGAAGGCACGGCTCGTCGCCGACGTTCTCGCCGGACTCGACACCGCGCTCGCCCGCCTCCTCGACATGCGCCGCAGCGAGGGCGCGGCCCTGGGGGCCGTCCTCGCCGAGCGTCTCGACGAGATCGCGACCCTCAAGCGCGAGGCCGAGGACAATCCGTGCCGCCGCCCGGAGGCGATCCGCGCCAAGATCGCCGATCAGATCGCGGCGCTCCTCGAGCCCGGCCGCAACTTCGATCCGGACAGGCTGCACCAGGAGGCCCTCATGGTCGCCTCCAAGGCCGACATCCGCGAGGAGCTCGACCGGCTCGACGCCCATGTCGCCGCCGCCCGCAAGCTGATGGGTGAGGGTGGCGCCGTTGGCCGCAAGCTCGACTTCCTCGCCCAGGAATTCAACCGCGAGACCAACACGCTCTGTTCCAAGGCCAACGACGTGACGCTCACGGCGACCGGCCTCGCCCTCAAGGCGGTGGTCGAGCAGTTCCGCGAGCAGGTCCAGAACCTGGAGTAGTCATGGCCGACCCCGTCACGGCCCGCCGCGGCCTCATGCTCATCCTCACCTCGCCCTCGGGCGCGGGGAAATCGACCCTCACCCGCCAGCTCCTCCAGGAGGAGACCGATATCGCCCTCTCCGTCTCGGTGACGACCCGGGCGCGCCGCAAGGACGAGATCGACGGCGTCCACTATCACTTCATCGACCGCCCCACCTTCGACCGGATGCGCGAGGCGAACGAACTGCTCGAATGGGCCGAGGTCCACGGCAATTGCTATGGCACGCCGCGCCGGGCGGTGGAGGAGGCGCTCTCCGCCGGCAAGGACGTGCTCTTCGACATCGACGTCGCCGGCGTGCACCAGCTCGCCGCCATGGTGCGCGAGGACATGGCCACCGTCTTTCTGCTGCCGCCATCCGTCGCCGAGCAGGTCGCCCGGCTGAAGCGGCGCGCCAGCGACGACGAGGCGGCCATCCTCAAGCGCCTGCGCACGGCGCGCGACGAGATCGGCCACTGGGCGGATTTCGACTACATCCTGATCAATGACGATCTCGGCCGCGCCTTTGCCGAACTCAGGGCCATCCTCCACGCCGAGCGGCTGAAGCAGCGCCGCCGCCCCAAGCTCGAGGCGCTGATCGCCGAGCTCGGACGGGACCTGGACGTCATTCTCGGGAACGGGCGTATTCCCGGCTGAGGTTTCATCCCTCGGCCAGCCGCGCCAGCCGGCAGAAGTCCTCGATCGTCAGGTTCTCCGCCCGCTCGGTCGGGTCGAGCCCCGCCGCCTCGATGAGCGGCATGGGATCGCGGCCGAGGCCCTTGAGGCTCTGGCGGATCATTTTGCGGCGCTGGCCGAAGGCGGCGAGCGTCACCCGCTCCAGCCACTTCACCGAACAGGGCAGGGGCTCCGGCCGCGGCACGAGATGGACGACCGTCGAGGTGATCTTCGGCGGCGGCACGAAGGCGGAAGGTGCCACGTCGAAGACCATCTTCGCGCTCGTGCGCCAGCCGGCCAGCACCCCGAGGCGGCCATAGGCTTCCGATCCCGACGGGGCGACGATGCGCTGCGCCACCTCCTTCTGGAACATCAGCGTCAGCGACTGGTACCAGGGCGGCCACGCTTCTCCCGTGAGCCAGCCGGTGAGGAGGTTGGTCCCGACATTGTAGGGCAGGTTGGCGACGATGCGGGCCGGCGCGCCGCCGGTGAGCGCGGCGAAGTCGACCTTCAGGGCATCGCCCTCGATCACCTCGAGCCGGCCGGGATAGGCCGCGGCGATCTCGGCCAGCGCCGGCAGGCAGCGCGCGTCGCGCTCGATGGCGATGACGCGGCTCGCTCCATTGGCGAGCAGCGCCCGCGTCAGGCCGCCGGGGCCGGGGCCGACCTCCACCACCGTCGCGCCCTCCAGCGGGCCCGAGGCACGGGCAATGCGCCCAGTCAGGTTGAGGTCGAGCAGGAAGTTCTGGCCGAGCGCCTTCTTCGCCATCAGCCCATGGCGGGCGATGACATCGCGCAGCGGCGGCAGGGGGTCTGGCGCGCTCAAGCGGCGGGCTTCTTCTGGGCGAGCCGGCCGGCCAGCGCGATCGACTGGATCATGCTGGTCGGGCGGGCCGTGCCGGTGCCGGCCAGCGAATAGGCCGTACCGTGGTCTGGCGAGGTGCGCACGAAGGGCAGGCCGAGCGTGACGTTCACGCCCTCGTCGAAGGCGATGGTCTTCACCGGCGCCAGAACCTGATCGTGATACATCCCGAGCACCGCGTCATAGGTCTCGCGCGCCGCCGGGTGGAACAGCGTGTCGGCGGGATGCGGGCCCGTTGCGGCAATGCCGAGGCGCTGGAGCTCCGCCACGGCGGGAGCCACCACCTCGATGTCCTCGCGGCCGATCAGCCCGTCCTCGCCCGCATGCGGGTTGAGCCCACAGACGGCAAGGCGCGGCCGCGCCAGGCCGAACTTGGTGGCGAGGTCGTGGGCGACGATGGCGCCGGTCTCGACGATGAGCGTGGTGGTGAGACGTTCCGGCACGGTCGCGATGGGGATGTGAATGGTGACGGGAACGACGGCGAGTGCCTCGCTCCAGATCATCATGACCGGTCGCACCGGCCCGACGCGGAAGGTTCGCGCCAGCTCGCCCAGGAACTCGGTATGGCCGGGATGGGCGAAGCCGGCTTCCGCCAGCACGGACTTGGAGATCGGCGCCGTGACGATCGCCCCGGCCCGGCCCGAGCGGATATGGTCGACGCCGGCCCTGATCGCCTCGATGACCACGAGCCCGGTTTCCGCCGTCGGTTCGCCGGGCCGGTCGTCGATGCCGGGGCCGATATCCAGCATCGGCAGGCCGTAGGGAAAGGTCTCCACCGCCTCTTCCGGCAGGCAGGGAACGACAGGGACGCCGAGACCGAGCCGGGCGGCGCGCGCCTCCATCAGTCCGGCATCGCCGATCACGTAGAAGGGAGGCAGGCGGTGAGCGGCCCTGTCGCGCCACGCCATGAGGGCGACGTCCGGGCCGATGCCGGCCGGCTCCCCCATGGAAATGGCGAGGGGCAGCAGCACGGCGCCGCTCAGCGACGACGGTCGCCGCGGCCGTCGCGATAATTGATCACGGCGGTCTGCCGCAGCCGGGCGAGATATGTCTCGGAGATGCGCTTCATCTCCGCCGTGGTCATTTCCTCGCGCACCTGGTTGCGGGCGGCGGTGTCGCTGGTGCTCGCCTCTTCCTTCGAGCAGATGGCGATCATCTCGATACCCTGCTGGGTGCGGCTCGGCGGCGTCAGCTTGCCCACCGCCGTCTGGTCCAGCACCTGCCGGAAGGCCGGGCTGAGGTCGGTGTTGAGGCGGCGGAACTGCTCGCGCACGGCGGCATCGGGAATGGTCGCGACCTTCTCCAGATCGGTGGCGCAGCTTGAAAACCGGGCGCGCAGCGCGTTGGCCTCGCCCATCCGGCGCTGCACCTGGGCCGGCGGCGCGTTCCCCGCCACCAGAAGAACGATCGGCCGGAGAACGTAATTGACCGGCCGTGTGGCGCCCTGGCGGCGTGCCAGCGCGTCGACGAGCTGGGTGTCCGTGATGAAGATGGTGCGGCCGTAGCGTGCGCCTATCAGGTTGGACCACGACAGGTCTGCGCGCAGCTTCCCCTTGTAGACGCGAGGCTCGATGCCTTGGGAGCGCAGCACCTGATCGAATCCGCGCGGGTCTATACCGGACCGCTGGGCGACCTGCGCATAGGCGGCCGCCACCTGCTGCTCGTTGGCTTCGACGCGGTAGCGCCGGGCCTCGGCGAACTTGATGCGGTCGTTGATCAGGTCCTGGAGCGCCTGTTCCGCCGAATGGGGCCTGCCCTCGCGGATCTGCAGCAGGCGCTGCCGCTGGGGAATGTCGAAGCTGGTGATCGGAACGCCGGACACGGTGGCGATCACGCGGCCCTCCTGGGCCGAGGCGGAGCCGCCGGCTGCGATGATGCCGGACGACAGGGAGACGGCGAGAGCAGCGGCGAGCAAGGGTCGCACGGGGACCATGGGGGCGCCTCCTTGGACGGGGGAACGTAAATGCCGAGCCTGCTCCCTCGCCCAAGAGGGTGGCGCAATCAGGGCAGGGGGGTCATTGCGAGGGCGGATTGAACCAGTTCGAGACGTTCTGGGACAGGGTCAGCTCGCCGATCGTGCGCAGGTTGAACCTGAACATGAAGCGGTGGACGTCGCGGGTCGTGGTCACGGAGTTCTGCGTCACCACCTCGGCCGCGAAGTCGCGGGAATAGTAGAAGCCGAGCTGCATCGCATCGTCGAGATAGTTCACGCCCAGGGTCAGGCCCTCGACCTTGTTGCTCTCCGACAGCGGCAGCCCGTTGGTCGCCGTGGCCAGCAGGTTCTGCCGCTGGAAGGCGAAGCGCGCCGCGCCGTAGACCGTCCAGTTCGTGGCGACCGTGTAGGACAGCGCCGCACCGACGGCGCTGCGCGTCACGAGATAGCCGAGGTCCGGCTGCGGCGCGAGATAGCCGTAGGTGCCCGTGAGGGCGAAGTGGCCGAAGCGGCCGGTTGCGTCAAGCTCGCCGCGCTGGACCGCGAAGGACCGCTCGTCGAAGCGGCCGCGGGCCGAGAAGCGGAAGTTTCGGTCGATCTGGTACTGGAACCGCGCCACATAGTCGGAGCGCTGCTTGTCGAGGCCCGAATTGGCCCCGGTCGAGGCCATGTCGTAGAGCGCGCCGGCCGAGAACGAGTTGATGCCGAAAAGGTGCAGCGACTGGCCGAACATCACGTTCACCGACGAGCCGTTGGTGAAGCGGTGCGTGACGTTGAGGCCGTAGTTCAGCCGCCCGCCGCCCTCCACCCGGTCCCAGCCGGAGAACTTGTTCACCTGGAACAGGTTGGTGTCGTCGAAGACGAGGCTCTGCGCGTCCTCGTTCGGGATGTAGCCGATGTTCTGCTCGTTCGGCCGCGCGATGATCTGCAGGATCGGCTCGACCGTCGTCGTGCCATAGGCGTTCGCCGCGATCCAGGGATAGCGGTAGGTCATGCCCACGGCCGGCATGAAGCGGGTGTAGATGCGGTCGTCCTGAGCCAGGCGCGAGAACGAGCCGAGCACGGCGCTCTCGTCCTTAAGGTGGTGGTAGGTCACATCGCCGCGCACCGAGACGAAAGGCTCCCAGACCTGGCCCATGGCGTCGATGATGCGCCGGCGCCACGCGACCTCCGCGGAGGCGCGCGAATAGTTGCCGTCGATGCCGTTGACGAGGCAGTTCTGCGGCGAGATGCGGTTGGTGTAGGTCGCCGTCTGACCCTGCGGCAGGTTCGCGTAGCAGAACAGCGGCAGGTTGCCGTTCCCCGGATCGACGGCCACCTGGTTGCGCGAGGCGACGTCGGCCTGTTCGCGGCTCAGGCTGACGACACTGGTCCGCCAGGAGAACTCGCCGCCGGCCACCGAGGTGTCCAGCACCTTGAAATAGTCGAGCACCGGGTGGGTGGTCGGGAGGATCTTGTTGTTGGTGTCCGTGGCCGTGATGCCGATATAGCGCGTCGCCGACAGGTCGAACCAGCTGCGCGGCCCCTGGCCCCGCAGGAAGAGGCGGGAATTGGCTTCCGTCTGGCCCGGCAGCGACAGGGAATAGTCCCTGAGGAAGGCCGTGTCGGACATGAGATTGAGATCCCAGCCCATCGACCAGCGTTCGGTGATGCGGAACATGCCGGTCGTGTGCAGGATGCCGCGGAAATCGCGGTTGCCGACCTCGCGGGTGCCGTCCGAATAGGTGAAGACGCTCGGATCGTTCTGCCGGATTCCGGCGCCCCGGATCGTGTAATAGCCGCTCTCGAAGCCGTGGCGCCATTCCACCAGCGGCATGAAGCCCTGGCGCGAATAATAGCGCGGCGAGATCAGCAGGTCATAGTTCGGCTGGATGTTCCAGAAATAAGGAATTTCCGCGCCGTAGCCGACGCGGTTCGAGCCGGCGATTCCCGGCATCAGGAAGCCCGAAGCCTTGCGCACGGTCGGATCCGGCGCCCAGAAGCGCGGCATGTAGGCGATCGGCACGCCGAACATCTCGAAGCGGGCGTCCTCGAAATAGATCGTGCGCTCGGATTCGCGGTGGATGATCCGCTTGGCCTTGATCACCCAGGTCGGCGGCTTGGACAGGTCGGCGCGGCAGGAGGCGCAGGCCGTGTAGGCGGCGCGCTCGAAGGTGGTGGTGTCGCCACCCTCGCGCGTCACGTCGGCGGCGCCGATGAAGCGGCGGTCCGGCGTCTCGATGTTCAGCGAACGGACGAAGCCATTGGTGAACTGCTGGTCGAATTCCATGTCCTGGCCGTGGGCGATATTGCCCGACGGCTCAGTGATGCGGACATTGCCGGTGGCGCGGACGCGGCCGGAGCGCTGGTCATAGGTGACGACGTCGGCCTCGATCGTCCGCCCGTCGTAATAGATCTGGACATTGCCGCGCGCCGACACGCGGCCGGTGCGCTCGTCATAGACCATCTGTCCGGCATTGACCTGCATCGGCGTGCCGGGCGGCGTCGACGAGAAGGTCGGTCCGGCCACGGGCAGGGGCCCCGTGGGCTGCACCGGCGAACGCGGCGCCGGACCGTTCTGCACCTGGGTGGGGTCGCCGATATAGGGCCGCTGCTCGACCGCGTCGCTCGCCATCTGGGCGCGCAGGGGCGCAAATCCGCCCGACGCGACGACCAGCGCCAGCAGGCTGGCGGTCGCGGTCAGGGCAGAGCGGGCGATTCGGGTCGGGGAAACCATCGGACGGCGTGCTGCGCGAAGCATCAGCCATCCTCCAGCTTCAATAGAACCATGAAACCCATCAACGCACCGATAAATGCAGGCGACCAGGCGGCGAGGACCGGGGGCACGAGATTCGAGCGCCCCAGATTGCCGGCCAGTTCCGAACCCACGTAAAGCAAAAATCCGGCGACCACGCCACCCAGAATCGTCTTGCCCAGTCCGCCGAGCCGGGCGAAGCGAAGGCTGGCCGCCGCGGCCACCAGCACCATCGCCACCAGAAGCAGCGGCCGGGCGAGCAGAAGCTGGTATTGCAGCTCGAAACGGGCGGCGGGGAGGCCCGAGCGGCGGGCGAGTTCGATGAACTGCGGCAGCTCCCAGAACGACACCTGCTCCGGCATGACGAAGCTCTGCCGCACCTGTTCAGCGGTCAACTGGGTGGCGAGCCGGTGGGTCTCGCGCTTCGCCGGCTCGGCCCCGACGGGGGTGACGACCGCCTTGCGCAGCAGCCAGAATCCGTCGCCGAGTTCCGCGCTTTCCGCGTCGATCCGCTCCTTGAACGTGCCGTCTGCGGCATAGACGAGGACGCTGACGCCAGTCAGGCGTTGCCCGCGTTCGGTGGCGGAGGCGGCGTTGATGACCGCCTGCCCGTCCGGCGTCGCCTGGCGCAGCCAGAAATTGGTGCGCTGGTCGACATAGATGGCCCGGCCGAACAAATCCGATTCAAGCTTGAAGCTGCGCTCGCGGAAATCGGAGGCCACGGGATTGTAGACGGCGGCGGCGAACACCCCGAGCAGCAGCGCCAGCACCACCGGGGGCGTCAGGAACTGCCAGGCCGAGAGACCCGCCGCCCGCGCCACCACCAGTTCCAGCTTCCGTGACAGGCCGAGGAAACACAGCATGGCGCCGACGAGCACGGCGAAGGGCAGAACGATCTCGATGAAGGCGGGAACGCGGTAGATGGTCAGCAGCGCCACCAGATGGGTGGGCGCACGGGTGGCATCTTCCACGCGGCGCAACTGCTCGACGAAGTCGACGATGAGCACCAGACCGAACGTTCCGAGGAAGGTGCCGCCCACCGCCGCGAGGAACTTGCGCGTCATGTAGCGCGAGAAGGTCGACACCATCAGGCGCTGCCTCCTGCCGCCGTGCGCGCCGCGATCATGCGGCTGATCCGGTCGGTGATCTCGTTCGACAGGCGGGTGAGGACTTCGGGCGGCCGGACCTTGATAAGGCCGAGCGACACGGCCCCGAAGAACAGGATGGTGGCGACGGGAAGGAGATAGACGAAGGGCACCGCCGCCGGCCGCGCCGCCACGATGCCGGACACGGCGAAGCCGCCGCCGCGGAAGGCGGCCATGATGATGATCGCACCGGCGATCGCGGCTCCGCGGCTCTGCCGCGTCGTACGGGCCTGTCCCAGCATGGCGAACGCAATACACAACATGGCCAGTGGGTAGAGCGGCGCGGCGAACCTGTCGTGCAGCTCCTGACGGAACCTCCCACGCCACCGTTCCAGCATGGGATCGGCAGGGTCGGGGTTCATGAGCTCGGACGTATAGCGTTCCGATGGTCTATAAATCGTTTCGGCCGCCTGGGTGAGCTGCGACAGGTCGAAGGCGTAGCGGTCGAACACGACGATCGAGGTCGCACCGTCCTTGGTCTCGCGCCGCTGCAGGTTGCCGTTCTCCAGCACGAAGAAGGTGCCCTGGGGCTGCTCGGTGATCACCCCGCGCTCGGCCACGTAGATCATGTGCACCTGGGGATCGCGCGTGTCCGCCACGACGATGCCGAGCAGCACGCCGCCCGGCGCGCGGTCGCGGATATGGAAGGTGAGGCCGCGATCGGCCTGGGTGAACTGGCCGGGCCTGACGATGGCAGTGAGCAGGTTCGCCTGGACCTGCGTCAGCAGCAGCCGGAAATGCCGGATGGAGGAGGGGGTCAGCCACAGCGACAGAGCCCCGACGAAGACCATGACGAGGACCGTCAGGATGAAGAGCGGTCGGGCGACCCGCGCCGGCGAGACGCCCGCGGCCGACATGACGATCAACTCGGAATCGCCGTTGAGCTTGTTGAGGGTCTGCACCACTGCGATGAACAGCGCGATGGGCGCGATGAGGGCGAGCAGTACCGGGATGCCGAGGCTGGTCATCATGAAGAACAGGGCGATGGTCTGGCCGCTGTTGGTCACGAGGTCGAGCTGCCGCAGGACCTGCGTGATCCAGACGACCAGGGTCAGGATGAACAGCCCGGCCACGAAGGCGAGGGCGGCCTGCCGGAATATGTAGCGTTCGAGGGATCCCATTCCCGGCTCATGCTGGTGCAGGGTCCGCCAACCCGCGCTTGCTTCAGCGGGCAGGGTTAGAAGCCGATCATGGCGGCGGCAAGGTGGCGCCGTGCGGCAATGCCGATTCCCGGCGGGGCGTCTCCCGCAGGCCACAACGTCGCGTTAGTGTGATGCATCAGGGCATTGCGCCCGATTCTCATCCACAGCAAGTTGGCCCCATGCCCGATACCCTCAAGATCAGCTTCGCGCCGCTGTCCGCCCCCGTCACGGGTCTTCTGGTCTGCCTCGTCGGAGAGGACATGGCCCTGCCGGAGGCGGCATCCCTGCCGCCTGCGGCCGGTGCCCTTTTCGACCGCGCCGCGGCGCAGGACGGATTCAAGGGCAAGGCCGGCAGCTTCCTCGACATCATCGCGCCCGAGAAGCTTGCCGCATCGCGCCTGATCGCCGCCGGGATCGGCAAGAGCGCCGACTGGAAGGAACTCGACGTGATCAAGCTCGGCGGCGCGATCTGCGCCCGCCTGCCGGACGCGGCGAACGAGGCGAGCGTGGTCGCCGCCACCGCCTCGGGTGCGCTGAGCGCCGAGCAGGCGGCCGACCTCGCCCTCGGCCTGCGCCTGCGCTTCTACAGCTTCGACCGGTACAAGACGAAGAAGAAGGACGGCGAGGCCGCCAGCCGCAAGCGCTCGGTCACCCTGCTGGTCGCCGACGAGAAGGCTGCCCGCAAGGCCTTCAAGGCTCGCGAGGCCGTCGCGGATGGTGTCGACGTCGCCCGCGACCTCGTCAACGAGCCGCCCAACGTCCTCTCGCCGACCGAATTCGCCAGGCGCGCAGGCGACCTCGCCCGTCTCGGGGTCGATGTCGAGGTGCTGAACGAGAAGGACCTGAAGAAGCTCGGCATGGGAGCCCTGCTCGCCGTCGGCCAGGGCTCGGCCCGCGACAGCCACGTCGTGGTGATGCGCTGGGACGGCGGCAAGGACGGCGAGGCGCCGGTCTGCCTCGTCGGCAAGGGCGTCTGCTTCGATTCCGGCGGCATCTCGCTGAAGCCGGGCGAGGGCATGCAGGACATGAAGGGCGACATGGGCGGCGCCGCCGCGGTCGTTGGCGCCATGCATGCGCTGGCGGCGCGGAAGGCGCGCGCGAACGTCGTCGGCCTCATCGGCCTCGTCGAGAACATGCCCGACGGCAATGCCTACCGGCCCGGCGACATCCTCACCTCCATGTCCGGCCAGACCATCGAGATGATCAATACTGACGCCGAGGGCCGCCTCGTCCTTGCCGACGTGCTCTGGTACGCCAAGGACCGGTTCAAGCCGAAGGCCATGGTCAACCTCGCTACCCTCACCGGCGCCATCATGGTCGCCCTCGGCCAGGAGAATGCCGGCCTGTTCTCGAACAATGACGAGGTGGCCGGGGCGCTGACGGAGGCGGGCCTGTCGACGGGCGAGAGGGTCTGGCGCATGCCGCTCTCCGCCGAATACGACAAGCTCATCGACAGCCAGTTCGCTGACATGAAGAACACCGGCGGCCGCTATGGCGGCGCCATCACCGCCGCCCAGTTCCTTCAGCGCTTCGTCGGCGATGTGCCCTGGGCCCATCTGGATGTGGCAGGCACGGCGATGAACTCCAACAAGGGCGACATCAACCGCAGCTGGGGCGCCGGCTGGGGCGTCAGGCTGCTCGACAGGTTCGTTGCCGACCGCTACGAGCGCTGATCGCGCGGAGCTATGCAAAAACGACGGAACTCGTGACAGACATCCTGTTCTACCATTTGCAGAACCAGCCGCTCGAAAGGGTCTTGCCGGTGCTGCTCGAAAAATCGGTGGAACGCGGCTGGAAGGTCGCCGTCGAGGCGGCCTCGCCCGAAAGGGTCGAGGCGCTCGACGCGCTGCTGTGGACCTATTCCGACGAGAGCTTCCTGCCCCACGGAACGGACCGGGAGGCGGACGCCGCCCTGCAGCCCGTGCTGCTGACGGCCGGGCCCGAGCGCGCCAATGGCGCCACCGTCCGCTTCCTGGTGGACGGTGCGGCGCTGCCCGCCGACATGGAGGCTTATGAGCGCATCGTGCTGATGTTCGACGGCAACGACCCCGACGCGCTCGACCAGGCCCGCGCCAGCTGGAAGGCGGCGAAGGCCGCCGGCCATGCCTGCACCTACTGGCAGCAGGACGAGAACGGCCGCTGGGGGAAGAGGGCGTGAACGCCCTGCCGTCGGCCGAGCCTCCCCGCGGTTTCATCGATCTCGCCGCCAGGTCCGAGTTCTGGCGTCTCGCCGCGATCATCTTCCTCACCGCCATGACCAACCAGCAATCCGTGCTGCTGGCGGTGGTATGGGAGGAGGCGGGCTTCCCGCACCGCGACATCGGGCTGCTGATCGCCGTCTACGGCATCCCCCTCGTGCTGATGAGCCTTTTCTCCGGCCCGCTCGCCAACCGTATCGGCATCTTGCAGACGGTGCGTATCGGCGCGGTGCTGACCACGCTCGGCTTCATCAGCCTCTATTTCACCCACGAGACCTTTCTCGGATCGCTCGCCTCGCGCCTGATCCAGGGCACCGGATTCGCCCTGTTCCATGCGCCGGTCATGACCTACGGCTCGACGCGCCTCACCCGCGAGCGCTTCGTGCGCCTCTTCGGCCTGCTCTCGGCCATGGCGCCCTTGCCCTATGCCTTCGGGCCGATCCTGGCGGAGTTCCTCTACCACGCCTTCGGCGCCCACGGTTACTTCGTCGCCGGCGCCGTTCCCGCCGTGCTCGGCCTGCCGCTGCTCTGGACGATCCGGGCGGTCGACCGCACCGAGGGACCGGTGGGCGGCATTGCCGGGCTCCTGAGAAACCCGCGCATCTGGCTGCCGCTGCTCTCCGCCATCGTCTACGGCTACATGTTCGGCTTCATCAGCGCCTATGCGGCGCCGATCCTGGTGGAGCGCGGCATCGTCGTCGGCGCCTTCTTCACCGCCTTCACCATCTCCATCTTCGCCGTGCGCTTCGGCGGCCTCGCGCTGATCGAGAACGTCGACCGCCGGGCCGTGGTCGCCGGCGGCGCCCTGCTGCTCGCCGCCGGCCTCGTGCTCGTCGCCTTCGCCGCGTCCATGACGGGGGTGGTTGCGGCGGGCTTCGTCTTCGGCCTCGGCCATTCCATCGGCTTTCCCGTGCTCTCGGCCTGGATCTGCGACGGCACCCCGCCCGAGCAGCGGGCAACGCCCATGGCCGTGTTCAACGCCACATTCTTCGCCGCCATGACGGTGATCGCGCTGCCGGCGAGCCTCGCCATCGGAACCTTCGGCTATGTGCCGGTCATGGTGAGCCTCTCGGTTTCCGCCCTCGGTCTCGCCGCGGTGCTCGTCGCCGCCTGGTCGAGGCGTTTCCGGCGCTAGCTGCTGGCTCTGTTGCCAGGCTGCTGTCATAACGATGTCAGCAGCCCCGCGGCAGGATGTCGCCATGAGACCTTCCGACCGACTCTTCCAGATCATCCAGATCCTGCGCCGCTCGCGCCGTCCGCTCACCGCCGAGGCCATCGCCTCGGAGCTCGAGACGTCGAAGCGCACGATCTACCGCGACATCTCCACCCTGATCGGCCAGCGCGTGCCGATCCGCGGCGAGGCGGGGCTCGGCTACGTGCTGGAGGGCGGCTTCGACCTGCCGCCGCTCATGCTGACGTCGGACGAAATCGAGGCGGCCGCCCTCGGCGCCCGCTGGGTGCAGTCGCGCGGCGACCCCGCGCTGTCGCGCGCCGCCGCAGACCTCATCGCCAAGCTCGCCGCCATCGTGCCGGAGAGGTTGCGCGACGTCGCCCTCGACCCCGTCTCCCGCACCGGCCCGGCCTGGGAGCCCACCGAGGATCGCATCGACCTCGCCCGCGTCCGAGGCTGGATCCACGAGGGCAAGAAGATCGCGCTGGGCTACCGCGACGAGCAGGGCAGGGCGACCCAGCGCATCCTCTGGCCGGTGGCGGTGGGCTATTTCGACAGCGTCCGCCACCTCATCGCCTGGTGCGAGCTGCGCCGCGACTTCCGCTCCTTCCGCACCGACCGCATCGCCTCCGCCGAATTCCTCGAGGAGCGCTACCCCGAGCGCCCGAGCGTGCTCAGGGCGCGGTGGAGGAAGACGATCAAGGAGAACTAGTCAGTCGCGCCGATACCGTGCCCGCATCCAGCGGACGGCACCGATGGCGCCTCCGGCGGCTCCCAGCAGCGTCGCCAGCGGGCCGAGAACGAAAAGAAGGCGCATGACTTCGCCGCCATCAGCCTCCCGGTGGTGCATCACCTCCACATAGGCGACATAGGTACCGACCGAGACTGCGCAGCCGGCCATGGCGCCCAGCATGCATCCGGCGATCACGAGCAAGGCGTAGCGTCCCACGTGCAGACAGTCCCCCGAAGGCGTGAACAGCAGCTTGGCGGGAGATTGGACCGTTCTGCAAACGTCGTCGGAAGTCCGGCTCCCCGCGTGACCACGCTGGCCTGCGGGACGCAACTGGTGCTCGCGTGACGTCTGCGTCGCGTCTCTCAGCCCGCCGCCTCCAGTTCGGCGCTCGCCTCGAGCCAGGCTTCTTCCGCCTCGGCAAGCTGCTTCTCGCGCACGCCCCGCGTCTTCGCGGCCTGGGCGGCGCTGTCGGGATGGGCCTCGAAATAGCCGGGCTGGGCGAGGATGCGGTCGATCTTGTCGATATCCGCCCTCAGCTTCTCCATTGTCGCCTCGATCTCGGCGACCCGCTTGGCCAGCGCCTTGGTTTCGCCGCGCGGGGGTGGGGCGGACTTCGCCTCGGCAGCGCGCTCCGGCTTCGCCGCCTTCTCCGGCGCCGCGCCCGACAGCACGATCTTGCGGTAGTCGTCGAGATCCCCGTCGAAGGGCTTCACGGTCCCGTCGCGCACCAGCCAGAGCCGGTCCACCGTCGATTCCAGCAGGTGCCGGTCGTGCGAGACGATCAGCACTGCGCCCGAATAGCCGTTCAGCGCTTCCACCAGGGCGGCGCGGCTGTCGATGTCGAGATGGTTGGTCGGCTCGTCGAGGATGAGGAGGTGCGGCCCCTCGAACACGGCGAGGGCGAAAAGGAGCCGCGCCTTCTCGCCGCCCGAGAGAGATGACACCTTGGTGTCCGACCTTTCGCCCGAAAAGCCGGCGCGGGCGCACGCGGCACGCACCTTCGCCTCGGGATCGTCCGGCATCAGCCGCCTCAGATGCTGGTAGACGCTCTCCCCGGGCCTCAACTCGTCGAGCTGGTGCTGGGCGAAATAGGCGATCTTCAGCTTGTCGGCGCGCACCATCCGGCCGGACATGGCCTTCAGCCGGTCCGAGATCAGCTTCAGGAAGGTCGACTTGCCGTTGCCGTTGGCGCCGAGAAGCCCGATCCGGTCGTCGTCGTCGATCCTGAGGTCGAGCCGCCGGAGGATCGGCTGTCCCTCCGTGTAGCCGACGGAGGCGCCCTCCATGGTGATGATAGGCGGCGAGGCCTTGCGCGCCGGCTCCGGAATGACGAAGGGCGGCACGTCGGTGTCGACGATGGTCGTCACCGCCTCCATCTTCTCCAGCATCTTCAGCCGCGACTGCGCCTGCCTCGCCTTGGTCGCCTTGGCGCGGAATCGGTCGACGAAGCTCTGCAGGTGGGCGCGCTTCTCCTCCTGCTTCTTCGCCGCCTTCTCGCGCACCGCCATTTCGATGGCCCGCGACCGGGCGAAGGTCGTGTAGGAGCCCTTCCACAGCGTCAGCTTGCCCTGGTCGAGGTGCAGGATGTGCTCCACCGAGGCATCGAGCAGGTCGCGGTCGTGGCTGATCAGCAGCACGCTGTGCGGATAGCCGGCGAGATAGTCCTGCAGCCAGAGCGTGCCCTCGAGGTCGAGATAGTTCGTCGGCTCGTCGAGGAGCAGGAGGTCAGGCGCGGTGAACAGCACCGCGGCGAGCGCCACCCGCATGCGCCAGCCCCCCGAGAAGTCCGAGCAGGGCCTGGCTTGAGCTGCCGTGTCGAAGCCGAGGCCGGCGAGGATCGCCGCGGCGCGGGCCGGGGCTGAATGGGCGTCGATGTCGACGAGCCGCGTCTGGATCTCGGCGATCCGGTGCGGATCGCTTGCCGTCTCCGCTTCGGCGAGAAGGCGCGCCCGCTCCTTGTCGGCGTCAAGCACGAAGTCGAGGAGGGATTGCGGTCCGCCCGGCGCCTCCTGGGCGACGCCGCCCAGCCGGGCCCTCGCCGGCAGCTTGAACGAGCCGCCATCGGCCGCCATCTCGCCCTGGATCACCTTGAACAGGGTGGATTTCCCCGTGCCGTTGCGGCCGAGAAAGCCGACGCGCGCGTTCGGCGGCAGCGTCACCGACGCATTGTCGATGAGCACGCGGCCGGCCACCCGCACGGTCAGGTCGTTGATCTGCAGCATGGCCGGCTTTTGGCGGAGCCAGACGGGCAATGCAAGCGGGCGGACTACGCACCGCCGTCAAGCTCCGGGAGACTGCGCATGCCGGCGGTTGCCGTGGTGCTATGATGCCGTCAACTCCCGCGACGAGACGGGGGCGATCGACGGGGAGGACACGCATATGAACGCGTCCATGAAGAAATATGTCGCCGAGTTCATCGGCACGGCGGCGCTGGTGATCATCGGCTGCGGCGTCGTCACGCTCGGGGGGCAGGGGGCCGTCTTCGGTGCGGGCCAGCCCTATTCGGCGCTGGCCACGCTGCCGATCGCGCTCGCCTTCGGCCTTGCCATCGTCGCCATGGCCTATGGCATCGGCCCGGTCTCGGGCTGCCACGTCAACCCCGCCGTCTCCGTCGGCGTCTGGGCCGCCGGCCGCATGCCCACCGACGAACTCGCGGGCTATGTCGTCGCCCAGGTTGCCGGGGCCGTGGTCGGCGCCGCCATCCTCTATGTGGTGCTCGCCGGCAAGGCCGGGGGCTATGACGTCACCGCCGCCGGCCTCGGCCAGAACGGCTGGGACGCCGCCAGGGGCTACGGCGTCACCTCCGCCGTCATCGGCGAGTTCGTCGGCACCTTCCTCTTCCTCGTCACCATCCTCGGCGTGACCTCCAAAGCCGGTTCACCCGCGGTCGCGGGCCTCGCCATCGGCCTGACCCTCGCCGCCATCCACCTGCTGCTGATCCCGGTGACCGGCACATCGGTCAATCCGGCGCGCTCCTTCGGTCCGGCGCTCTTCGTCGGCGGCACGGCCCTGTCGCAGCTCTGGCTCTTTCTGGTGGTGCCGACGGCGGCGGCCTTCGCGGCGGGCACCCTGTTCAAGGCCAAGGTGCTGGAGGCCTGAACGTGGCAAGCCCGCCGCCGGATCTCTCCGGTGGCGGGCCCGTACCCGCGCGAGTCAGGTCTGGGTGGGGCGTTGGATGACCCGCGCGTGAACCTCTCAGACGCTTTGCGTCAGCGACAGATCCTCACGTGGCGGATCTCGCGGCCCCAGGGCGTCTCCACCCAGCGGCGCTCGCGCCAGCAGGTCGGCTCGACATAGACCGGGCGGTGTGGGCGATAGCCCCAGTGCGGCGGCGGGGGCGGCGGCGGGCGATGCCCCCAGTGCGGCGGCGGCGGGCGATGGCCCCAACCCGGGGGAGGGCCGTGATGGCGCCGCGGGCCGTCCCAGTCGGGATGCGGACCCCACTGGACCGGCACGATGCCGACCTCGACACCGACACCGACCTGCGCCCGGGCATCGCCCGGCGCGGCGGCCACGGCCGCCACGGCGGCAAGGCCCGCGAGGGTGGACAGAACCAGGCTGCGCATCGTGACCATCTCCAGTCGCTGGATCGCTCGGTTTCGCGATCATGGGGAGGATGGTGCGGGCGGCCCGCTGAATGCGTTCTGAGGTCCCTCTTCACCTGCCGTTCAGCCGAGCGGCAGGGCGGCGGGCGAGGGGGCGTTGCGGGCGCACCGGGCCGCTGCTAGAAGCGCGCCACCTGATCCCACCATTCCCTCAAGGAACGATCCATGGCCATCGAGCGCACCTTCTCCATCATCAAGCCGGACGCCACCAAGCGGAACCTGACCGGCGCCGTGAACGCGGTGATCGAGGCCGCCGGCCTGCAGATCGTCGCCCAGAAGCGCATCCGCATGTCGCTGCCCGAGGCCCGCAAGTTCTACGCGGTCCACAAGGAGCGTCCCTTCTTCGGCGAGCTCGTCGACTTCATGGTCTCGGCTCCGGTCGTCGTCCAGGTGCTGGAGGGCGAGAACGCCGTCGCCAGGTACCGCGAGATCATGGGCGCCACCAACCCGGCCCAGGCCGCCGAGGGCACCATCCGCAAGCTCTACGCCGTCTCCGTCGGCGAGAACTCGGTCCACGGTTCGGACTCCGTCGAGAACGCCAAGATCGAGATCGCCCAGTTCTTCTCGGAGAACGAGATCCTGCCGGCCTGATCGCCGCGGCAGGTCCTGACAGCTTTGGAAGGCGGGCTCCGGCCCGCCTTTTTCATTGGCGCCGCCCCCCGCACTTTGGATACGATCCAGTTTGCATTGCACAGCGGAGCCGCCATGAACGCCCCCGTCAGCGTCCAGCGCCTGAAGTCGACCTGTCCCCATGACTGTCCCTCCGCCTGCTCGCTGGAGGTGGAGGTCATCGACGGCAGGACGATCGGCCGCGTGCACGGCGATCCCGCGCAGAGCTACACGGCCGGCGTCGTCTGCGCCAAGGTGGCCCGCTATGCCGAGCGCATCCACCACCCGGACCGGCTCCTCCACCCGCTCATCCGCAAGGGGCCGAAGGGCTCGGGCACCTACCAGCGCATTTCTTGGGACGAGGCGTTGGCCATGACCGCCGAGCGCTTCCTCGAGGCGGAGCGCCGCTACGGAGCGGAGACGGTCTGGCCCTACTATTACGCGGGCACCATGGGCTTCGTGCAGCGCGACGGCATTAACCGCCTGCGCCACGTGAAGAAATATTCCGGCTTCTATTCCACCATCTGCACCAACATGGCTTGGTCCGGGTTCATCGCCGGCACCGGCCGCCTGGCGGGCGTCGATCCGCGCGAGATGGCCAAGGCCGACGTGGTGGTGATCTGGGGCACCAACCCGGTCTCCACCCAGGTCAATGTCATGACCCACGCCATGAAGGCGCGGAAGGAGCGCGGCGCAAAGATCGTCGTCGTCGACATCTACCGCACCGACACGGTGAAACAGGCCGATCTCGGCCTCGTGCTGAAGCCGGGCACCGACGCGGCGCTCGCCTGCGCCGTCATGCACGTGCTCTTCCGCGACGGCTTCGCGGACCGGGACTATCTCAGGGATTTCACCGATGTACCGGCCGAGCTTGAATCGCATTTGCAGAGCCGGACGCCGGAATGGGCGGCCGCTATCACCGGCCTGACGGTCGCCGAGATCGAGTCCTTCGCGAAGCTGGTCGGCGAGAACAGAAAAACCTTCTTCCGCCTCGGCTACGGCTTCGGCCGCCAGCGCAACGGCGCGGTGAACATGCACGCGGCCTCCTGCATTCCCGCCGTCACCGGCGCCTGGCAATACGAAGGGGGCGGGGCCTTCCACAACAACGGCGCGATCTATCATTGGCGCAAGTCGCTGATCGAGGGCCTGGACGTCAAGGATGCGGCGGTGCGCACCCTCGACCAGTCGCGCATCGGCGCCATCCTGACCGGCGAGGCCGCGGCCCTGCGCCGGCCGGACGGGTCCGAGGGGCCGCCGGTGACCGCGCTCCTCATCCAGAACACC
The DNA here is from genome assembly GCA_023416965.1 of Pseudomonadota bacterium. Taxonomy (GTDB): domain Bacteria; phylum Pseudomonadota; class Alphaproteobacteria; order Rhizobiales; family Phreatobacteraceae; genus Phreatobacter. The sequence goes on along the minus strand of JAEZGJ010000297.1, from coordinate 9,156 downwards.
AACCCGGTCAATGTCGCCCCGGACCAGTCTAAGGTGATCGAGGGCTTCGCCCGCGAGGACCTCTTCACCGTCGTGCACGAGCAGTTCATGACAGACACGGCGAAGATGGCCGACCTCGTCCTGCCCGCGACCCAGTTCATGGAGCACGACGACATGTACCAGGGCGGCGGCCACCAGCACATCATGCTGGGCCTGAAGCTTGTCGAGCCGCCCGGCGAGTGTCGCTCCAACCACGACCTCATCACCGATCTCGCGGGACGGCTCGGCGCCGAGCATCCCGGCTTCGCCATGACGCCGCGCGAGATCATCGACTGGACCCTGCAGAAGTCGGGATGGGGCACGCTCGCCGAACTCGAGGTGACGAATTTCCGCGACGTCCAGCCGAAATTCGAGGAGGCGCACTATCTCAAGGGCTTCGCCTACGGCGACCGGAAGTTCCGCTTCAAGCCGGACTGGCCGAACGTGCCCTATGCCAGCATCGGCACGATGGGGCCGGTCGAGTCCATGCCCTCGCTGCCCGACCACTGGGCGGTGACCGAGGAGCCGGACGCCACCTATCCCTTCAAGCTCGCGACCTCGCCGTCGCGCAGCTACCTCAACTCGACCTTCGCGGAGACCCCGTCCTCCCGCAAGCGCGAGGGTCGGCCGGAGGTGATGATCAATCCCGCCGACGCCGATCGGCTCGGCATCGCCGCCGGTGCGAAGGTCCAACTCGGCTCGCCGCGCGGCACCGTGATCCTCCACGCCAGGGTGACCGACCAGACCCGCCCCGGCACGCTCATCGCCGAGGGGCTCTGGGCCAATGCCGACCATGAGGGCGGCCGCGGCATCAACATGCTGACCGGCGCCGATGCGGTCGCGCCCTTCGGGGGGGCCGCCTTCCACGACAACAAGGTCTGGATCCGGACAGCATGATCCTGACGCAGCGGAAAGTATTGCGGTGGTATTGACGCTACGACAACGGAATGTGTCGATTATACCGTCGAATAGACTCAAGTTTTCATAACGTCTTAAACGCATATTCTCAGGGGCGTGGCACAGACGGGGGATGACCCCCGTCCGATTGGGTATGCGCCCATGAAAATGCAGACCGTCTTTGCCGACGACATCCGGGTGGAACGCCGCGCCGAGCCGCGCGTCATCATGAGCCTGGCCGGCTCCTGCCAGCTTGCCGCGCTGCGCGACGAGACCGGCAAGCGCCGGGAATTCGCCTGCCGTGCCATCAACATGTCCAGCCAGGCCCTGATGCTGGCGACGCCCGCCCGCGCCACCATGGCGGACGGCGCCACCGCCTATATCCCGAGCTTCGGCAAGCTGTCCGGCCGCGTCATCCGCGTTCTCGACGGCGGCTTCGTCATGAGCCTGATGGTCAATGAGACGCAGCGGCAGAGGATCGCCAAGCGGCTCGCCTGGATGCAGGACCACCAGGCTCACGACACGCGCGACCTAAGGCAGCACGCGCGCGTCGTGCCGCGCGAGCCTTTCGGCCAGATCACCTTCGCCGACGGCAGCTGCCTGTCCTGCCTCGTGATGGACATGTCGGTGACCGGCGCCGCGCTCTCCGCCGCCCTCGTCCCGGACCTCGGCACCCTGCTCGTGGTCGGCCGCGTGCCGGCCCGCGTCTGCCGGCACTTCCCCGAGGGATTCGCCGTGGCCTTCCTCGAGGAGATCGCCCCCGGCAGTCTCGAACATCTTCTGCTCGGCAGCTGAACCGTCAGTCGGGGCGCCTGTCGCCGCTGCGGCGCCGACAAAGGACAGAAACCGACGGTCGAATACGGTGTCGACCCAAATATAAAATGTCGAGATCACAATGGATACACTGGTAGCGCCGTATCCATCTGTCACGAATCGTATAGAATGACATCATTGCGCTCACAGAATTCGTTGAATTCATGCGATGACGTCGTTCTGCGACATTGCCGTCGTGACCGTCTCTCCCGGGGACACCGATCCCCTGGTCATCATGAGCCTCGCCGGCGACTGCCAGCTCTCCGCCCTCCGGGACGAGGCCGGCCGTCGACGGGAGTTTCCCTGCCGCGCCATCAACATGTCGAGCCAGGCCCTGATGCTGGCGACACCCGCCCGCGCCACCCTCGGCGACGGCGCAACCGCCTATATCCCGAGCTTCGGCAAGCTCTCCGGCCGCGTCAGCCGCGTCGTGGCCGGCGGCTTCGTCATGACGCTGATGCTGCCCGCCGCCCAGCGCCGACGCATCGCCATGCGCCTCGCCTGGCTGCAGGAGCACCAGGCCCACGACACCCGCGACCTCAGGCGCCACGCCCGCATCGTCCCGCGCGACCCCTTCGGCCGGATCGCCTATGCCGACGGCACATGCCTCTCCTGCCTTGTCCTCGACATGTCGGTGACCGGCGCCGCGCTCTCAGCCGACCGGGTGCCGGAGATCGGCGCCGTGGTGACCGTCGGCCGCGTGCCGGCGCGGGTCTGCCGGCATTTTCCCGAGGGCTTCGCCGTCGCCTTCCTGGAGGAACTCGCCGCCGGCAGCCTGGAAAGGCTGCTGCTCGGCGCGTGACCTCAGAGCAGCCGGTATTCGGTGGCGATCATCCGCAGCGCCTGCGGATAGATCCGGTGCTCCACCTCCAGCACGCGGCGGGCGAGGCTCTCGGCCGTGTCGCCCGGCAGGACCGGCACCGCCTCCTGCAGGATCGTCTCGCCCTCGTCCATGCCCGGCGTGACGAAATGCACGGTGGCGCCGTGTTCGGTCGCCCCGTCGGCCAGCGCCCGCGCATGGGTGTCGAGCCCCTTGTAGGCCGGCAGCAGGGCAGGGTGGATGTTGATCATACGGCCCTCCCACCTGGCCACGAACCAGGGCGTCAGGATGCGCATGAAGCCGGCCAGGCAGACGATGTCGATGGCATGCGCTTCCAGCACCGCCTGCACGGCGCGCTCGAAGGCCTCGCGGTCGCGGCCGAAGGCGCGGTGGTCGACGGTGGCGGTGGCGATGCCCTCCGCCTCGGCCCGGGCGAGGCCGCCCGCGCCCGGCACGTTGGAGAGGACCAGCACGATCTCGGCCGGATAGTCGGGCTCCCGCGCCGCCTCGCTCAGCGCCGCCATGTTCGAGCCGCGCCCCGATATGAGGACCGCGACGCGCTTGCGCGCCCCCGGCGTGCTCACAGCGCCAGCGCCCCGGTGAAGGTGACGCGCGGCTCCGCCGCCGCCTCGGTGATCCGGCCGAGCCTGACCACCGTCTCCCCGGCGAGGCTGAACGCCTCCGTCACCCTGGCCGCATCGCCATCCGCCACCACGATCACCATGCCGATGCCGCAGTTGAAGGTACGCACCATCTCCGCCTGGGCGAGGCCGCCGACCTTGGCCAGCCAGCCGAACACCTTCGGCACGGCGATGGAGGAGAGGTCGATCTCGGCCCCGGTGCCTTCCGGCAGCACCCGCGGAATGTTGTCGACGAAGCCGCCGCCGGTGATGTGGGCGAGGGCCTTCAGCGCGCCGGTGCCGCGATGCACCGCCATGATGCTCTTCACATAGATGCGGGTCGGCTCCAGCAGCGCCTCGCCGAGGCTGCGGCCGTCATCGAAGGGGGCGGGCGCGTCCCAGCCGAGGCCCGACACCGCCGCGATCTTGCGCACCAGCGAATAGCCGTTGGAATGGACGCCGGAGGAGGGCAGGCCCAGCACCACGTCGCCGGGCGCCACGTCGCGGCGCGGCAGCAGCGTGCCGCGCTCGGCGGCGCCGACCGAGAAGCCCGCGAGGTCGTAGTCGCCGTCGGCGTAGAGGCCCGGCATTTCCGCGGTCTCGCCGCCGATCAGGGCGCATCCCGCCTGCCGGCAGCCCAGCGCGATTCCTTTGACCACTTGGGCGGCGGCCTCCGGCGACAGCTTGCCGGTGGCGAAATAGTCGAGGAAGAACAGCGGCTCGGCGCCCTGCACCACGAGGTCGTTGACGCACATGGCGACGAGGTCGATGCCGATCGTGTCGTGCCGGCCGGTCTCGATGGCGATCTTGATCTTGGTGCCGACGCCGTCATTGGCCGCCACCAGGACCGGGTCGGTGAACCCGGCCGCCTTCAGGTCGAACAGCCCGCCGAAGCCGCCGATCTCGGCATCGGCGCCGGGGCGTGCGGTCGCCCGCACCAGCGGCTTGATCATGTCCACCATGCGATTGCCCGCGTCGATGTCGACGCCGGCCTCGGCATAGGTCAGTCCGTTCTTCGGGTGGGGAGTGTCGGTCACGGCGCTCGTCTCGCTGCAAGAGGCCGGATTAGCCCGTGCGCCGCCGCCTCGCAACGGCCAAGCCGCCCTGCGCCATCTTTTCTGCCCCGGCACGAATGCTGGCCCGCCGCGCGCTCTTGTCGGCTCGCGACTATCCTGGACATTGACGCTGGCGGGTCGGCCGGCGCATGACCGGCCGAGGAGACCCTTGGCATGACAAAGTCGATCACGGACGATCTCAAATCCGGCGCCCTCGTCTATCATCGGCTGCCGCGGCCCGGAAAGCTGGAGATCCAGGCGACCAAGCCGCTCGGCAACCAGCGTGACCTGGCGCTGGCCTATTCCCCTGGCGTCGCCGCCGCGTGCGAGGCCATCGTGGCCGATCCCGCCCAGGCGGCAGAACTCACCATCCGCGCCAATCTCGTCGCCGTCGTCTCCAACGGCACCGCCGTGCTCGGCCTCGGCGACATCGGCCCGCTCGCCGGCAAGCCCGTCATGGAGGGCAAGGCGGTCCTGTTCAAGAAATTCGCCGGCATCGACGTCTTCGACATCGAGATCGACGCCCGTGAGGTCGATCGCATCGTCGACGTGGTGGCAGCTCTGGAGCCGACCTTCGGCGGCATCAACCTGGAGGACATCAAGGCCCCCGAATGTTTCGAGGTGGAGCGGCGCCTGCGCGAGCGCATGGCCATTCCCGTCTTCCACGACGACCAGCACGGTACCGCCATCATCGTCGCCGCAGCCGTCACCAATGCCCTCGCCCTGATGGGCAAGTCCATCGAGGACGTGAAGATCGTCGCTTCGGGGGCAGGAGCGGCCGCCATTGCCTGCCTCAACCTGCTGCGCGAGCTCGGCGCCCGGGTCGAGAACATCTGGGTCTCCGACATCGAGGGCGTCGTCTACAAGGGCCGCGAGAAGCTCATGGACCCCTACAAGGCGGTCTATGCAAAGGACACCAACGCCCGCACCCTCGGCGACATCATCGGCGATGCCGACATTTTCCTCGGCCTGTCCGCGGCCGGCGTGCTGAAGCCGGACATGGTCCAGCGCATGGCGGCCGGGCCTCTCATCATGGCCCTCGCCAACCCCAATCCGGAGATCATGCCGGAGGAGGCACGCGCCGCCAAACCCGACGCCATGATCTGCACGGGGCGGTCGGACTATCCGAACCAGGTCAACAACGTCCTGTGCTTTCCCTACATCTTCCGCGGCGCGCTCGATTGCGGCGCCACCGCCATCAACGAGCCGATGAAGCTCGCCGCCGTGCGCGCCATCGCGGGCCTTGCCCGCGAGGCGCCGTCGGACGTCGTCGCCAGGGCCTATGGCGGCGAGGTCGGCACCTTCGGCGCCGGCAACCTCATTCCCTCGCCCTTCGATCCGCGCCTCATCCTGCGCATCGCCCCGGCGGTCGCCCGCGCGGCGATGGAGACGGGGGTCGCCACCCGGCCGATCGCCGACTTCAAGGCCTATGAGGCCGAGCTGTCGCGCTTCGTCTTCCGATCGGGCCTCCTGATGAAGCCGGTCTTCGACAAGGCTCGCCAGAACCCCAAGCGCGTCATCTACGCGGAGGGCGAGGACGAGCGCATCCTGCGCGCCGCCCAGGTCGTCGTGGAGGAGGGGCTCGCCTACCCGGTGCTGATCGGTCGCCCCGCCGTCGTCGAGCAGCGGCTGGAGCGCTTCGGACTGTCCCTGAAGCCGGGCAAGGACTTCGAACTGATCGACCCCCAGTCCGACCCGCGCTATCGCGACTATGTCGCTACCTATCACGACCGTACTGGCCGCAAGGGGGTCACCCCCGACGCGGCCCGCACCATCATCCGCACGTCGAACTCGGCCATTGCGGCGGTGGCCCTGGAGCGCGGCGACGCGGATGCCATGATCTGCGGCGTCGAGGGGCGCTTCACCACCCACCTTCGCCACATCCGCCAGGTGATCGGCCTGAAGCAGGGGGCCAACGGGCTGGCGGCCCTGTCGCTGCTCATCACCTCCAAGGGCCCTCTCTTCCTCGCCGACACCCACGTCACGGCTGATCCAAGTCCGGACGAGCTCGCCGACATGGTCTGTACCGCCGCCGAACACGTGCGCCGTTTCGGTCTTGAGCCGAAGATCGCTCTCGTCTCCCATTCCGATTTCGGCAGCCACGACGACGACCAGGTCGTGAAGATGCAGAAGGCCTTGAAGATCATCCGGGAGCGCGCCCCCGGCCTAGAGGTCGAGGGCGAGATGCACGCCGATTCCGCGCTGCTGCCGGAACTGCGGGAGCGCGTCTTCCCCCAGTCGCGCCTGCAGGGCGTGGCCAATGTCCTCATCATGCCGAACATGTCGGCCGCCAACATCGCATTCCAGGTGATCAAGGTCCTGGCCGACGCCCTGCCTGTCGGGCCCATCCTCGTCGGGCAGGCGCGGCCCGCCCACATCCTGACCGCCTCGGTCACCGCGCGCGGCGTCGTCAACATGACGGCGCTCGCCGTGGTGGAGGCGCAGGAGCAGGATCAGGAAAGCAGCCCGTGACGCTGGGTCAAGAAAGATACCATTAAGCGACACCCCCTAAACTGCTGAAAATTTTACGTGATCTCGGCTGTTGATCGCCGGTTGCGTGGCAGGCGAAAGGGTGGCCGTGAACACGGTCTCGAGGCAGAGAGGCCTGGTCTGGTTGGTGTCTGCGCTTCTGGTCGCCGGCGTGCCCCTTGCCGGCTATTTCATGGCCGAGGCCTGGCTCTACCGCAGCCTGAAATCGCATGTGACCGACACCGCGGAGATGATCCTCGGCCGGATGAACAATGCCATCGAGCGGGCCACCCTGTCGCTCAAGGAGGCGAAGGGTCGGCGCATCGAGAACTGCGACGCGGAAGAACGCGAGACGCTGCAGGTCCTCGTCTTCGAATCGCCCGTCCTGAAGGAGATCGCCGTCATTGGCCCCGACGGCCGCATCCGCTGCAACAATGTCGGCAGCCTGGTGCAGATCACAGCCGCCTCCACCCCCTTCGCCACCCGCGACCCCAACCTGTCGCTGGCCATCGCCCTGACGCGCGGCCCCCATGGCCGGGCCCTGCGCCTGACACTCGCATCGCCCTCCGGCGGCATGACCGGCGGCATCGTCGCCGTCGGGCTCTTCGTGCCTTACTCGGAGGTGCAGAGCTCCGACCTCGGCCTCGGGGTCGACATCGAGTTGGTCCCGGGTGGCCGGCTGGTATCCGTTCATGGACCTGGCGGTGTCGCGGGGACGCCGGACGTAAGGGCCACGGTCCTGTCAACCGCCTATCCTGTTCGTGTGGAGGTGGCAGCTTCCTCAGGGGCCTGGCGCCAGCAGAAGGGGTGGGTCGTCGGGGCGGCGGTCGGCGGCGGGCTCGGCTTCGGGATCGGCCTCGCCGGTCTCGTCCTGTTCGGCTGGCGCGAGCGCGGTCCGGTGGCCGACATGTACCGGGCCTTGCGCAACGGCGAGTTCATCCCGCACTACCAGCCGCTGATCGACCTCGACACGGGCCGCATTCTCGGTTGCGAGGTTCTGGTGCGCTGGCGAAAGCCCGATGGCCGCCTCATTCCCCCGGGCGCCTTCATCGGCGAGGCGGAACGGTCCGGCTTCATCTTCCCGCTCACCCTCGCGCTCATGCGGCAGGCCGCCGAGGAACTGGGGCCGACCTATGCCGGCCGGCCCGACCTGAAATGCGGGTTCAACCTGTGCGCCGCTCATTTCCGCGATGAGCGGATCGTCGGCGACGTCGTCTCCATCTTCTCCCATTCGGACGTCAAGCTCTCGCAGGTCCTTCTCGAGGTGACCGAGCGCGATCCGCTCCCCGACATGGACGCGGCGCGCTCCATCATCGCCCGGTTCCAGGAGATGGGGGTGAGGGTGGCCCTCGACGACGTCGGGACCGGTCATGGCGGCATGAGCTATCTGCTGAAACTCAGGGTGGACGTGATGAAGATCGACAAGCTCTTCATCGATGCCCTGGGGGCGGAGCGCCAGTCCACCGCCATCGTCGACAGCCTCATCGACCTCGCCGCCCACCTCAACATGGAGGTGATCGCCGAGGGCGTCGAGACCTTCGAACAGGTGGAGGCACTGCGCCGTCGCGGCGTCCGTTCGGCCCAGGGCTATGTCTTCGCCCCGCCGCTTCCCGGCTCCTCCTATTGCCAGCTCGTCCAGGCCATGGAGCCGGCCACCGTGAAGCGCGAGCCCCTGCGCAGATCCCTGCGCGGCTGAACGCGCTCAGGGCCGTTCCCGCGCCAGATCAGCGGCACGAGCGGGGCCGTCATCGCGCCGTTGAAGCGGAGGGCGATGCCGACGAAGGTGGCCATTGGCCGCCAAGGGCTGCCGGCAGGCCGTCGGAACGGGCACCGTGACCTTGACGACATCAGCCTTCAGGAGCCGAAGCGATGCCCGCTCCGGTTTTCACGGGACGGCTGCCAGACGTCCTGCCCTCGCCCGCCCTGGGAGCGGCCGGCGAGCGCAAGGACGCCGCTGAATCGGAATCAGAACTTTCGCGACCAGCGGCAAGGCCTTGGCTGGACTCGGCAAATGATCCTGAATCGGAATCGGAGCTTCAGCCGCCTCAGTTCGGGCGGCCGCGCCTCAGGTCCGCCTCGATGCGCAGGGCGGAGCCGCCGCCGAGGCGGGCGCGGTAGACCTGCACGTTCTCCATGACGCGCTGGACGTAGTTGCGGGTCTCGGTGAAGGGGATGCGCTCGACCCAGTCCACGGGATCGACCTGGGGATCGCGGGGGTCGCCGTATTTCTGGATCCACTCGCGCGCGCGCGAACGCCCGGCATTGTACGCGACGAAGGTGAGGATGTAGCTGCCGTTGAATTCGGCCACGAGCTCGCCGAGATGGGCCGCGCCCAGGCGCGCATTGTAGGCGGGGTCGCTCGTCAGCCGCCCCTGGTCGAAGGGCAAGCCGTGGGTGCGGGCGGTCGCGCGCGCCGTGGCGGGCAACAGCTGCAGGAGCCCCCGCGCGCCCGCCTGGCATACGG
>JAEZGJ010000260.1 GCA_023416965.1 Pseudomonadota bacterium | reverse complement strand
GGGCGGCGCCGGCGCCGACGCCGTGCTTGCGGGTCATCTTCAGGGGCCAGCGGGTGAGCCGGACCTGCATGCGGTCGATGATCATGTCGGTGATGTCTCCCGGGCGAGGCGGGCGGTGTTTCGCGCTGCGGCCTCGCCCGCGAGGACGCCGCCCTCCCGTTCGGCCGCGCCCTTCTGAGCGAGGTAGAGAGCAACGCAGACCGCAAGAACGATGGCGACGCGCCACCAGACGGGAATGGGGTCGAAGAGCGTCGCCATGATGCCGAGCGGGATCAGCGGTACGCGGACCAGCATCGGCAAGGGCGCGCGGAAGAAGCCGAAGAAGCCTGCGGCCAGCAGCGTCAGGCCAAGGGCATTGCCGAGGAACTCGCCGATGATCTCCAGCCAAGTGTCCTGCAGCAGCAGCGCGCTGGAATGCAGGTAGGAGAAACCCACCACGAAGCCGGCGATGGCGAGGCGGAAGGCGACGACGCCCGCCGCCATCGGACTGCAGCGGGCGATGGAGGCGGCCGCATAGGAGGCTACCGAGACCGGCGGCGTCGCGTCCGCCAGGATCGAGAAGTAGAAGACAAACATGTGCGCGGCCAAGACCGGTACACCGAACTGCTGCAGGATGGGCGCCCCAATTGCCGCGCCGATGATGTAGGCGGCGGTCGTCGGCACGCCCATGCCGAGGATCAGCACGGTGATCGCGATGAGGATGCCAGCAATGTAGAGGTTGTTGCCGGCGAGGCCCGTCACAATGGTGGAGAAGGAGATCACCATTCCGGTGACGGTCAGGCAGGCGACGAAGATGCCGGCCCCGGCGCAGGCCAGCGCCACGACCACCATGTTGCGGCCGCCATTGGCCAGCATGCGCAGGATGTCGGCGGGATAGAGCCGGCTGTGGGACCGTAGCCAGGAGGCCGGCCAGACCGCGACGATGCCCCAGAAGGCGGCGAAGGACGGCGAATAGCCGAGCGCCATGGCCCCCACCATGACGAAGACCGGGATGAGCAGGTGGAGGTCCCGCACCACCACGCTCCAGTCCGGGATCTCGTCGGGATCGCAGCCGGTGAGGCGCAGGCGCCGCGCCTCGAAATGCACGCTGATCAGGATCATGAAGAAGTAGAGCAGCGAGCCGGCGATCGCCGCCAGGGCGATGGTCTGGTAGGGGATGTTGGTGATTTCGGCCATGATGAAGGCGCCCGCGCCCATGACCGGCGGCATGATCTGGCCGCCGACAGAAGCGGCTGCTTCGACGCCCGCCGCGAACTGGCGGCGATAGCCGAGCTTGATCATGGCGGGGATGGTGAAGGAGCCGGTGGCGAAGACATTGGCCACCGATGACCCCGAGATGGTTCCGAACATGGCGGAAGATACGACTTCCACCTTGGCGGGACCGCCGGCCTGGCGGCCCGCGACCTTCATGCCGAGATTGTGGAAGAGCATGCCGACGCCGGAGCCTTCGATGAAGGCGCCGAAGATGATGAACATGGCGACCATGGTCGCCGAGATGCCGGTGATCGAGCCGTAGATGCCGTTCGAGTTGAACAGATACATGGTCTCGACGATCTGCGTCGCCGGAATGTCGCGGAAATGCAGGATCCCGGGCATGTATTCCGTGACGAAGAGGTAGAGGATGCCGGTCGCGCCGAGGCCCGCGCGCACGGGCGTGCCCGCCCGGCGCAGGGCCTCGACCACCAGCACGATGGCGATGACGCCGAAGACGAGTTCGATCGGGTGCACGGGATCAACCGTCTCGAAGCGCAGGTTGATGATGGAGGCACAGTAGCGCCCGCCATTGGCGCAGCCGTAGGAATAGAGGCTCGGCAGAACCGCGAGAACGGAGAGCAGCCAGTCCACAGCGCTGGGACGATCCTTCGGTGACGTCTCGCTGGCCGGATAGAGAATGAAGGCGAGCGGCAGCAGCACGAGCAGGTGGATAGAGCGCTGCTCGCGCGGCTCGAGGAAGCCGAAGCCGCCGGTCCACAGGTGGAAGAGCGAGGCGAGCACGGCGACGGCCGCGGCGAGCCAGAAGACCGGCCCCTTGAGTTCGCGCATGGCGAGAGATCCGACAGAGGAGGCGAGCCGGCGCCGGCCCCAAAGGTGAAGGCCCGGGCGGTGGCCCGGGCCTTGTTCAATCGTGGTGGATCAGCCCTGGACCCACCCGCGCTCGCGGTAGTATCGCAGAGCACCGGGGTGGACCGGCACCGGCCGGTTGGCGATCGCCGTCTCGCAGCGATAGTCCTTCAGCGAGCCGTGGATGCGGGGCAGTTCCGCGACGTTTTCGCAGATGGCCTTGGTGATCTTGTAGACGATGTCCTCGGACACATCGGACGAGGTGACGAGGGTCGTCGCCATCACCAGCGTCTTCACCTCGCGCGTGCCCTGGAAGCGCGGATAGGTGCCCGCCGGGATCACACCCGAGCCCATCCCGTGGCGCTGCTTGAAGGCGTCCATCACGTCCTGCGGGATGTCGAGGAGTTCGCCGTCGCGGCCGGTGGCCATGTCGACCACGGCGGAGCCCGGCAGGCCGAGCGCGAAGAAGGCGTAGTCGAGCTGATTGTCCCGATAGGCCGCGGCGAGATCGGCATAGGCGGCGAGCTGGAAGCGCCAGCCACGGGCACGCAGGCTGTCATAGGTCTGGCCGTAGACGGCGAGGAGCCAGCGCAGGGCGATCTCGTCGGTCGAGCCATTGCTGGCGCCACCGAAGCGGATGTTGCGGCCCTCCTTGAACAGGGTCGCGATGTCCATGGTCTGGCCGGGGGCGCGAATGAAGTGATAGGGCGTGTCTCCGAAGGACTGGCCGATCATCCGCAGCTTGTCGGCGGCCGGACGGCCCTGATAGGTGCCGGTGGCGCTCGCCGCCATGGACGCGAAGATGTCGATGGACATGGCGAGTTGAGCCTGCCCCTGCTGCACGGCCACCGGATTGGCCGCGCCGCCACCAGGCACCGCCTTGATGGTCATGCCGGGGATCTTGTCCTCGAGGAGCTTGGCGGCGCCGGAGACGATGGTGTACCAGCCGCCGCCGATGGAGCCGCCGCGCCATTCCACCGTCTGCGCACCGGCCGGAGCCAGCGCGCCCGCCATCAGGCCCGCGGCCATGCCGGCCGCAGCGATCATCCGCTTCAACATCGTGGTCACACCTCTGGTTCGCGGGTCATGGCGCCCGCCTTGCCGCAACTCTAGCCGCCCGCAGGGCTCTGGCAATGTCCCCCGACGGCATGTCTGGGATCACCCGGACATGGGGGCCATCAGAATCGCCCGGGCGAGAAGGGGGCGATCGGCACGGCGGGGGTCGCGCCGGTGACGATGTCGGCGACGACGCGGCCGGTGATCGGCCCCGTCGACAGGCCGATATGGCCGTGGCCGAAGGCGAAGATGACATGGGGATGCCGCGGCGCGCGGCCGATGACCGGCAGGCCGTCGGGAGTCGAGGGTCTCGCCCCGTGCCAGGGCGTGGGCTCGACGCTGTCGCCTAGCGCAACGGTCTGGCGCGCGTCGGCCTCGACCGCGGTGATCTGGGAGAGGTTGGCGGGCGCCTCACGGCGGGCGAGTTCGACGCCCGAGAGCAGGCGCAGGCCGGCATTCATGGGAGAGACGACGTAACCGCCGCCGGTGTCGTGGATGGGGCGGGAGAGCTTGTGGTCGCCGGCATCGGCGAAGTGGCGGTGGTAGCCCCGCTCGGCGGCCAGCGGAAGGCGGTAGCCCATAGCGCGTGTGAGGTCGTGGGCGGCGGCTCCCGCCGCGATCACCACTGTATGGGCGCGAATGGCGCCGCCATCGTCCAGCACGATGCGGGCGCCGTCGCCGTCCTCCTCGACGGTGCGCGCCCGCCCCACGACAAGCCTCGCGCCGCGCTGGCGGGCGGCCTCCTCGTAGGCCCGGACGAGCCCGCCGGGATCGCGCACCGAGCCGGTCTCGGTATGCCACACGGCCTTGGCATAGCGCCGCTTCAGCGCCGGCTCGAACTGCGGCAGTTCGGCGCCGTCGATCACCTCGAAGCCGACCTTGTGCTGGCCGAGGAGCTCGCGCTCCAGCGCAGCGGCGGCGAAGGCGTCCTCGCTGCGGTAGAGCTTCACCCAGCCGCGCCGCATGATCAGGTCGCGGGCACCGATCTCGCCGGCGACGCGCCAGTGCTCGTCGTAGGCCGCGGCGCAGAGCGGATCGAGGGCGCCCGCCGCCTCGCGCCAGGAGGCCTCGTTGCAACGGCGGATGAAGGCGATCAGCCAGGGCGCGACGGCGAGCAGCGAGCCGTAGTCGACGCGGATGGCGACGTCGCGGTTGAGGGCGTAGCGCGGCAGCTTCTTCAGCACGCCGGGACCTGCGACGGGAAAGAGCGAGCCGCGCGAGATCACCCCGGCATTGCCGTAGCTCGCGGCGTTGCTGATGCCGCCGGGATCGACCAGTGTCACCGAGAGACCTCGACCGAGGCAGGCGAGCGCCGTCGCGGTCCCCACCATGCCGCCGCCGACGATGGCGACGTCCGTCCGGTCGATCGTGCTCATCGGGGCCCCCTCCCCTGTCCCGGCGCTCAGCGCGCCAGCTTCGGGTGCGTGCCCTCGCCGAGGTCCCAGTAGAGCCCGGCCATGAGGCCGATGGCCTCGCGGACCAGGGCCGAGGGGACGTGCTCGTTGGGGGCGTGCTGCGAGCAGCCGGGATAGGAGTGCGGCACCCAGATGGTCGGCATGCCGATGATCTCCGCGAAGACGTCGTTGGGGAGGGAACCGCCGGCATTGGGGATGACCGCAGGCTTCTTGCCCGTGGTCTCCGCGATGGAGGCGGCGGCCCAACGCACCCAGGGATGGTCGGGATCGGTGCGGGTGGCCTTGAAGGCGGCATCGCGGCCGGAGGAGACCTCGACGTCCGGGAAGCCATGGCGGACGAGGTGCCGCTTGATGGCGGGGATGAAACCCTCGGGCTCCGAGCCGACAACGGTGCGAATCTGGCAGACCGCCTTAGCGGAGGGCGGCACGGCGTTCTGGGGATTGCCGATGTCGCCGGCGCCGAAGGCCAGAACCTCGAAGGTGTTCCAGCCATAGACCTTCTCGGCCGGCGTGAAACCCGGCTCGCCCCACCATGTGTCGATCTGAGGCCCACCGGGAATGCTCGCGGGCTCGATGTCGGAAAGCGCCCGCTTCACCGATTCCGGCATCTCCTTCGGCAGGAGTTCGTGGACGCGCACCTGCCCCGTGGGGCCTATGATGGTGGAAATGGCATGGGCGAGCCGCACCGCCGGATTGGACAGAAGGCCGCCCCAGTTGCCGGAATGATGGCCGCCCTCGCGCGCCTTGGTCTCGAGGTCGATGCGGTAGCCACCGCGCGAGCCGAGGCAGAGCGTCGGGCGTTCGGCGGTCATGCGCGGGCCGTCCGAGCCGATGAGGATGTCGGCGAGGAAGAGCTCGCGGTTGTCGCGGGCGAGATCGTGCAGACCGGCGGAGCCGACCTCCTCGCCCATCTCGATCAGGTAACGGACGTTGAAGCCGAGCTTGCCGCGAGTCTTCAGCACACAGCGCAGCGCCTCGATGTTGATGGCATGCTGGCCCTTGTTGTCGACGACGCCGCGGCCGTACCAGGTGTCGCCCGTGTCATCGAGGGTCCAGGGATCGCGGCCCTCCTTCCACTTGCCCTCGAGACCCGCGATGACGTCTCCGTGGCCATAGCCGAGGACGGTGACGAGGGCCGGGTCCTCGATCCGCTCCGCGAGCAGGAAGGGGCCCTTGGCGTTGGGATGGGTGAGGATGCGGCAGGAGAAGCCCATGGACTCCAGCGAGGGCTGCATTTCCTCCGTCAGGTAGCGGGCGAGGTCGGGAGCCCGCGCCGGGTTCTGGCTCTCCGTCGGGATGGCGATGCGGCGGGCGAAGATCTCCTTGAGGCTGCCGTCGTCAAACATCTGGTGGGCGGCGGCAATGGCGGAGGCGCGGGTCATGGAGGTCTCTTCACAGGACGTTTGGAAGGCAGACTAGCGTGGCCGCCGGCTTTCGCCACGGCGCGCGCGGACAGGGTGGCATGCGCCGCGGGTGCCCGCTCCGTTCAGGACCGGCTGTCGGGCGCCGTCACGTCGCGCAGGCCGTCGCCCATCATGTTGATGGCGAGCACCAGCAGCGCCAGGGCCGCGCCCGGAATGGCGATGAGCCAGAAGGAGAAGAACATGAAGTTCTTCGCCTCCGAGATCATCAGCCCCCAGGAGGGCAGCGGCGGCTGGACGCCGAGACCGAGGAAGGACAGCGCCGCCTCCAGCAGAATGGCGCTCGCCGCTTCAACCGTACCGACGACGATGAGGTGCGGCATGACGTTGGGCAGCACCTCCTTCAGGATGATGCGCAACTGGCTGGCGCCGCTGGCGCGCGCCGCCTCGACGAAGTCGAGCGACCGCACCTGCTGGGTGGCCGACCGCATCACCACCGCGAACCGATCCCATTTGAGCAGGCCGAGCACGGCGATCACGATGCCGAGCGTGCCACCGACCATGGCGACCACGGCGAGCGCCACCAGCACCACCGGCAGGGCGAGACGCGTGGTGATGATGAAGGTGACGACGAGGTCGATCCGGCCACCGAAATAGCCGGCGGCGAGACCGAGGGCCGTGCCGATCGCACCCGAGATGAGCATGACCGACATCCCGATCAGAAGGGAGATCTGCGCCCCGTAGAGCGTGCGGGAGAGATAGTCGCGGCCGAGATTGTCGGTGCCGAAGGGATGAACCCAGGAGCCGCGCTCGTACCAGACGGGTGGGACGAGGCGGTTGTTGAGATCCTGGGCATAGGGGTCGTGCGGCGAGATGAACGGCGCCAGCAGGGCAATCAGGACGATGACCGTGAAGATCAGAGTGCCGATCATCAGGCCCTTGTGCTTGAGCGCGCGCCGCTTGAAGCGGGAGGGTGGCACCACCGCGATGGCGGGAGTTTCGGCGATGTCGCTCATGTCAGCCCACCCTGATCCTGGGATCAAGCCAGGCATTGACGAGATCGGCCACCAGCGTCAGCACGACATAGCCGACCGAGAGCAGCATCAGGACCGCCTGGATGACAGGGAAGTCCTTCTGCGAGATGGCCTGGTAGGCGAGGTAACCAAGGCCGTCGAGGGCGAAGACCGTCTCGATGACGATGGAGCCGCCGAGGAGGAAGCCGAGCTGAACAGCGGTGAGCGCCACCACCGGCACAAGCGCGTTGCGCAGGCCGTGGCGCAGGATCACCGTCGTGGGCGGCAAGCCCTTGGCTCGGGCGGTGCGGATGTAGTCGGCGCCGAGCACCTCGATCATGCCGGCGCGCACCAGGCGCATGAAGGGCGGCGTGACGTAGTAGCCGAGCGCCACCGTCGGCATGATGAAATGCTCCCAGCCGTCGGCACCGGAGACCGGCAGCCAGCCGAGGCCGATGGAGAAGATCATGACCAGGCAGAGGGCGAAGAAGAAGTTGGGCAGTGCCTGACCGGCCACCGCGATCCACAGGCAGAGACGGTCGATCCAGGAGTTCTGCCAGACGGCAGCCATGACGCCCAGCGGAACGGAGAGAGCCAGGGCGAAGCCGATGGCAAGGACGGCGAGGACCATGGTCGTCTGGATCTTGGTGACGATCAGCTCGAAAACCGAGGTGCGGAAATAGAGGGATTGACCAAAGTCGCCCTGTAGCGTGCGGCCGAGCCAGTCGAGATACTGGATCACCAGGGGCCGGTCGAGGCCGTATTGCTGCCGGACCGCGGCGATGTCCTCTGCGCGCGCGCCTTCACCCGCGATGGCGATGGCGACATCGCCCGACAGACGGAGCAGCACGAAGGCCAGCGCCGACACCGCCAATGCGACGAGAGCGGCCAGGGCCAGCCGCTTGAGCGTGTAATTGAACATACGATAAGGCGCCTTGGAGCTGCCGTGTCCGGCCGCGGTGCATGAGGCCCCGCGGCCGGATCATAGCATCACTTCCAGCGCATCTCCCAGAAACGCGGCAACTCGTCAGGATAGGCGGCGAATTCCAGATCTTTCGATGCCGCGTAGAAGGTGACGAGGTTGTAGAGCGGGACTGAATAGGCCTGCTCGATGATGATCTTGTGAGCCTCGCGATAGGCGGCGATCCGCTGCTGCGGATCGGTGACGGAATCGCCCCGCTCCAGCAACTCGATCACCTTGGGATCACGCGAGATGTCGTCGTCGAGACCCTTGTAGTAGACGGGCGTCGAGGCCGAGACGTCGTTGATGGAGAACGACCCCCAGGTCTGGTGCGCCATGGCCGCGCGGTTCGATCGGATCTGTTCACGCATCGCCGCGTACTGGCCGAAGCGCAGCGTGGCCCGGATGCCGACGGCGCGCAGGTAGTTGATCATCGCCTCGGACTGGTTGCGCTCGCGATAGGCGTGCAGCTCGATGTCGAAGCCGTTGGGGAAGCCCGCCTCCGCCAGCAGTTCCTTCGCCTTGGCAGGGTTGTATTCGTAGACCGGCGCCTGCGAGGCGTCGCAGCCGAACTGGGCCGGGAAGCAGATGGCGTTGATGAGCTGCGAGCCCTCGCCGACCAGCTGACGCGCCATGGTCTGGCGGTCGATGGCGTGAGCGATGGCGCGGCGGACGCGCACGTCACGCAGCTGCGGCGCCGGCGAGCGCTCGGTGGTGGCGAAATTCAGGAAGACGATGCGCATGGTGCCGCCGGAGACGATCTGCAACGTCGGCACCGCACGCATCTGCTGGGCCTGGTCGGGGGCGATGTTCATCACGAAGTCGAGGCCGCCGGAGAGCATCTCGGCTACCTGTGTCTGCCGGTCCGGGATGAAGCGGATGACGATGCGCTCGATCTGCGGCTGCGGCTTCGGCCCGTCGCGGAAATAGTCGGGGTTGCGCTGCAGGGTGATGGAGCGTCCGATCTGGTGCTCGACCACGCGGTAAGGGCCGGAGCCGATCGGCTTCTCGTTCATGCCTTTCGGGCCGACCTGCTCGTAATAGGCGGCCGGATGGATGACGATGGGGCCGGCGAGATATTCGATGGCAGCCGGGAAGGGGCGCTTGGTGATGATGCGCACCTTGTGGCTGTCGACCTTCTCGGCGCGCTCGATCCAGTTGACGTTCGACTGGGTGGTGGAGCGGTTCGCCGGATTCGAAACGAAGTTCAGGGTGTAGACCACGTCGTCCGCGGAGAACTCGGCGCCGTTGTGGAACTTCACGCCGCGGCGCAGGTCGAGTTCCAGGGTCTTGTCGTCGACCCACCGCCAGGCGGTGGCGAGCTGGCCCTTGTACTCGTTGGTCTTCGGATCGCGGTAGATCAGCGTGTCCCAGACCTGATGCGCGATGATCACGCCGATGCGGACGTTGTTGAAGAAGGGATCGACGTTCTCCGGCACCTGGTCATAGGCAAAACGGACGGTGTTCTGCCGCTTCTGCGCCTCGGCCGGCGCAGCCAGACCGGCGGCGAGCGCCACGCCCAGAATCATCCCCAAAGCACGCCGTGCGGACGAAAAAATCATCGCCCCCTCCCCTGAAATCCGAAAAAGATGTTTCAATGCTGGCGCGCGCTTCGCCGCGGAGTCAAGGCAGGAGGGCTCGGGGACGCGGCAGGTCAGGCCTGCCGGCGAGCGATGAACCGTGCCGCTTCAGCCAGGATTGCCGCCCTGTCGCCGAACGGTGCAAGCCGGGCAGCCGCAACGGTGACGAGGCGCGTCAGTTCGTCGCGCGCCCATTGCGACCCGCGCAGCGATACGAGCGTGCCCTTGCCGCGTGCGGCGTCCTTGCCGGTCGCCTTCCCGGCGAGAGCGGCGTCGCCCTCGTGATCGATGAGATCGTCGGCTACCTGGAACGCGAGTCCGAGGGTCTCTCCATAGGCGACGAGGGCCTGCCGCTCGTCCTCGGAGGCGCGGCCGAGCACCGCGCCGGCGAGGCAGGCGAAACGGATCAGGGCCCCGGTCTTCATCGCCTGCAGGCGACGGATGTCGGGCTCGGCGAGTTCCAGCGGTGCGCCGCCGTCGAATCGGCCTTCGGCTGTGAGGTCAAGCATCTGCCCGCCGACCATGCCGCCGAGGCCGGCGGCACGGGCGAGAAGTACAGTGAGTTCCGCGCGTACTGCGGGATGGACATGGGATCGCGGCGCCGCCATGGTTTCGAAGGCGAGCGTCAGAAGGCCATCACCGACGAGGATGGCGGTGGCCTCGTCATAGGCCTTGTGCACGGTCGGCTGCCCCCGCCTGAGGTCGTCGTCGTCCATGGCCGGCAGGTCGTCGTGGACGAGCGAATAGCAGTGGACAAGTTCGAGGGCCGCGGCGGCCGGCAGCGCCTCCTCGGCGGGCACGCCGAAGAGGGCGGCAGCCTCTATCACCAGGAAGGGCCGCAGCCGCTTGCCGCCGGCAAGGACACCGTGGCGCATCGCCGCCATGAGCCGCGGCGGCCGGGCCGTCTCCCCGGTCCGCACGTCGTCGCAGAGCAGGCGTTCGAGTTCGGCCTCCACCAGCCGGGCGACTGCGGCGAGGCGCTGTTCAAGGGAGAGGTCGGACATGGCGGCACCGCCGGACGGGAAATGATGCGGGAGCCGTGGCGGAGCCGCGAGACCGCGTCAAGACCAGATGGCTTGCCGGCGCCAGCCCCGCCGTTAGACTGGTTGTATCCCCCGTCGTCCACGACCCTCCATGCGCCCTGCCCGTCACGTCCTCGCGGTGCTTTTCTCCTTGATCCTCTCAGGTGCGTCAGTTGGCCCGGCCCACGCCCAAGGCCGGCCGTCGGGCGGCGGCTTCGGGCTTGCGCTCCTATCTCCTGGCCAGCACGCCGATGTGATGAGGCGGGTGGAATCCTACGCGGTTCTGGAGACTTTCCTGAAGGCCTGCGGCCGGCCGCCCGCGCTGGAATCGCGAATGCGCCGACAGGTTCGCGGATGTATCGAGCCGGCAACCGTGAACAGCCTGGTACGGCATTTTCGCCGCGCCCTCGCAGCACGAGCCCACCAACGGTGGGACTGCGTCTCCTCCAGCGGCCGCCAGATGATCATCCGCTCCGAAGAGGCGATCCGGATGACGGTCGCGGACGTCACCCGCCTCTGCCGGATGGCCCGTTAGGCGGCGTGATCCCCCGCCGGGTTGACCGCAGTGGGGCCGGGTGATCCGATGCTGGCAAGACGGACCTTCGATCCGGCGCACGGGGGAGAGAACGATGATGTCCAGACGCATGCTGGCGCTGGGCCTGCTGGCCTTGGTCGCTGCCGTGTCCGACGCCTCCGCCCAAGTCCCGCCCTCAGCTGACGACATTGCCGGCTATGACGGGCTGCACGCCGCGGCCCACCGCGGCGATGTTGCCGCTGTCCAGCGACTGGCGGCAGCCGGCCGGGATCTTAACGCCCGCGACGGACGCGGTCGCACGCCCCTTCACGTGGCCGCCTTTGCCCGCCGGCACGACGCCATGCGGGCCCTGGTGCGGGCCGGCGCCGATCCCCGGGCGCTCGAACACCAGCGCTACGACGCCATCACCATCGCGGCGGTGGCTGACGACATCGAGACGATGAAAGTAGCCATCGCCATAGGCGGCGACCCCAAGGCCATCACCAGTCTCTATGACGGCACGGCCCTGATCGCCGCAGCCCATCTCGGCCATGATACGGTGGTCGGCGAGCTGATCCGCGCCGGCGCTCCGCTCGACCACGTCAACAACCTCGGCTGGACCGCAATGATCGAGGCGGTGGTCCTCGGCCAGGGCGGACCACGCCACGTCGAGACGGTACGGTTGCTCGTGGCGGCCGGCGCCAGGCGGGATATTGCCGACCGGCAAGGCCAGACGCCCCTGGCCCTCGCCCGTGCGCGCGGCTACGACTCGATGGTCCGGCTGCTGGAATAGCCACTCCGCATGGTCACCTTCGCGGTGAACCTTGGCGGGCTGCGCCGGCGCGGCAGACGGGTCAATCGTCCCGCTCGCGCTTGAGGATCGTGAAGTCGACGCTGGAGAGTTCCAGATCAAACTTGCCGCCGTCGGCGGCGATGGCGTCGTCCACGTCGAAGCGCCCGTCGTCGAACTCGATCTCGCCCCAGCTCGTGAAGCCCGCCTGGCGCAAGCTGGTCTCGATCTGCGCGCGCTCCTGCGGTGTCACCGGCCGCTCGTCGGCGAGGGCCGGTACAGCGGCGAGGCCCATGCCGAGCGCGAGGGCGCCTGTGAGAATGTGGCGGCGTGTCCTGACGAACATGACGATCCTTTCCGTGGGTGGCATCGGTCATCAACGCCGCTCAGGACAAGGAGGTTGCCGCCGGGCGACAGAAGGTCGCGATCCCCTCAGGGTGCAGGAGGCAGGTGGTCGCGCCAGGTGGCGAGAGCCGCATGGCCCGTTTCGGAGAGCCCGTAGATGCCGCGCTCCCGCCGCTCGAACCAGCCATAGACATTGCGCTGGAGGATGGCGGGCGCATCGGCGGCGAGGGGCGTGAGATCACGCGGCCGCAGGGGGCCGGCGGCGAGCGCCTGCGCCATGGCGAGCGTGCGCTGGCGATAGGCGGTCATGATGGGCCGGCGCGTCGAGCCCCCGGTCGCCGGATCGCCGCGGCGGCGGCGGTGTTCGGCAACGAGGCGCGAGCGGCGCTTGCCGTCGTGCCGCGGCTTCCACGGCACCGGCTCGACGACGACCTCGACGCCCCCCAGCGGCAGCACGGAGAGAAGCCCGAACCCGCACAGACGGCAGAGCTTCTTCACGCGAGAGTCGTGCTCGCGGCCGCGCCCTCTGGCGGAGGCCTTCACCGCCAGCCAGACCTCGTCGGCGGCGGCCGAGCGGTCGACCGCCTGCAGGACAAGTTCCAGGGTGAAGGACTGTTTCAGCTCGCCGATGACGACGGAGACCGGCTCGCCGTCGGACAGCGCGACGAGGTCGCAACCCATGATCTCGCCCTTCACCGCGAAGCCGAGGCCTTCGAGAAAGGTTTTGACGGGAAGATAGAGCGAGGTTTCCAAGGGCGGGTTCCGCAGACCGAGCCTCGTCGCGTAAAGTCGATTCGGTTCAGTGTCGAGGCGGGCGAGGCAGTCTGATGGCGGCCTTTCCTTGACTTTCCGCCCCGTTCCCTCTATGCGCACCCCACTCTCGCTCATCCGAGACCTGCCTTCGCCGACCGGGACCGTGATCCCGGAGGTTCCCGCCCGACAGCGCAGCATGCGCCCTCGGGCGCGAAACGCGTTGCGGTTCCGGGTGGTCGGGACCATTTTCGGGGCACCCCGGAAATGAATGGTGGAGCGATCATGTTCGAAGGCCTGTCGACACGACTGTCCGGCATCCTCGATCGCCTCAAGGGCCGCGGCGCGCTGAGCGAAGCCGATGTCCAGGAGGCGATGCGCGAGGTGCGCCGCGCCCTGCTCGAGGCCGACGTGGCGCTCGAGGTCGTGCGTTCCTTCACCGACAAGGTCCGCGACCGCGCGGTGGGCGCCGAGGTCATCAAGTCGGTCACCCCCGGCCAGATGGTCGTCAAGATCGTCCACGACACGCTGGTCGAGACGCTCGGCACCGAGGGCGTCGCCATCGACCTCCAGGCCGTGCCGCCGGTACCGATCATGATGGTCGGCCTCCAGGGCTCGGGTAAGACGACCACCACCGCCAAGCTCGCCAAGCGCCTCTTCGAGAAGCAGAAGAAGAAGGTGCTGATGGCCTCGCTCGACACGCGGCGCCCGGCCGCGATGGAGCAGCTCGCCATCCTCGGCAAGCAGATCGGCGTCGACACCCTGCCCATCGTCGCAGGACAGTCGCCGGTGCAGATCGCCCGCCGCGCCATCGAGGCCGGACGCCTCGGCGGCTACGACGTGGTGATGCTGGACACCGCCGGCCGCACCCATGTCGACGAAGCGCTCATGGTTGAGGTGGCCGAGGTCGAGAAGGCCGCCGGTCCCCACGAGACCCTGCTCGTCGTCGACAGCCTCACCGGCCAGGACGCGGTCAACGTCGCCCGCTCCTTCACCGGCCGCGTCAAGGTCACCGGCGTGGTGCTGACCCGCGTCGATGGCGACGGCCGCGGCGGCGCCGCCCTCTCCATGCGCGCCGTCACCGGCAAGCCGATCAAGCTGCTCGGCACGTCGGAGAAGATGGACGGGCTGGAGGATTTCCATCCTTCGCGCATCGCCAACCGCATCCTCGGCATGGGCGACATCGTCTCGCTGGTCGAGAAGGCGGCGGAATCGATCGATGCCGAGAAGGGCATGGCGATCGCCAAGCGCATGCAGTCGGGGCAGTTCAACCTGAACGACCTCGGCGACCAGCTCGACCAGATGATGAAGCTCGGCGGCATGCAGGGCCTGATGGGCATGCTGCCCGGCGTGAAGAACATGCAGAAGCAGCTCGCCGGCGCCGTCGACGACAAGGCGATCAAGCGCCAGCGCGCCATCATCCACGCCATGACCCCCTGGGAGCGCCGCAACCCCAAGGAGATCGACGGCAAGCGTCGCCGCCGCATCGCCCGCGGCTCCGGCACGCAGCCGGAGGACGTCAACAAGCTCCTCAAGATGCACCGCGGCATGGCCGACATGATGAAGGCCATGGGCGGCCCCGGCGCCAAGCGCGGGCCGATGGCGGGCCTCGCAAACATGTTCGGCCTCGGCGGCGGCATGCCCCAGCCCACCCCGGAAATGCTCGCCGAGCTTCAGCAGAAGATGCCCGGCGGGCTGCCCGACAAGATGCCCACCCTGCCGCCCGGGCTCACCGGCGGCCTGCCGCCCGGCTTCCCGGGCCTCGGCGGCGGCGCCAAGCTCCCCGGCCTGCCCGGCTTTCCCTTCGGCAAGAAGAAATAGCCGGCCCCGTTTCACCCCATCCCGACCATCACGAACGACCCAACGGAGTATCCCATGTCGCTCAAGATCCGCCTCGCCCGCCGCGGCACCAAGAAGCGCCCCTTCTACCAGATCGTCGTCGCCGACTCGCGCTCGCCGCGCGACGGCCGCTTCATCGAGAAGATCGGCACCTACAATCCGATGCTGTCGAAGGACCAGAAGCGCTATGACCTCGACGTCGAGGCCGCCAAGGCCTGGCTCGCCAAGGGCGCCCTGCCGACGGACCGCGTCGCCCGCTTCTTCGATTCCGAGGGCCTGATGAAGCGCACCCCGTCGAACAATCCGGAGAAGGCCGTGCCCGGCAAGAAGGCCGAGGAGCGCGCCGCCTCGAAGGCCGCCAAGGCCGCCAAGGGCGCCGAAGCCGCCGCCGAGTGACGTTCCGACCGCCTCCGTGCCGGGTAACCTGCACGGAGGCCTGACGTCCTGCGAGGGCCTCCCATGTCCACCGACCTCGTCCTCGTCGCCAAGTTCGGCGCCCCCCACGGGGTGCGGGGAGAGGTGCGCGTCAAGTCCTATACCCAGGACCCCGCGGCGATCCTCGACTACTCCCCCCTGCAGTCGCGCGACGGCCGCCTCTACACGGTGACGAGCGTGCGCCCGGCCGGCGAGGTGCTGGTCGCCCGCATCGCCGAACTGAAGGACCGCACCGCCGCCGAGGCGGTGACCAACATGCAGCTCTTCGTGCCCCGCGAGCGCATTCCCGCCGCCGGGGACGAGGACGAGTTCCTCCATGCCGACCTGATCGGCCTGAAGGTCGAGACCCTCGCCGGAGAGCCGGTCGGCACGGTCACCGCCGTCTTCGACTTCGGCGCCGGCGACGTCATCGACGTGGCCCGCAAGGGAAAGAAGGCGGTGATGATCCCCTTCACCAGGGCCGTGGTGCCGACCGTCGACATCAGGGGCGGGCGCCTCGTCATCGATCCCCCGGAAGGCCTGCTGGACGATACGCCGCGCGACCCTGAAGACCGCGACTGAGGCCGATGTTCCACGCCTCGGTCCTCACCCTCTATCCCGAGATGTTTCCCGGCCCGCTCGGCCTGTCGCTCGCCGGCCGTGCGCTGGGGGCGGCCTGGAGCCTCGACACCCATTTCATCCGCGACTTCGCCACCGACCGCCACCGCACCGTCGACGACACGCCGGCGGGGGGCGGGCCGGGCATGGTGATGAAGGCGGACGTGCTGGCCCGCGCCATCGACCACGCCTCCCCGGCGGACGACCCCCGCCCCCGCCTCTACATGTCGCCGCGGGGCCGGCCGCTCACGCAAGGCTTCGTGCGGGAGCTTGCCGCCGGCCCCGGCGCGGTCATCCTCTGCGGCCGGTTCGAGGGGGTGGACGAGCGGCTCATCGCGGCACGCGGCCTCACCGAAGTCTCCATCGGCGACTACGTCCTCTCCGGCGGGGCGGGCGCCCCCCCGGGGCGGCTCGGCGCCGGGGGGGGGGGGCGGCCCC
>JAEZGJ010000230.1 GCA_023416965.1 Pseudomonadota bacterium | reverse complement strand
TCCCCGGACGGTCGCGAGGGGTCAGCCGCCGGCGCGCAGCCTGGCGCAGTCGACCACGGTGCGGGACGGCAGGCCGATGGCCCGGAACTGCTCGGCGGTCATTCCGAGCGTCTGGGTGACGTTGTCGGCGCGCCCGACCATCTTGCTAGTCAGGTTGCCGTCCGAGCCCTCGACCACCTCCGTGATGAAGACAGTCCCGGTCGCCTGGCGGTTCTCGTTGAGCGTGATGCGCCCGATCGGGCTGTCGAGCTGGATGGTGTTCAGCGCCGCCTTGAACTTGGCCTGGCCGTCGGAGAGGTCTCCGCCCGCCGCCTCGAGGCCGCGGATCGCCGCGAGGGTGGCGACATAGTAGCCGAGCCCGAAGAGCGAGGGCGTCGGGAAGCGCTGGTTGGCCGGGAAGGCCTCCTGGTAGAGCTTCACGTAGGACTGCCAGGCCGGGTCCGGATTGTCGATCGCGAAGGGCCCGGAGGTCGGGGTGCCCGTCAGGACTTCCTTGGCGCGACCGCGCGCCGTCAGCACGGTCTGGTCGGCCATGATCGTGCCGCCGATGAGACGCGTGCGCTCGCCGGCCTGCTGGTACTGGTTGAGGAAGTTGATGGCGTCGGTGCCGCCGAGGCCGAGATAGATGGCGTCGACGTTGTCGGGCAACTGGGCGATGATGGCGCCGAAGTCCGACTGGCCGAGCGGCTGCCAGAAACGCTGGACAATGTCGCCGCCCGACTTGCAGAAGTCGACGGCGAAGCCCATGAAATTGGTGTAACCGAAGGAATAGTCGGCGGCGATGGTGACGACACGGCGCCAGTTCTTCTGCTTCACCACGTAGCTGCCGAGCCCGTAGCCCCACTGCGCGCCGTCGAGGTTGAAGCGGTAGAAGTTGGGGGCCGGGTCGACCCAGGTGGTCTCCAGCGCGCCGGAAATGCCGTTGATCACCACATTGCCGGGAATGGTCTTGGCGAAGTCGCGCATGGCGATGCCTTCGGAGCCGGACAGGGGTCCGATGATGATGTCGACCTTGTCCTGCTCGATGAGCTTGCGGGCCATGCGGACCGTGGTGTCGGGCCGGGTGTCGGTGGGCGCCACGACGGTCTCGATGCGGCGTCCGGCGATGGTGTTGTTCACCTGCCGGAGCGCGAGTTCGACATTGCGCACGCCGTCGGCGCCGCCGGCGGCGAAGGCGCCCTCCAGCGCGACGAGAATGCCGATCTTGATGGTGCCGCCGCTCTGGGCCATGGCGGCCCCGGGCAGCATGAAGGCAAAGGCCGAAACGACGGCGAGAACTGCTTTTCGCATTGAACATCCTCCCTGTTCGACGGCTCGTCTCGTCTGCGGATCGGCCGCAGCCGGCGAGGTCTGAAGCGCGAACTGACCTGCCACGCCTTCCGGAGAGGCTGAGGCGCGGACCGTTTCCGGCCCATACCCAAGCGTCTTCTTTTCGCGCCAGGGGTGCAGCGGGAGGCGAGAAACGCCCGCCGGAGGACGGCAGGGGCGGGTGTGTTGCGGGAGAAGGGCTCTCTTCCGTGTCCCGCCAGCCGGGCGGTCAGGCCGCCCTGGCGTCGATCTCCGCCACATAGGCGGCCACCCGCGGGAAGCGCGCGATGATTTCCTCCTGGAGCGCCCGGGTAGAGGCGGAAAGCGCCGTCTCCCATTCGCGGCGCAGGCCCTTGCGGAAATGACCGGCCCGCGTCTCGCGGCTCCGGGTGAGGACGGTCGCGTCGAACAGGCCGGACGGACAGCGGAAGAAGCCGAGGAGGCGGGCGAAGAAGGCGTCCTCGTCGGCGAGTTCCTCGAAGTCCGTGCGCATGAGGGCCAGCCCCCCGAAGCCGGTCTCGAGCCGTTCGAGCCAGGCCTGCTGGAAACCGCACCAGTAGGGAAGCCAGGCGAGGTAGTCGCGCTCGAAGGTCGCCTGGGTGCGGCCGACGCGCCGGCGGATCCGTTCGCGGCGCGGCAGCGCCACATAGGGCGCGTCGACGAGGTTGTGGCACCAGGAGAGCGTCGCCGCCCGCGGGTCGCGCAGGTGCACGACGAGACGGTCGAGCCCCGCCGCCACCAGAGCCTCCAGAGTCTCCTGGCTGGCGAAGAGATGGTCGACGCAGACGACGCCACCTTCCGCGAGTTCCGCGAGACGCTCGGGCGTCGGTCCGAATTCGTCCAGGTGCTCCAGCGGCTGGACGATGATGTTCGGACAGCCGAGCCCCTCGCAGAGCGTGTTCAGCATGAAGACGCTGCCGGATTTCGGCTGCGTGGCGATGACGATCGGCGGCACGCCCCTGTCGCGCGCGGCGAGGCGTCGGGGATGCAGGTCCGCCGGGCACCAGATGGTCGAGGGGCCGTGCGCGAAATGGCGCGCGACGGCGGTGCGCGCCTCGTCGAGCCGGCCGGCATGGACCAGCATGTCGGTCAGGAGCCGCGCCGTATAGGCATGGGCATGTTCGACGCCGCCGAGCCGCTGCAGAACGTCGATGGCGCAGTCGCGCCGCCCGGCGTCGTAGAGCCTGCGGGCAGCGTAATAGGCCAGGATCGCGCTTTCAGGGAGGGCCTCCAGCATGGCCAGCGCCAGACGGCCCTGTTGTGCGGCGGGCTGATGTGAAAGCAACCCCGCCAGGGTGCCCTCGTCTAGCCCTGTC
>JAEZGJ010000212.1 GCA_023416965.1 Pseudomonadota bacterium | reverse complement strand
GTCGCGGGCGGCGCCTCCTTTCCTTCAACCGCACGAGAGGACAGCATCCATGGCGCTGGTTGAGACCGTGCCGCCGCCGGCGGCCGTGACCATCGAGAAGCCCGCCGGGAAGACGCCCTGGGGCCGGGTGAAGCCGGTGGTGCTCGCCCTCATCGTGCCGGCGCTCCTCCTGGCCTTCTGGCAGGTGGCCACGACCCAGCGCTGGACACGCCTGATCCCGACCCCCTACGAGGTCGGCGAGTACATGATCGATTTTGCTGTCGGCGGCATCTACGACGACGCCTTCTCGGCGACGCTGCTGACCCATCTCATCGCGTCGATGAGCCGTGTCTATGGCGGCTTCGCCCTGGCCGCGCTCTTCGCCCTGCCGCTCGGCCTGATGATCGGCCGCATTCCCACCGCCCGCATGGTGCTGGACCCGTTCCTTCAGGTGATGCGGCCGATCCCGGTCACCGCCTGGCTGCCGCTCTCCATGATCCTCTTCGGCCTCGGCCCCCGCTCGGCCTTCGCCCTCGTCTGCCTCGGCGCCTTCTATCCGATCCTGCTCAACACGATCTTCGGCGTCCGCTCGGTGGACCCGAAGCTCTTCGAGGCCGCCTCCATGCTCGGCTGCCAGGGCAATGCCCAGTTCTACAAGGTGGTGCTGCCGGCGGCCCTGCCCTCGATCTTCACCGGGCTGCGCCTCGGCCTCGGCCTCGCCTGGTTCGTCATCGTGGTGGGCGAGATGACCGGCGTGCCCCAGGGGCTCGGCGCCGTCATCATGGACGGCCGCACCCTCTCGCGCACCGAACTCGTCATCTGCGGCATGATCATCATCGGCATCGCCGGCTACGTGTCGGACCGGATCGTCGTGATGATCGGCAACCGCCTGCTCGCCTGGAGCCCGACCCATCATGGCTGAATCGAAGACGCCGATCATCGAGATCAAGCAGGTCTCCAAGGTCTTCAAGCTGCAGGACCAGACGATCAACGCCCTGCACGACGCCAATATCTCCATTCGCAAGGGCGAATTCGTCTGCCTGATCGGAGCCTCGGGCTGCGGCAAGTCCACGCTGCTGCGCATCATCGCCGGCTTCGAGCAGCCGACGACCGGCGAGGCGCTGATGTGGGGCACGCCGATCAGCGGGCCGGACCCGACCCGCGGCATGGTCTTCCAGGACTATGCGCTCTTCCCCTGGCTGTCGGTACGCGACAATATCGGCTTCGGCCCTGCCTCCCGCGGCCTTGCCAGGCCGGTGGTCAAGGAGACGGTCGACAGGTTCATCGACCTTGTCGGCCTCGGCAAGTTCGCCAATGCCTATCCGCACCAGCTCTCCGGCGGCATGAAGCAGCGCGTGGCGATCGCCCGCGTGCTGGCCAACGACGCCGAGATCGTGCTGATGGACGAGCCTTTCGGCGCTCTCGACGCCATGACGCGCGAGCGGCTGCAGGACGAGCTCCTCGACATCTGGCAGCGAACCGGCCTGACCGTGGTCTTCGTCACCCATTCCATCGAGGAGGCGATCTTCCTCGCCGACCGCGTGGTGGTGATGACACCTGGCCCCGGCCGCATCGAGAGCGACAATCCGCTCGCGCTGGCGCGGCCGCGAGACGTGGCGAGCCCGGAGTTCAACGACATCCGCCGGGTGATGAGCGCCAAGCTGCACAGCCATCACGGCAAGAAGGCGGCCTAGTCGCCGGCGCCGACCGCGCATCACCCCTGCGGCTGCCTCTCACCCTTCCCTCTTCCCGCAAGCGGGGAGAGGGGGATTTCGACGTCTCCCCCGTTCTCGCGAGATGGGCATCGCCCGGCGGGCGGGTCGGGGGTGACCACCGAATTCAACCTCTGCGGGACCCCCATGACCGAGCCCCTGCGCCCAGAACAGCGCCTCGCCTATAAAGCCGTGGTGGACCGGCCGCGCCTCGCCCTGCCCGGAGGCAAGCACGTCGCCGTCTGGCCCGTGGTCAATGTCGAGAACTGGCGGATCGAGAACCCGATGCCGCGGCAGGTGCTGGTCGCCCCCACCGGCGCCGCCTTGCTGCCCGACATCGCCAACTGGGCCTGGCACGAGTACGGGATGCGCGTCGGCTTCTGGCGCTTCACGGAAGCCTTCGCCCGGCACGGCATCCGCCCGACCCTCTCCGTCAACGGCTCGGTGGCGGTGGACTATCCGCGCATCGCGGGCGCGGCGCGCGATGCCGGCTGGGAGTTCATGGGCCACGGCTGGCACCAGGTGCCGACCCACCGGATCGAGGACCAGCGGGCGATGATCGACCGCACGGTGGAGACGCTGTCGGCCTTCACCGGCGAGCCGGTGGTGGGCTGGCTCGGGCCCGGCCTCACCGAGACGCTGGAGACGCCGGATCACCTCGCCGCGGCCGGTATCCGCTATATCGCCGACTTCGTGGCGGACGACCTGCCCTGCCGGCTGAAGACGGCGGCAGGCGAGGTGCTGACAATGCCCTATTCGGTCGAGCTCAACGACATCCCGATGATGATGATCCAGCACCATCGGGCGGAGGAGTTCCTCGACCGGACCCTCGCCCAGGCCGACCGGCTGATCGCCGAGGCGAAGGGCACAGGTCCGCTCGGCGGCGCGAAGGTGCTGTCCTTCGCCATCCACCCCTACATCATGGGCGTGCCGCACCGCATCGCCGTGCTGGAGGCGCTGTTCGCCGAACTCGCCTCCCGGCCGGAGATCGTCTTCATGCAGGGCCGCGAGATCATGGACTGGTATCTCGCCTCCGGCGACCCGACCTGATCAGGCCGCCGCCGTCGGTTCGGCGAGGACGAGCGCCCAGAAGACGCGGTAGCGCGAGCCCGGCCGGTAGCCCGTGGCGATGCCGAGGCGCGTGACGGCGGGGTTCAGCATGTTGGCGCGGTGGGGCGGCGAATCGCGCCAGCCGGAAAAGGCCTCGGCCAGGGTGAGATAGCCGGCGGAGGTGTTCTCCACCGCCGTGCGGTGGCGATAGCCTGCCGTGGTCAACCGCGCGCCGACGGCCCCCGTGCGCACGCCGACCTGATCGGCCTGGGTCATGGCGGAGGCCTGGGCCTCGGCCACCGCCATCAGCACCGGATCGACGGTGAGGGCGCCGCGGCCGTTGTTGCGGCGGAAGCCGGAGATCATCTCGGCGGCCATGGCGGCGTCCACCCGCGCGCCGGCCTGGGCGAGGTTGCGGTAGAAGCTCGGCTGCGAGGGTGCGGCCACCGGAGGCGCGGAGCAGCCGACGAGGAGGAGCGAGGCGCCGCCGCCGAGGATGAGGGCGCGGCGCGGCAGGATGACGCCGCCCCCGTTCATGTCACAGTCAGCCATCGAACCTTTTCCTTCTCCGGGGCCACCCATGCCCATGGCCGCATGGATGGGCCATGAATGGTTAAGCAAACTTCTCAACGCTCTCTCAACCTCGACATGGTTGAGAGAGGTTTGATCAGGAATTCGGACGGAAACATGCCCTGGTACCGTTGTGACGCCCGCGGAGAAACCGCCCTAGAGGCCGGCTCGCGCTTCGCCGCCACCCGTTTCGTCGAGGCCGACGTCGCGGAGACGGCGGCCGAGCGCGTGCGCAAGAGCCTCGGCCGCGAACTGGTGCGGCACGGGGCCTGCCCGCTGGATGCGGAGAAGCTGGTTTCGGTGGAGACCGTGCGGCGCATCGACGAGGAGGACGTGCCCGGCATCGTCGCTCCCGACATGGTGTGGATGGCGCGGGCCTGACGCCAAGCCTCAGTGGACGGCGAGCGCCGGCATCTCGATCAGGGCGGCGCCATAGACGATGCCCGGCCGGCGCGGGCTTCCCGCCTGGACCACGACAGCGAGCCGCTCGCATTCCGGCGAAACATGTTCGCGGCGCGAGACGGTGAAGGTGCGCTCGCCGCCGGTCCATTCGCCGAGGATCGCGTGGGACCGCACGACGTTGCGATAGGTCACCGTCTGGCCGCGGTTCTCGCCGCGGGTGATGTCCACCGGCTGGCGCGATGCGACGCCGAAGAGGAAGACGGTGGCGGGGCTGTCGGCGCCGGGCCCGGCGGCGGCGCGGGGCAGGGTGACGGTGATCGTGTCGCCACTGATGCGCAGGGTCACGGGAACCGAGAGCACGCCGGCCTGCTGGCGGGTCTGCTCCACGACCCGTTCGACGGCGGGCCGGTCGGAGCCGATGGCGTGGCCGACGCCGTTGACGATCATCTGCGGCGTATAGATCTGGCGGTCGCCGCGCATATAGGCATAGGCCTTCTGGCGCTTGCCGTGGATCGGATGGGCGAGGGTGTCGCGCCAGCCGAGATAATCCCAGTAATCGACTGCGAGGGTCAGGGCGATGACGTCCGGCCGGTCGGCCATGTCGGAGACGAAGCGGTCGGCGGGCGGGCAGGAGGAGCAGCCCTGGCTGGTGAAGAGCTCGATCACGGCACGGGGGCGCTGGAGCGGCGTCGCCTGCGCCCCTCCCCACGCGATCATGGCGCACGCGAGCGCGCCGAACAGCCTGCCAAGCACCATCGGAATCCGCCCCGATTTCGGGGACCCGTCCGGTCCCGCGAGCGCTGTTTACGCCCGCGGCACCTCTCACCGCCACTCACGGTTGGGTGAAAACCGTGCAAACGGCCGTGAGCCCCCCGGTTCACAGCATAACGGCGGCCCGGCGCTTGCCAAGCCGCCGTCGTCGTCACGTCGAGAAGGTGGCCTCCACCATCAGGCGGCGAGGTCGCGCAGCACGTATTGCAGGATGCCGCCGTTCTTGAAGTACTCGATCTCGTCCAGCGTATCGATGCGGCAGAGGATCGGCACCTTCTTCACCTTCCCGTCGGAGAAGGTGACCTCGGCAGTCATCTTCTGGCGCGGCTTGACCGTCTCCAGGCCCTTGATCGTCACGGTCTCGTCGCCCTTGAGGCCGAGGGAGGCCCAGGTGGTGCCCTCCTCGAGGGTGAAGGGGACGATGCCCATGCCGACCAGGTTCGAGCGGTGGATGCGCTCGAAGGACTGGGCGATGACGGCCCGCACGCCGAGCAGGTTGGTGCCCTTGGCCGCCCAGTCGCGCGAGGAGCCGTTGCCATATTCGACGCCGGCGAAGACGACGAGCGGCACCTTCTCGGCGCGGTACTTCATGGCGGCGTCGTAGATCGACATCTCCTCCTTCGAGGGATAGTGGATCGTGTAGCCGCCTTCCTTGCCGTTCGGGCCCATCATGTGGTTGCGGATGCGGATGTTGGCGAAGGTGCCGCGCATCATCACCTCGTGATTGCCGCGGCGGGTGCCGTACTGGTTGAAGTCGGCGACCTCCACCTTGTTGTCGATGAGGTACTTGCCCGCCGGGCTCGCCGCCTTGATGGAACCGGCCGGCGAGATGTGGTCGGTGGTAATCTTGTCGCCGAACAGGCCGAGGATGCGGGCGCCCTCGATGTTGCTGACGGCGCCCGGCTTCATGCCCATGCCGACGAAATAGGGCGGGTTCTGCACATAGGTCGAGCCGTCGTCCCAGGCATAGGTCTGGCCGACCGGGGCCTTCACCTTGGCCCAGTTGGCGTCGCCCTTGAACACGTCGGCATAGCGCTCCTTGAAGAGCTTCTTGGTCACGTTCTGGGCGATGAAGGCGTTGATCTCCTGCGAGGAGGGCCAGATGTCCTTCAGGTAGACTGGGTTGCCCTTCTTGTCGGTGCCGAGCGGGTCCTTGGTGAGGTCGAGCGTCACCGAACCGGCGAGAGCATAGGCGACGACGAGGGGGGGCGAGGCGAGATAGTTCGCCTGCACGTCGGGAGAGACGCGGCCTTCGAAGTTGCGGTTGCCGGAGAGCACGGCCGCGGCGATCAGGCCGGCATCGTTGATGGCCTTGGAGATCTCGGCCGGCAGCGGGCCGGAATTGCCGATGCAGGTGGTGCAGCCGAAGCCGACCAGGTTGAAGCCGAGCTTGTCGAGGTCCTTCTGCAGGCCCGAATTCGCCAGATATTCGGCGACGACCTGGCTGCCAGGGGCGAGCGAGGTCTTCACCCAGGGCTTGGACTTCAG
Organism: Pseudomonadota bacterium; assembly: GCA_023416965.1. Taxonomy (GTDB): domain Bacteria; phylum Pseudomonadota; class Alphaproteobacteria; order Rhizobiales; family Phreatobacteraceae; genus Phreatobacter. The sequence goes on along the minus strand of JAEZGJ010000212.1, from coordinate 7,467 downwards.
GCCCTTGGCGACGGCGTTGCGGGCGAGGAGGCCGGCGGCGAAGAGCACGGCCGGGTTCGAGGTGTTGGTGCAGGAGGTGATGGCGGCAATCGCCACGTCGCCGTGGCCGAGGGTGAAGTCCCGGCCCTCGACCTTGACGCGACGGCTCATCTCTGCCGCCTTCTTGTAGTCCTTCTCCATCGCATCGGCGAAACCGGCGCCGACGGCTTCCAGCGCGACGCGGCCCTCGGGGCGCTTCGGGCCGGCCATGGAGGGCACGACGGTGTCGAGGGCGAGTTCCAGGGTGTCGGTGAAGACCGGATCGGGCGAAGCCTTGGTGCGGAACAGGCCCTGAGCCTTGGAATATTTCTCCACCAGGGCGATGCGCTGCGACTTGCGGCCGGAGGTGGTGAGATAGTTCAGCGTCTCCTCGTCGACGGGGAAGAAGCCGCAGGTGGCGCCGTATTCGGGAGCCATGTTGGCGATGGTGGCGCGGTCGGCCAGCGTCATGTTGTTGAGGCCGGGGCCGTAGAACTCGACGAACTTGCCGACGACGCCCTTCTTGCGCAGCATCTGGGTCACGGTGAGCACGAGGTCGGTGGCGGTGACGCCTTCCTTCAGCTTGCCGGTGAGCTTGAAGCCGATGACCTCCGGCAGCAGCATGGACTGCGGCTGGCCTAGCATGGCGGCCTCCGCCTCGATGCCGCCGACACCCCAGCCGAGCACGGCGAGGCCGTTGACCATGGTCGTGTGGCTGTCGGTGCCGACCAGCGTGTCGGGATAGGCGACCTCGTAGGTGACGGTGGTCTTCTTGCCGGCGACCGTCTTCACGGCCTTTTCCTTCTTCGTCCAGACGGTCTGGGCGAGATATTCCAGGTTCACCTGGTGGCAGATGCCGGTGCCAGGCGGCACGACGGAGAAGTTCTTGAAGGCCTGCTGGCCCCACTTCAGGAAGCGGTAGCGCTCGCCGTTGCGGGCATATTCGAGGTCGACGTTCTTCTTGAAGGCCTTGGGCGAGCCGAACTCGTCGACGATGACCGAGTGGTCGATGACGAGATCGACGGGGACCAGCGGGTTGATCTTCTGGGGATCGCCGCCGAGGGCCTTCATGGCGTCGCGCATGGCGGCGAGGTCGACGACGGCGGGGACGCCGGTGAAGTCCTGCATCAGCACGCGGGCCGGGCGGAAGGCGATCTCCTTGCCGGCCTTGCCCTTGTCGTCGAGCCAGGCGGCGACCGCCTCGATGTCGGCCTTGGTCACCGAACGGCCGTCCTCGGCGCGCAGCAGGTTCTCGAGCAGCACCTTCATCGAGAAGGGCAGGGCCGAAATACCGGCAAGGCCGTTCTTCTCGGCCTCCTTCAGGCTGTAATAGACGTAGGACTTAGAGCCGACCTTGAGCGTCTTGCGGGCCTTGAAGCTGTCGAGCGACATGTGTCGATGATCCCCTCGTTCTGGAGGCCGACGTCGCGCCCTAAAACCCTGGGCCCAGAGAAGACGCATGAGACGCGGCGGCCGATCGGCGGCGTTATAGAGGGATTCCAATCAGCCCGCCATATGGTTAGAAGCGCTTATCGCCTCTCGCAGGTTACCCTTTCGTCGGTTAGGAATGCGGCATGATGCGCCTGACCGCCCATGCCCTGACCTGCCAGCGCGGCGGGCGAATCGTTTTCGCCGGTCTCGACTTTTCCATCGCCGCGGGCGAGGCGGTGCAGGTCACGGGCCCGAACGGGGCGGGGAAGTCGAGCCTCCTGCGCCTCCTCGCGGGCCTCGTGCGCATCGAGAGCGGCAGGCTGAACCTCGAGGGCGGCGATCCCGAGGCGAGCCTCGGCGAGCACTGCCACTATTGCGGCCACCAGGACGCCTTCAAGGGATCTCTGACGGTGGCCGAGAATCTCGCCTTCTGGACGGATTATCTCGGCGGCGGCGGACAGGATCCGCAGGACGCCATGGACCGGCTCGGCATCGGCCATCTCGCCGCGCTTCCCGCGGGCTATCTCTCCGCCGGACAGCGGCGGCGGCTGGCGCTGGCGCGCCTCTTAACCGTCGCCCGGCCGATCTGGCTGCTCGACGAGCCGACGGCGGCGCTCGACGTCGCCAGCCAGAAGGTCCTCGCGGGCATCATGGCCGAGCATGTGGCAGCCGGCGGCCTCGTCATCGCGGCGACCCACGGGCCGCTCGGCCTGCCGACGCGGGAACTCGCCATCGGACGGGCGGCATGAGCGGACCTCTCGCCGCCATCTTCCGCCGCGACCTGACGCTCGCCATGCGCATCGGCGGCGGCGCCATGGTCGGCGTCGTCTTCTTCCTCGCGGTGGTCACCATCGTCCCCTTCGGTGTGGGACCGGACATGAACCTGCTCGCCCGGATCGGCCCGGCCATCCTGTGGATCGGCGCGTTGCTGGCGACGCTCCTCGGCCTCGACCGGCTGTTCCAGGCCGATGCCGACGACGGCTCGCTCGACCTGATGATGATGGCGCCGACGCCCCTGCCCCTGGTCATCGCCGCCAAGGCGGCCGCCCACTGGCTCGCCACGGGCCTGCCGCTGGTAGCCGCGGCGCCCCTCCTCGGCCTCTTCCTCAACGTGCCGCCGGAGGCCATGGGCGCCGTCGCGCTGACGCTTGCCGCCGGCACGCCGGCGCTCAGCCTCATCGGGGCGGTGGGGGCGGCGCTCTCGGTGGCGCTGCGCCGCGGCGGCCTGCTGATGGCCATTCTCGTCCTGCCGCTGACCATCCCGGTGCTGATCTTCGGGGTGGCGGCGACGAACGCCGCCATCGTCGGGCCGCTGCCCTTCGGCCAGCCCTTCACCATCCTCGTCGCACTGTCGCTGGTCAGCCTGGTGCTCGGGCCGATCGCCGCGGCGGCGGCCTTGCGCTTCGGCCTCGAATAGGACCTCAGGTCTTCGGCGTCGTCTCGGCCCAGGCCACGGGCATACGGGCGATGAAGGCATCGAGCCAGGCGACGAGCTTCGGATGGCTCTTGCGCCAGGTGCCCTCGAAGCGGATGTCCTGGTAGCCGAGGGCGCAGGCCAGGGTGATCGTGCCGACATGGATGTCCAGCGCCGGCGGCGCGGCCTCGAGGGCGGCCATGGCGCGCTCGACCTTGCCGCGCTGGTGGGCGAACCATTTTTCCGAGCGCGCCGCCTCGTCGTGGAACATCACCTCGTAGCGGGTGAGGATGAGGGCATCCATGATGCCGTCGGCCAGCGCCTGGAGGGTGAGCGCGGCGATACGCGCCTTCGGCTCGGCGGGAAGGATTTTGCCGCCGCCGGCCGCGAGGTCGAGCTGTTCGAGGATGACGCGGCTGTCATAGACCACCGTGCCGCCTTCGAGGACGAGGGCGGGAATCTTGCCGAGCGGGTTGGTCCTGCGGATCGGATCCTCCGCGTTCATCGTATCCGTCGTCACCACGGTCACGTCACCCATGAGGCCGAGGTGGTGCAGGGCCAGCTTCACCTTGCGGCCGAAGGGAGAGAGGGCGGAGGAGTGCAGGGTCATGGACATGACGGCAAATTCCCGAACGGCAGGTGGCATGTGCCGCGAGCCTTCGCAGCGCCGTCGCCTCCGGTCAAGGGCGGCGGGCGGAGGCCCCCTGCCCGGCCGCTCGCCTTGCCGCGGCAGGTCCGCGTCCCCATAATTGGCCCTCTGCTTCGCAGGACCTCATGAAGATCGACTCGCCCTATTTCGACCGCATCCGGGTCAAGCCCGAGGACGACCGGCGCGCCCGCGCCCGGCCGGGTGCGCGCGTCTGCGGGTTCAACGGCTGCCCCTGCGAGGCGACCCACCGGGCGCCGCTCGGCCGCGACCGCGAGGGCGAGTTCGTCTGGTTCTGCCTCGACCACGTCAAGGAATACAACGCCAGCTACAATTATTTCGCCGGCATGAACGACGCCGCCGTGGCCGCCTATCAGAAGGACGCGCTCACCGGCCACCGGCCGACCTGGAGCATGGGCGTCAATTCCTGGACGAAGTCCGGGCGGCGCGAGGAGCCGAGGCCCCATTTCGACCCGCGCAAGGCGGCCGACCCCTTCGGCATGTTCGACGGCGCCGAATGGCGGCAGGCGAGCGAGCGCGCCGAACCCGAGGGGCGGATGATCCGCAACGCCGAGCGCAAGGCCCTAGACGCCCTCAATCTCGACATCCATGCCACCGCCGCAGAGATCAAGGCGCGGTTCAAGGAGCTCGCCAAACGCATGCATCCGGACGCTAATGGCGGCGACCGCTCCCGCGAGGACAAGCTTCGCGAGATCATCCAGGCCTACAACTACCTGAAATCCGTCGGCTTCTGCTGACCCCATCCGGTCGGCGCCATGATGCGACGCATCAGAATTTCGAATGGCATTCCCGCGAAGGGCACCCTTCCGGGCTTTGGATGCGATCTGGTAAGGTCGCCGCCATCATGAGGATTTGGCTCGCTGCGCCGAACGCGGCATCGGAGGTTCTTTCGTGACAGTGCAGACTGACAATGTGTCCGGGCTCCCGGATACGACCGTTTCCGTGCGCCAGACGTTCGGCATCGATTCCGACATGCAGGTTCCGGCCTATTCCGCCGGCGGTGATCATGTGCCGGATCTCGACCAGGACTATCTGTTCGACAAGCCGACGACGCTGGCGATCCTGGCGGGCTTCGCCTTCAACCGCCGCGTGATGGTCTCGGGCTATCACGGCACCGGCAAGTCGACCCATATCGAACAGGTGGCGGCCCGCCTCAACTGGCCCTGCATCCGCGTCAACCTCGACAGCCACGTCTCCCGCATCGATCTCGTCGGCAAGGATGCGATCGTGCTGAAGGACGGCAAGCAGATCACCGAGTTCCGCGACGGCATCCTGCCCTGGGCCTACCAGCACAATGTCGCGCTGGTCTTCGACGAGTACGATGCCGGCCGTCCGGACGTGATGTTCGTCATCCAGCGCGTGCTGGAATCCTCGGGCCGCCTGACGCTGCTCGACCAGAGCCGCGTCATCCGTCCTCACCCCGCCTTCCGCCTCTTCGCCACGGCCAACACGGTCGGCCTCGGCGACACGACGGGCCTCTATCACGGCACGCAGCAGATCAACCAGGCGCAGATGGACCGCTGGTCCATCGTCACCACGCTGAACTACCTGCCGCACGACAACGAAGTCGGCATCATCCTCGCCAAGGCGAAGAACTTCGCCAAGACCGCCGAGGGCCGCGACCAGGTGAACAAGATGGTGCGCGTGGCGGACCTCACCCGCAACGCCTTCATGAACGGCGACCTCTCCACCGTCATGAGCCCGCGCACCGTGCTGACCTGGGCCGAGAACGCCGACATCTTCAAGGATATCGGCTTCGCCTTCCGGCTCACCTTCCTGAACAAGTGCGACGAGTTGGAGCGCACCCTGGTCGCCGAGTTCTACCAGCGCTGCTTCGGCCAGGAATTGCCGGAAAGCGCCGTCAACGTGGCGCTGAGCTGAGGCAGGCGAGGGAAACCCTATGGCCGGCCCGTCGAAGACATCGAAGGCCGGCCTCCGCATCGCCGAAGACAGCCGCGTCGCCGAGACGGCGCGCGCCGTGGTCAAGGGCCTCGTCGCCTACAACGCGGCGAAGGCGGGACCCTCGAAGTGGAAGCGCTTCGCCGTCTCGGTGCGTGACGAGGCCGGCACGATCAACGGCGGCGTCGTCGGCTATACGCTGTGGAACTGGTGCTTCATCGAGCTCGTATGGCTCGACGAGGCCCTGCGCGGCACCGGTCTCGGCACGGAGCTGATGGCCAGGGCCGAGGCGGTGGCGGCGAAGCGTGGCGCACGCCATGTCTATCTCGACACGTTCTCGTTCCAGGGCGACGGCTTCTACCAGAAGCTGGGATATGAGGTTTTCGGCGAGCTCGGCGATTTTCCGCCCGGGCACCGCCGCATCTGGCTGAAAAAGGATCTTTCGTGAGCTCCAATTCCAAGGCCAAGCCGAACACAAAGGAGAGCCCGACCGAGCCGTTCAAGCGCTCCGTCGCCTCCTGCATGCGCGCTATCGCCCGCCGCGACCTCGAAGTCACCTATGCCGCCGACAAGCCGGGCCTCGCGGGTGACAAGGCGCGCCTGCCCGAGCCGCCGCGCAAGCTTTCGCCTAAGGACGCCGCGATCGTGCGCGGCCACGGCGACGCCATGGCGCTGAAGCTCGCCGTGCACAATTCCAAGGTCCACCGCTCGATGATCCCCGAGGGGCAGCAGGCCCGCGCCGTCTTCGAGGCGGTGGAGAACGCCCGGATCGAGGCGATCGGCTCCAACCGCATGACGGGCGTCGCGCAAAACCTCACGGCGCGGCTGGAAGACCATTACCACCGCATGGGCAAGTACGAGGAGATCACCGACAAGGCCGACGCGCCGCTGGAGGATGCCCTCGCCCTGATGGTGCGCGAGAAGCTCACGGGACAGGCGGCGCCGGCGCAGGCCGCCAAGATCGTCGACCTCTGGCGCGACACGATCGAGAGCAAGGCGGGCAAGAACCTCGAGGCCCTCGTCGGGCTCGAGAACAACCAGCGCGCCTTCGGAAAGGCGGTGCGCGACCTCCTCACCTCGCTCGACATGGGCGACGAGCAGGGCCGCTCCGACGAGGACAACGACGAGGACAGCTCCGACAGCCAGGAGCAGGAGAGCCCGGAATCGGGTGAGAGCCCCGACAGCCAGGACGAGGAATCCTCCGAAGGCATGCAGATGGAGGATGCCGAGGAGATGGCCGACGAGTCGCCGGAAGGCGCCCAGGAGGCCTCCGACGCCGAAACCGCCGAGCTGCCGGACGAGAACGACCTGGGCGATGCCGAGGACGCCAGCGAGCCGTGGCGGCCGAAGAGCCAGAACGCCGAGCGCAAGGGGCCGGAATACAAGCCCTTCACCGCCAAGTTCGACGAGATCGTCGACGCCCCCGACCTCTGCGACGCGGAGGAGCTGGACCGGCTGCGCGCCTATCTCGACAAGCAGCTCTCCAATCTCGGCCCGGTCGTCTCGCGGCTCGCCAACCGGCTGCAGCGCCGCCTGATGGCGCAGCAGAACCGTTCGTGGAATTTCGACCTCGAGGAGGGCATCCTCGATCCGGCCCGCCTGCCGCGCGTCATCATGGACCCGATGGCGGCGCTCTCCTTCAAGCAGGAGAGCGACACCAATTTCCGTGACACGGTGGTGACGCTGCTGCTCGACAATTCCGGCTCGATGCGCGGCCGTCCCATCACGGTGGCGGCAACCTGCGCCGACATTCTCGCGCGCACGCTGGAGCGCTGCGGCGTGAAGGTGGAGATCCTCGGCTTCACGACGCGCGCCTGGAAGGGCGGGCAGTCGCGCGAGCACTGGCTGCAGAACGGCAAGCCGGCCAATCCCGGCCGCCTCAACGACCTCAGGCACATCATCTACAAGGCGGCGGACGCGCCCTGGGGGCGCGCGCGCAAGAATCTGGGCCTGATGATGCGCGAAGGGCTGCTGAAGGAAAATATCGACGGGGAAGCGCTGCTGTGGGCGCATAACCGCCTGATCGCGCGGCATGAGG
>JAEZGJ010000168.1 GCA_023416965.1 Pseudomonadota bacterium | reverse complement strand
GACTGGAACAGGCGCGAACGAGCGGGCAGGCGCCGGCGGTCAGCGGACGGAAGGCCTCTTCGGCCGGCAGGGTCGAGATGAGCTTGTAATAGTCCCAGGGACCCTTGGATTCCGACGGCTTCTTGACCTCGAACAGATAGGCCGGGTGCATCTTGCGGCCGTCGGCGCGCACCGTGCCCGCGCCGAAGATCGGGTCGTTGGTCGGGTTGCCCTTCATCCAGGAGATGACGCCGGCCGCGTCCTTCGCCTTGGTCGCCGCCGCACCCTTCAGATAGTGCAGCACGCCGGAATAGACGCCGGCCTGCACCATGGTCGGCATCTTGCCCCCATGGCGGGCGCCAAAGCGCTTGGAGAACTCGCGGGTGCCGTCGTTGAGGTCCCAGTAGAAGGACTCGGTGAGCACCAGGCCCAGCGCCGTCTGCAGGCCGAGGGCGTGCACGTCGCTGATGAACATCAGCAGGCCGGCGAGCTTCTGGCCGCCCTGGGTGATGCCGAACTCGGCGGCCTGCTTGATCGAGTTGATCGTGTCGCCGCCGGCATTGGCGAGGCCGATGACCTTCGCGCGCGAGGCCTGGGCCAGGAGCAGGAAGGACGAGAAGTCGCTCGACGGGAAGGGCGTGCGCACGCCGCCGACGACGCGGCCGCCCGCCTTCTGGACGACGGCCGTGGTGTCGCGCTCGAGCGCATGGCCGAAGGCATAGTCGGCGGTCAGGAAGAACCAGGTGTCGCCGCCCGCCTTCACCATCGCGCCGCCCGTGCCCTGCGACAGCATGTAGGTGTCGTAGGTCCAGTGCAGCGTGTTGGGCGAGCACTGCGGGCCGGTCAGGTCCGAGGTCGCGGCGCCGGAGTTGATGAAGACCTTGTTCTTCTCGCGGGTGATCTGGTTGATGGCGAGAGCGACCGAGGAGGTCGGCACGTCGGCGATCACGTCGACGGCGTCGTTGTCATACCACTGGCGGGCGATGTTGGCGCCGACGTCGGGCTTGTTCTGGTGGTCGGCCGAGACGATCTGGACATTGAGGCCCTGGGCGGCGGCCCCGAAGTCCTCCACCGCCATGCGGGCGGCGAGGGCCGAGCCTTCGCCGGTCACGTCGGCATAGATGCTGGAGCGGTCGTTCAGCACGCCGATCTTGATCGAGACGGGCTGCTGGGCCTGCGCCATGGAGCGCGCGGTGAAGGCGGTGGCGGCGGCGCCGGCAAGGACGGAGCGGCGGTTCATGCGGAACGTCGTCATGGTCGTATCCTCCAAAAGGGGTCCGTTCGGTTCGGTTTTTCTTGTTGTTGCGCAGGTCACACGCCCAGATGGGCGTGCAGCTTGTCGATGTTCTGCTCGAGCTCGGCATTCGGGATCATGTCCACGACGCGGCCCTGCTCGACCAGGTAATGACGGTCGGCGACCGTCTGGGCGAAACGGAAGTTCTGCTCCACGAGAATGATCGTGAAGCCCTCGCGCTTCAACCGGGCGATGGTACGGCCGATCTGCTCGATGATGACGGGGGCGAGGCCCTCGGTCGGCTCGTCCAGCAGCAGGAACTTCGCCCCGGTCCGCAGGATGCGGGCAATTGCCAGCATCTGCTGCTCGCCGCCGGAGAGCTTGGTGCCCTGGCTGGTGAGCCGCTCCTTGATGTTGGGGAAGAGTTCGAAGATCTGCTCCACCGTCATGCCGCCAGGCCGCACCTGCGGCGGCAGCATCAGGTTCTCCTCCACGGAGAGGGAGGAGAAGATGCCGCGCTCCTCAGGCACGTAGCCGATGCCGAGCCGCGCGATGGCACGCGACGACATCGACACGGTTTCCTCCCCCTGGAAGCGGATCGAGCCGGTGCGCTTGCCGATGATGCCGATGATCGACTTCAGCGTGGTCGTCTTGCCCGCGCCGTTGCGGCCGAGCAGCGTGATGACCTCGCCCTCGGCGACGTCGAGATTGACGCCGTGCAGGACGTGGGATTCTCCGTACCAGGCGTTCAGGTCGCGGATTTCCAGCATCGGGGCGGTGGTGGCGGGGCGCGTCATGTCCGGTGCCTCAGCCATGCCCGGCTCCGATATAGGCTTCGATCACGCGCGGATCCTTCGAGACGGTCGCATAGTCGCCCTCGGCGAGAACCTTGCCGCGGGCCAGCACGGTGATGCGATCCGACAGCGACGCGACGACCGAGAGATTGTGTTCCACCATGAGGATGGTGCGGTTGGCCGACACGCGGCGGATCAGCTCGGCGATGCGGTCGACGTCCTCGTGGCCCATGCCGGCCATCGGCTCGTCCAGCAGCATCATCTCGGGATCCAGCGCCAGGGTGGTGGCGATCTCCAGCGCACGCTTGCGGCCGTAGGAAAGCTCAACCGCCTGATGGCGCGAGAATTCGGCGAGCCCGACGGCTTCCACGAGGCGGGCTGCCTCGCCGTCGAGCGCCTTGAGGACCTGCTCGGAATTCCAAAAGTCGAAACTGTCGCCGCGCTTGCGCTGCAGGGCGATGCGAACGTTCTCCAGGACCGTCAGGTGCGGGAAGACGGCCGAGATCTGGAAGGAACGCACGAGCCCCAGCCGGGCGATGTCGGCAGGCTTAACGCGCGTGATGTCCTGCCCCTTGTAGGTGATCGTTCCGCGGGTGGGGATCAGGAACTTGGTCAGGAGGTTGAAGCAGGTCGTCTTGCCGGCGCCGTTAGGCCCGATCAGCGCGTGAATCGACCCGCGCCGGACCGCGAGGTCGACCTCGCTCACTGCGGTGAAGCCCTTGAAGTCCTTCGTCAGACCCTTGGTCTGGAGGATGATGTCGTCGGTCGTTCCCACCATGCACTCTGTTCTTTGTCCGTGCGTTGGGGCGCATTGCTGCATGGCACGCGGCGCATAGTCAATGCAAAACCTGACGAGCGCGTCATGTCTTACGACGGAGGGTCAGGGCATACTGTCGCAGTCCGTCACGATCCGTGATCGCCCGGAATGAACGGAAATCACGGAAGCGCGTTGTCCATCCATGCCAACCAGGCATCTTCTACGGAGGACATCATGAAGAACCATCTGCTGATCGGCGCGGCCCTCGCGGGTTCGCTCGCCCTCGCCCTTCCCGCCCATGCCCAGACCCGTGAGGGCGTGCCCCCGGGTGTCGGCACCGGCGCCGCGACCGGCGCGGTCGGTGGCGCCATCGTCGGCGGCCCGGTGGGCGCGGTGGTTGGCGGCGCGGCCGGCGCCATCGTCGGCGGCATCGCCGAG
>JAEZGJ010000275.1 GCA_023416965.1 Pseudomonadota bacterium | reverse complement strand
GGTCGGGCTCGCAGCGTGCCCAGCCCTCCACCACGCCGGGCCAGGACGGGTCGCCGTCACGCGCCCAGTCCCAGGGCGACCGCTCCTCGCCGCAGCAGGCCCAGCCCTCGCAGCGCGGCCAGGACGGCCAGAACAGCCCGTCGCGGGCCCAGTCGCCGTCCGACCGGTCCGGCTCGCAGCAGGCCCAGCCGTCGCAGCGCGGTCAGGACGGCCAGAACAGTCCGTCGCGCGCCCAGTCGCCGTCCGACCGGAGTTCGCCTCAGCAGGCCCAGCCCTCGACCAGGCCCGGCCAGGGCTCGCCGGGCAGCACCGCGCGCTCGGGTTCCGACACGACGGTGACGGGCAGCATCTCGTCGAACCCGGAGCAGGCCACCCGGCTCCGCCAGTCGGTCGAGCAGGCCCGCATTCCCGAGGCCCGGGTGGACGTGAACGTCCGTGTCGGCGCGACGCTGCCGCGCTCGGTGACGCTCGTCGCCCCGCCGCCGGCGCTGATCGAGATCGCCCCGCGCTATCGCGACTATCGCGTGGTGCGCGTGCGTGACGAACTGGTCATCGTCGAGCCCGGCACCTACCGGGTCATCGAGGTCGTCCGCCTGTCCGGCGGCCGAACCGGCCAGTCGGGCACCACCGGCACGCTGACCCTCACCCGCGAGCAGCAGGAGATCGTCCGGCGCCATGCCCGCCAGGCGCGCGTCACCTCCACCCAGCGGATCGAGGTCCGCGAGGGCCGTCCGCTTGCCGCCGAGGTCGAGCTCCACACCCTGCCGTCGGAGGTCTTCGTCGAGGTGCCGGAGCTGCGCGAGTATCGCTACGTGGTGACGGGCGACCAGATCGTCATCGTCAACCCGCAGACCCGCGTCGTCACCGAGGTCATCCGCTGATCTCCCGGGCCGTGGCCCCCCGATTGCGGCCCCCGCCCCCCCCTCCGCCACTCCGCCCGGATGACAGGTCATCCAGGTCGCGCTAACCAAGGCGTCCCTGAGCCCGTTCCGGAGCCGTGACGCCTTGGCTATCCTGAAGTCTACCTTCAACGCCGCGACGCCCGACGCCCAGGCCAATGCCGGGTCCTGGCAGGCCCTCATCGCCGACCTGCAGGCCAAGCGCGCCGAGGCCGCGCTCGGCGGCAACGAGAAGAGCCGCCAGCGCCACGTCGCCCGTGGCAAGCTCCTGCCGCGGGACCGCGTCATGGGGCTGCTCGATCCCGGCTCGCCCTTCCTCGAATTGTCGCAACTCGCCGCCAACGGCATGTATGGCGAGGCGATCCACGGGGCCGGGATCATCACCGGCGTCGGCCGGGTCGAGGGCCGCGAGGTGATGATCGTCGCCAACGATTCCACCATCAAGGGCGGCACCTACTATCCCATGACGGTGAAGAAGCATCTGCGGGCGCAGGAGATCGCGCTGCAGAACCGGCTGCCTTGCGTCTATCTCGTCGATTCCGGCGGCGCCAACCTGCCGCACCAGACCGAAGTCTTCCCCGACCGCGAACATTTCGGCCGAATCTTCTTCAATCAGGCGAACCTGTCGGCCGCCCGCATTCCTCAGATCGCGGTGGTGATGGGTTCGTGCACCGCCGGCGGCGCCTATGTTCCCGCCATGTCGGATGAGACGGTCATCGTCCGGCGGCAGGGCACCATCTTCCTCGGCGGCCCGCCTCTGGTGCGCGCCGCGACCGGCGAGATCGTCTCGGCGGAGGATCTCGGCGGCGCCGATGTCCATGCCCGCCAGTCCGGCGTCGCCGATCACTACGCCGTCGACGACACCCATGCGCTGGCCATCGCCCGGCGCATCGTCGCCAATGTCAATTCGGTGAAGAACGTCGACATCGCGCTGGCCGAGCCACGCGAGCCGAAATACGACCCGGCTGAGCTCGAGGCGCTCGTTCCGACCAACCTGAAGACGCAGTACGATATTCGCGAGGTCATCGCGCGGCTGGTGGACGGCTCCGAGTTCGACGAGTTCAAGGCGCTCTTCGGGACGACGCTGGTGACGGGCTTCGCGCGCCTGCACGGCATGCCCGTGGGCATCATCGCCAACAATGGCATCCTGTTCTCGGAGAGTGCGCAGAAGGGCGCCCATTTCATCGAGCTGTGCTGCCAGCGACGCATTCCGCTGCTCTTCCTGCAGAACATCACCGGCTTCATGGTCGGCCGGCAGTTCGAGGCCGGCGGCATCGCCAAGGACGGGGCGAAGCTCGTCACGGCGGTGGCCTGCGCGCAGGTGCCGAAGATCACGTTGCTGGTGGGGGGAAGCTACGGCGCCGGCAATTACGGCATGTGCGGGCGGGCCTATTCGCCGCGCTTCCTCTTCACCTGGCCGAATTCGCGCATCTCCGTCATGGGCGGCGAGCAGGCGGCGAGCGTGCTTGCCACCGTCAAGCGCGAGAATTTCGAGGCCGAGGGCAAGGACTGGAGCGCGGAGGAGGAAGAGGCCTTCAAGGCGCCGATCCGCGCGAACTATGAAGCAGAAGGGCATCCCTATTACGCCACGGCGCGGCTTTGGGACGACGGCATCATCCTGCCGAGCGAAACGCGTCGCGTGCTGTCGCTGGCGCTGAGCGCGTGTCTGAACGCACCGGTGCCGGAGACGAAATTCGGCGTGTTCCGGATGTAATTGCGATCGGCAGCGGGAGTCTTGCACAGCGCAGGTGCGTCCTTCGAGGCTCGCCGTTCAGGCGAGCACCTCAGGTTGAGGGATGCGGTGCGTGGCATCGGCGTTCTCGAAGGCCCGGCCGTCGCGCGTCTTGCCCTGATGCAGGTCTCTCACCTCCCTCATCCTGAGATGGGAGCGACAGCGAGCCTCGAATGACGCAGTTGCGTCATGCAGCGCAGCCGCTCGCATGATCCGCGCCGACCCGTCTAGTCTCGCCCTGACAAGCAGCCGCTGAACAGGCGACCACGGGGACGAAACGCATGACCGATAACCTTCCGCCCGCCGCCCTGGTGACCGGCGGCTCCCGCGGCATCGGCGCGGCTATCGTCCGCAAGCTGCTCGCGCGCGGCCTGCCGGTGGTCATTCTCGACCGCGAGGAACCGGCCGAGCCCTCGGCGGCGCGCTTCGTCCGCTGCGACCTGACCGACCTCCAGGCAACGCAGGCAGCCCTCGCCGCCATCACCGCCGAGAACGCCATGCTCTGGCTCGTCAACAATGCCGGCATCGCCGCTCCCGCGACGCTGGAAGAGACGACGATGGAGGATTTCGACAGGGTCGTCGCCATCAACCTGCGCGCCTGCATCCTCGCGGCGCAGGCGGCGCTGCCGGCCATGAAGGCGGCCGGGCAGGGGCGCATCGTCACCATTTCCAGCCGTGCCGCTCTTGGCAAGGAGCTGCGCACCGCCTATTCGGCCACCAAGGCGGGGGTGATCGGTCTTACCCGCACCTGGGCGCTGGAGCTCGCGCCGCACGGCATCACGGTGAACGCCATCGGCCCGGGGCCGATCGAGACGGAGCTGTTCAAGAGCGCCAATCCGCACAATTCGCCGCGCACCCAGGCGATCACCCGCGGCGTGCCGGTGCAGCGCCTCGGCCAGCCCGAGGATATCGCCCATGCCGCCGATTTCTTCCTCTCGGAGGGCGCGAGCTTCGTGACGGGTCAGGTGCTCTATGTGTGCGGCGGGATGACGGTGGGCGTGGCGCCGATCTGAGGTTTGGAGGCTACCCCACCACCGGCCAGGCCCTCTGCGCCGGCCTGAGCTTCTCCATCGCCGCGCAGAGCCTCATCACGCCCCGATCATCGAAGCGGTGGCCGGTGACCTGGACCCCGATGGGGAACCCGGTGGCGTCATAGCCCCAGTTGACGCTGGCGGCCGGCTGCTCCGAGAAGTTCTGCGCCACGGTGAAGGGGATGTGCTCCAGCGCCCGGCGGGGATCGTCGGTGGGCGAGTGGGCCTCGGCTGCATAGTTCACCGGGCAGGTGCAGGGCGACAGCAGGACGTCGAATCCCTGGATCGCCTTCGTGGCCGCCTCGCGCATCGCCTGGACAGCGAGGAAGCCGCTCATGACGTCGTCACCGGTGAAGGTGTCGGCCCGCCAGGTCGCCCACTCGACGATATAGGGCAGGATGCGCGCCTTCTCCGCCGCCGAGAGCTTCGCCACGTCGCCGTGGGAGCGCGCCTCGAAGAAGCGGCAGATGCCGTCGAGCATTTCCACGGTGAGATAGCCAGCGACCGGCGTGACGACGGCGCCCTCGGCGGCCAGCGCCGCGGCCGCCGCCTCCACCGCCGCGACGATGGCGGGATCGGCGGGCAGGCCCGCCGGCATGGCGGTGATGACGCCGACCTTGAGGCCCTTGAGGTCGAGGCTTTTGAGGTCGGCAGCGAAATCCTGGCCGTCATAGGGCAGGCTCGCGTAGTCGCGCGGGTCGGGCCGGGAGATGACGGTCATCAGCAACGCGCCGTCCTCCACCGTGCGGGTCATGGGCCCGGCGACGCGGCCGAGGAAGGGCGGGTGGATCGGCACGCGGCCATAGGAGGGTTTGAGCCCGACCAGGCCGCAATGGGCCGCGGGCAGGCGGAGCGAGCCGCCGATGTCGGTGCCGATGTGCAGCGGCCCGTATCCGGCCGCCGCGGCGGCGCCCGCGCCGGAGGACGAGCCGGCGGGGTTCTTCGAGAGGTCCCAGGGGTTGCGGGTGATGCCGTGGAGCGAGGAGAGCCCCGAGGACATCATGCCGAAATCCGGCATGGTGGTCTTGCCGAGGATGACGCAGCCGGCCTCGCGCAGGCGCGCCGGCACGGGCGTGTCCTCCGCCCGCGGCGTCATGTCGGCGATGGGCACGCCGATGGGAGCGGGGTCGCCCTTCGTGCCGATGTTCTCCTTCACCGTCACCGGCACGCCGTCGAGGGCGGAGAGCGGCGCGCCCGCCGCCCAGCGCGCTTCCGCGGCCTTCGCCGCGGTCAGCGCCGCGTCGGAGGAGACGATGTACATGGCGTTGATGGCGGGCTCGCAGGCTTCGATGCGGGCGAGGACGGCGCGGGTCACCTCCACCGGCGAGAGCGTCTTCGCCGCATAGGCTCTGGAGAGGGCGGCGGCGGTGAGGTCGGCGAGATGGGTCATGGCGGGCTCCGGCAGGTGCGCCCTTGTCCCGCCCCACGCGCCCCCGTGCAAGCCGTGGGGCAGGGGACATGCCATGCACCGGCTTATCCCCTTCGGCATGCTGGCATCGCCGCGCGAACGGGGTACATTCGCCGCCCCTGGACCTGAACCCGAGGCGTGCATGCTCTCCTCCGTCCTCATCGCCAATCGCGGCGAGATCGCCGTCCGCGTCATGAAGACGGCGAAGCGCCTGGGCTTGAGGACGATTGCGGTCTATTCGGAAGCCGATGCCGGCGCGATGCATGTGCGCATGGCCGACGAGGCCTATTGCATCGGCCCGGCTGCGGCGCGGGAGAGCTACCTCGTCATCGAGAAGATCATCGCCGTGGCGAAACAGGCGAAGGCCGAGGCGATCCACCCGGGCTACGGCTTCCTCTCCGAGCGCGCCGAATTTGCGGAAGCCTGCGCCGAGGCCGGCATCGTCTTCGTCGGCCCGCCCGCCTCCGCCATCCGCGCCATGGGCCTCAAGGACGGCGCGAAGGCGCTGATGCAGAAGGCCGGCGTGCCGGTGGTGCCGGGCTATCACGGCGCCAACCAGGAGCCGAAATTCCTGAAGGAGAAGGCCTACGAGATCGGCTATCCCGTGCTCATCAAGGCGGTCGCCGGCGGCGGCGGCAAGGGCATGAAGCGCGTCGACAAGGCGGTTGATTTTGATGAAGCGCTCGCCTCGGCACAGCGCGAGGCGCAGGGGGCCTTCGGCGATCCGCGCGTGCTCATCGAGAAATACGTGCTCTCGCCCCGCCACATCGAGATTCAGGTCTTCGGCGACAGCCACGGCAACGTCGTCCACCTGTTCGAGCGCGACTGCTCGCTGCAGCGCCGCCACCAGAAGGTGATCGAGGAGGCCCCGGCCCCCGGCATGCCCGAGGCGATGCGCGAGGCCATGGGCCGCGCGGCGGTGGAGGCGGCGCGGGCGGTCGGCTATGTCGGCGCGGGAACGGTCGAATTCATCGCCGATGGGTCGCAGGGGCTGCAGCCGGACCGGTTCTGGTTCATGGAGATGAACACCCGCCTGCAGGTGGAGCATCCGGTCACCGAGGCGATCACCGGCCAGGACCTGGTGGAATGGCAGCTCAGGGTCGCTTCCGGCGAGCGGCTGCCGCTGCTGCAGGAGAACCTTTCCATCGAGGGCCATGCGGTGGAGGCGCGGCTCTATGCCGAGGACCCGGAAAAGGGCTTCCTGCCCTCGACCGGCAGGCTGCACGCGCTGGAGTTCGGTTCGGCGGAGGGCGTACGCATCGACACGGGTGTGGAAGAGGGCGCCGAGGTCTCGCCCTACTACGACCCGATGATCGCGAAGGTGATCGCCCATGGCGCGACGCGCGACGAGGCGCTGGACCGGCTGGGTCAGGCGCTCGCCGGCACGGTGGTGGCGGGGCCGCGCACCAATGTGCGGTTCCTGAAGGCACTGACCGAGGCGGAAGGGTTCCGCGAGGGGGATTTCGACACGGGGTTCATCGACCGCAACGTCGAGGCGCTGGGCGCCGTGCCGCAGCCGATGGATGCCAAGGCGGCGGCGGTGGGGGTATTGCGCCTGATCCAGGGGGAGCTTGGCCGGCTGGTCTTTCTCGGTGCGGGGCCACATGTCGAACCATGGAATCCTGTCGAGGCCGACGGCTTCCTCCTCTCCGCCAAAGAGTGGTCGAGGCAGGCTGCGTTTGAGATCAATGGCGAGCGCAATATCGTGACGGTGAACTGGTCTGCGAATGGCCCGGCGGTTTGCATCCTCGGTCAGTCGGTCAATGTGCCAGACATACCTCGGCACCATCGTTTGGGAAGGCTTGGTGGGTTCATTTTCGGGCACGAGGACCACGTTTTTCCGGACGATACACGCGTGATGCTTGTCTCCGACCGCGTCTTTGTCATCCACGATGGCCGACAGACCGAGGTCCGCGCCTTCGATCCCCTCGACGTCGACCTCGACCATCTCGATGGCGGCGGGTCGGTGAAGGCGCCGATGCACGGCAAGGTCGTGCAGGTCTTCGTCGAGGCGGGACAGCAGGTGGCCAAGGGCGACCGCATCGCCGTCATCGAGGCGATGAAGATGGAACACACGCTGGTGGCGCCGAGCGATGGCACCGTGACGATGGTGGCGGTGCTGGCCGGCGAGCAGGTGGCCGAGGGGGCGCCGGTGGCGTCCATCGAGGCGGCCGAGGCGCAGGCGGCGTGAGGCGTGATGACAAGGCGCCGCGATCGACGCGCTTCTCCTCTCGCCGGCGGGAGAGGTCGGCCGCAGGCCGGGTGAGGGGGCAGGGCCGGTTCATGCGCAGGCTCCCCCTCACCCGATCCTCGCTGACGCTCGGATCGACCTCTCCCCGCC
>JAEZGJ010000198.1 GCA_023416965.1 Pseudomonadota bacterium | reverse complement strand
CCGGGCCGGGGCCCCCCAAAGCCCGCCGTTCGGGCGGGTCAGGCTGCGAGCAGAGCATCCCCCAGCATGTCCACGTCGCCGACGAAGGCGAGCAGGTGGGGGATGCTGACGATGGGCTCGCCGCCCGGCGTGCGCAGGGGAGAGGTCGCGGGATTGAAGATCCGGAGGTCGTCCGGCTGCGCGGCACTGGCCGAGAAGATCGACACCATGGAGGCCCGGATCAGTGCGAGGAAGGTTTCGACGACGATACGCGATCCGACCGGCCCAAGGCGCTCTCCCCCGCCGTTCTCCGCCTCCTTGAGGATGTAGAACCACAGGGGTGTCTTCTGGTGGAACTCGAACCGGACGACGACCTCCTGTGTCTCGGCCGGCAGACCCCTCAGGATGTCTGCCGGCGGCAGGGGCGCAGCCGAAGGATCTCCCGCCCGGACGATTGCCGCCGCGATGTCCTGGCCGGAGGGCAGACCGAGACGCGACCCTCTCACGAGGTTCCGGGATGCCAGATTGCCTCCGCTGAACGGCAGCTGCCCGAGGACCGGCGCGAGATGGATGTCGAGCTTGCGAGCGCGGTTCAGAGGCACCTGGCCGGCACCGGTTCCGCGCGTGAAGCCCGGAAATCCTGCAACGGCCTCCAGCTCGAACAACTGGCGCCAGTCGGCCAGCCAGTTGGAGGGAAAGGTCGGCAGACCGTCGATCTTGCCGATCTGGCCGGACAGATGGGTGAAGAAGAAGAACTGATCGAAGGGCGTCCCCGGCTTGAAGAACATGTTCCAGGCGTAGGTCTCGCGCACCAGCGAGTGGCCCAGACGGTATGCGGCGCCCGAGAACTCCAGCGGCATCGGCGGGATCTGGGCGACGGAGATCCGGAAGACCAGAGGATTGACCCGGACGGCGTCGACGCTCGAGAGATCGACGGTGCCCATCACGGCCGCGAAGGTCTCGGGCTCCGCGATCCGGCGGACGAAATCGTTCAGCACCAGCCACTGGTAGTGCAGCGTCGTCAGGGTCCTCGCCTTGTCGAACAGGTCCCCCGGGGGAACGCCAGGTTCGGCCGCTGCGAGCGCGTCGACCACCGTGTTGTGAAATTTCAGCATGGCGAGGTGGAACTGCTGGACGATCAGGTTCTCGTCGTTGCGAGGGTCGCCGATCAGGGCCCGCCCCCGATCGGCGGGCAGGTTGCTGCGGGGCACGTCTCCGCCGTCGAATGGCCGGTCGGACGGCGGCCCCGTGAAGGGCGGGTCACCCGGCGTCGCCGTGGTCGACCCCAAGCGGAAGCGGATTCCATCGTCCTGCATCAGCACGGGGTCGGCGCCCTTGGGTCTCCCGTAGAGACTGTCGAGGTCGAGGCTGGGGGAGCGGGCCTGCTTCATGTTGTCGGGGACTTCGCCAACCTCCGGCGCGACGTCGGGGTCCGCCGCAGTGTCGTCCTTGGTCATGTCGTGGTCGATGAACTGGCCGAAATAGGTGTAGCCCGCCGGCAGGGCGGAGAAATTGCCGCTCGGGTGCGTGAAGGGCCGGGTCATCTCCACGCCGAGCGCCTTCAGCGACGTGTCCGTCGGCCGAAACGGCGGAAGGCCGTGGAAAATCCGCCCGAAGCGGAAGCCTGACTCGGATTGGGAGCGTGCGGTTTCATCGACCACGTCCCGCTCGCCAACGACCTCGATCCTACCTTTCTGTCCGTGGTGCATGTCCGCGCTCCTCCTGTTGTGAATACAACCAGGAGTAGTCAAGAACCAGATCATATTAAATCTGGGGTTGTTACTGATACACGGCTACAACCCGGATCGAGTCATGCCGATCGCCGCCAGCGCCGGCGCCAGATCGCCGCGCAGTTCTGCGGCGACATGCTCCAGCCCCAACCAGCGCGCCATGAGCCGGAGTTCCGCCGCCAACGGCTCGACCACCGCACCAGCCGCGACCCCTGCCTCGAGGTGAGCCGCCTGCACGACCAGGGTGGAGCGCGCCCGGTCGGCCTTGAGGTCGACGCGCGCGGCCAGCGTGTCGCCGAGCAGGAAAGGCAGCACGTAATAGCCGTGGGAGCGCTTGTCGGCAGGCGTGTAGATCTCGAGGCGGATGCGGGCACCGAACAGGGCCTCGGTGCGCTCGCGCTGCCAGACGAGCGGGTCGAAGGGCGCGAGCAGCGCGCGGGCCTCGACGCGGCGGGGGATGCGGGCGTCGCGGGCGAGGTAGGCGGGCTGGCGGAAGCCCGCGACGGCCACGGGCAGGAGGTCGCCGCTCTCGACCAGTTCGCTCACCGCCTGCCGGGTGCCGGCGACGCCGAGCCGGTAGTAGTCGCGCAGGCAGCGCTCGGTGGCGATGCCGAGCGCAACCGAAGACCGGCGCACGAGCTCGCGGACGGCATCGGCCTCGGGAGGGGTCGGCGCCTCGACCACCGCCCGCGGCAGGACGCGCTCGGTCAGGTCGTAGATCCGCTCGAAGGCGCCGCGGCGGGTGGCCGTGGTGACGATGCCGGCCCAGAACAGCCATTCGATGGCGCGCTTGCCCTCCGACCAGCCCCACCAGCCGCCCTCGCCCCTGTGGTCGTGCGACAGCTCGCCGGCCGCCTTGGGTCCTTCGGCGGCGATCTCCCGGCGGACGTCCTCGATGAGGTCGGCGCGCTCGCGGCCGAAGGTGGCGAGGCCGGTATAGATCCCCTCCCCCCGCCGCGCCCGCTCCATGCGCCAGCGGAACAGCGGCTGCAGATTCACCGGCAGATAGGAGGCCTCGTGGCCCCAGTATTCGAACAGGGACCGCCGACGGCCGGCATAGGCGAGCGCGTCGAGATCGGCGGTGTCGTAGGGGCCGAGGCGGGAGAATCCCGGCAGGGTGTGGGCGCGGGCGACGACGTTGACCGAGTCGATCTGGATGACGCCGAGGCTCTCGGCCATGCGCCTGAGGTGGCGTCGCTCGCCGGCATGGCCCTCGCGGCGCGACAGGCCGGCAAGGTCGAATCCCTGGGCGGCAATGGCGATGCGGCGGGCCTGCCGGAGGGAGAGCTTTTCGGGGCGAGGGGACATGGGATCACCGTACCGGGCAGGCCCGACATGGACCGGGGATAGAGGGCGGGCCACCCGAAAGCTGACAGCAGGCCGCAGCGCCGGCAAAGGCGCATCTCGCCTGGACCGGCCGCTCGCGGGGCTGCCATGCTGACACGATAGCGCGCCCTGCCTGTCCCCCGGCGACGGGGGGAGGTTAATCTCGCAGCCGTAGCCGAACAGCCGAGGAGCCCGCCATGACCCTGAACCAGACCCTGACCCGCCGTCCCCTCGGTCGCACTGGCCTGTCCATCGCGCCGCTCGTCTTCGGAGGCAACGTCTTCGGCTGGACGGCGGACGAGAAGACCTCCTTCGACCTGCTCGACCGCTTCGTCGATGCCGGCTTCGACGCCGTCGACACGGCGGACGTCTATTCCTCCTGGGCCCCGGGCCATGTCGGCGGCGAGAGCGAGACCATCATCGGCAAGTGGATGAAGTCCCGCGGCACGCGCGACAGGATCACGCTCATCACCAAGGTCGGCTCTCCCATGGGCGAGGGCAAGGAGGGCCTGTCGGCGCGCTACATCGCGCAGGCGGTGGAGGCCTCGCTGAAGCGCCTGCAGACCGACGTCATCGACCTCTACCTGTCGCATTTCCCCGACCCGAAGACGCCCTACGAGGAGACGCTCGGCGCCTTCGACGCGCTGGCGAAGGCCGGCAAGGTGCGCGCCATCGGCTGCTCCAACCTCGACGCCGGCCAGTTGCGCGCTTCGCTGGAGGCGGCCGCGGCGCACGGCCTGCCGCGCTACGAAGTGCTGCAGCCGGGCTACAACCTGCACGACCGCGCGGGGTTCGAGGGCCCTCTGGCGGACCTCTGCACGAAGGAGGGGATCGGCGTCATCACCTATTTCTCGCTGGCGAAGGGCTTCCTCTCCGGCAAGTACCGGTCGGAGGCGGACCTCGGAAAGAGTCCGCGCGGAGAGCGCAGCGTACGGCCCTATCTCACCGAGCGGGGCTTCCGCATCCTGAAGGCGCTGGACGAGGTGGCCGAGGCCCATGACGCCAAGCCGGCGGAGGTGGCCGTCGCCTGGCTGATGCACAAGCCGGCCGTCACCGCGCCGATCGCCAGCGCGACGTCCCTGGAGCAGCTCGAGAGCCTCATCCGCTCCGCCTCGCTGCCCCTCGGGGCCGCCGACATGGCGAAGCTGGATCAAGCGGCGGCGCCGTGAACCACATTCCCTAGCGTGCAATAGTGCAAGTTTGCGGATCCATGCCAGTGACGGGAGACGGCTACGCCGCCCGCGCATGTCCCCTCTCTTGTCTTCCCGGAATGCCCGGTGCAGAAACGTCGCGCAACACTATGTCGCGGGCGCGAACCGCGGCCGAATGTTCGGTTCGACCTGGGGTGCAGCCGACCTCCAGCATTGATCGCCGGCTGATCGACGAGGCCCGCCGGCAACACCATTTCACGAATGTGATATGCCGCTCCGTCATCGTCTCACCGGACTGGTCTGGCTGGTCGCACTCGCGGCGGCCACCCCGTCGCGGGCGGAATGGCGGATGCGGGAGTTGCAGGAAACCAGCGGCTCGGGGCCGGCGATCGAGATTTCCTACCGCAGTTCGGGCGAGCGGCTGACCTTCCTGTGCAGCGCCGGCGCGGCCTTCGTCTCCTTCTCGCCGGGCTACCGCCTGCCGGAGGTGCAGGATGGTCTGTTCGAGGGCTCCTACAGCGTCGACAACGGGCCGGCCAAGCCGATCCGCTGGCGCGTCACACGCAATTCGGCCTTCATCACGGCGCGGTTCGCGGCCCAGTTCCTCGCCGACATCGCCGAGGCGGCGCAGGTCTTCATCAAGTTTCCGGCGGTCGAACAGACCTATGACGTGACGCCGGTTTCCCGCCATGCACGGCGCCTGAAGACGGTCTGTCGCCTCGGCGAGTGAAACGGGATCGGCCCGGCCGCGGCTCTTTCGTTTACCAAGAGCACGTCTGTGCGTCTTCCACTGTATCCTTTAGCAGAATATTCAAGCGGGGCCCGTATCCCTGGGTAACACTTCCCTGGATCCGCGAGCCCCCCATGTCCGTCCAGATCCTGCGCCAGACGATCGCCGCCTTTCTCGGTCGCGCCGGGCGCGACACGTCGGGTGTCGTCGCCGTGCTCTTCGCCGTCTGCGCCGTCCCGGTGCTGGTCGTCATTGGCGCCGGGATCGACTTCTCCCGGCTGTCAGCGGCGCGCACCGCGGCACAGTCCGCGGCGGACGCGGCGGCGCTGGCGGCGGCCTCCTCGCGGCTGGAGACCGAGACCGGCATGCGGCAGGTGGCGGACGGCCATGCCACCGCCAACCTGCGCGGCACCAATGCCGACGGGTCGCGCATCACCCAGTTCACCTACCGGCCCGACCAGCGGGAGGTGACGCTGAAGGTCAGCGGCACCATCGACACGACCTTCATGGCGCTGGCGGGCATCCAGCGCCTCGACTACGAGGCCGAGGCCAAGGCGATCCGCGGCCTCAACGGCACGACGGAACTCGTCCTCGTGCTCGACAACACCTGGTCGATGTCCGGCGACAAGCTGGTGGCGCTGAAGCA
>JAEZGJ010000170.1 GCA_023416965.1 Pseudomonadota bacterium | reverse complement strand
CCCCCGCGCCGGTGGTCGAGCCCTTCTGGGTGCAGGAGCGGCGGATCATCGAACAGGCCCTGGCGGCCTTCGAGGGCAACCTGTCGCGCGCGGCCGCGGCCCTGGAGATCAGCCCCTCCACCATCTACCGCAAGCGCGAGAGCTGGGCGCGCGAGGGCCTGCTTCAGGCGGGCTGACGCGCCGGGCGGGGTTGAACCGCGCGCCCCATCTGCCTAAACCGGGTGCCATGACCCGGACACGCCCTGTTACAGCCGCGGCCCTCGCGGCGGTCGCCACCCTCACCCTGGCGAGCAGCGCCGAGGCGCAGCGCCGGCGGGAGCCCCAGGCTCCGCGGCAGCCGACCCGCGCCGAGATCATGCTCTATCACCGCTTTCCCGTCGGCACCCGCCTCGCCGTGGTCTCGATCAACGGGCGGCGGCCGGTGGCAACCGACCGGCCGGCCTTCACCTTCACGCCGGGATTGCGCATGACCGGCTTCGGCGGCTGCAACCCCGTCAATGCCGACTATCGCCGCAACGGTCCCAGCGACATCCGCTTCGGCCCGCTCAACTTCATCGAGAAGAAATGCGGCGGCGAGATCGACCGGCAGGAACGCGCCATCTTCTGGGCGATCCAGGGCGCCAACCGCTGGCGGCCGCACGGCACGCGCGGCATGACCTTCACCGGCGTGCGCGGCACCGTGACCTTCGAGCCGGCGTTCTGACGGCCGCTCAGCCTGCCAACATCGGCCAGAGCGAGGCGACCAGCAGGAGCCCCATGGCGATGTTGAACCGGCGCATCCTCGCCGGATCGGCGAGGATTCGGCGCAGGGTGACGCCGAAGGCTGCCCAGCACGACACGGCCGGCAGGTTCACCAGCGCGAAGACCAGCACCACGAGGCCGGCAGAGACGAGCGGCGCATGCGGGCTCGTATGGACCGCCATGACGGTGAGCGCGACAACCCACGCCTTCGGATTGACCCACTGGAAAGCCGCCGACTCGACGAAGGTGAGCGGCCTTGCCTGCTCTGCGGCTTCCGCCGCCATGGAGCGTGCCAGTGCGATGCGCCAGGCGAGATAGACCAGATAGGCCGCTCCCGCCCATTTCAGCCCTCGCTCGACGAGCGGATAGGCGGCCAGTACCGCGCCGAGGCCGAGCCCCGTGGCCAGCAGCAGGGCGCTGAAGCCGATGGTGATGCCCAGAATTTGCGGGATCGTTCGGCGGAACCCGAAATTGGCGCCGGACGCCAGCAGCATGATGTTGCTGGGCCCGGGGCTGATCGAGGTGACAAAGGCAACGGCGGGAACGGCGAGAAGGGTTGCGGTGGACATGGGACCTCACCTGGTGTGGAGGATCGGAGGCCCCTTGTTGGACCGGCGCCGACGGCCTGTCCGGTCCGAATTTCGGACTCCTCAGGAAGCGGCTGGCGCGACGTCGGCGAAAAGATAGCGGTCGAACCAGCCGGGAAAGGCGCCGGCCATGGCGCGCCGCCCGGACAGGGCGAGGCCACGCCGCCGCGCCTCCGCGAAGCTGAAATCGCCGCGCCACCAGCCGACGAGCGCGCCGATCGGCCCGCCCACCTCCAGCAGTTCCGGAAAGCCGGGATTGTTGCTGCAGGCGGCGATGTCGCCATCCTTCATCAGCAGGAAGCGGACAGGCATGCCCTTGAGGGCAATTCGCACCACGAAGGGGTCAGCCGGCAATGCCGAGGGGCGCACCCGGCGCTGCATGTCGAGAAGAAGGGGATCAAGATCGATCACCTCGCGGTCGGCATGACGGGGCAGCCAGCGCTGGCCCCAGGTGCCAAGCGCCGCAATGATGCCCCCGAGGTCCCGGCCGGCCACCGTCAGCTCGTATTCGGGACCGGCGAGGCCATCCAGGCGCCGGGCCACACCCGCCTCGACCAGCGCCTGAAGCCTCTCCGACAGCACGGTTCGCGAGATGCGCGGGACGCCGCGCCGGATGTCGTTGAAGCGGCGCGCGCCGCACAGGAGTTCGCGCACGACGAGAAGCGTCCAGCGCCCGCCGAGGAGATCCTGCGTGCGCGCCACCGCGCAGAACTGCCCATGTGCCACCATGCCGGCAGTCTAGCACGCCAGGCGTGAGGAAACGGTCCGGAAACCGGACCGCCGCCGCCTCACCCCTTGACCAGCGGCATGAGCGGCGCGTCGGCGGCGACGTGCAGGCCGGTCTCGTCCTTGACCAGGTGGATGCGGCGGTCGTGGAAGTTCACCAGGGTCGAGCGGTGGCCGATCGAGACGATGGTCGAGTTCGGCAGCCGGTCGCAGAGCGCCTTGTAGAGCGCAGCCTCGCCGATTTCGTCGATGGCGGCCGTGGCCTCGTCGAGGAAGAGCCAGTCCGGCTTGCTGAGGAGCGCGCGGGCGAGGGCGAGGCGCTGCTGCTCGCCGCCCGACAGGGTCTGGTGCCAGGCCGCCTCCTCGTCGAGGCGGGTGGTGAGAGCGGGAAGGTTCATCGCCTCCAGCGCCTCGACGATCTCAGCGTCGGAATAAGCGCCCCGTTCGGACGGATAGGTGACGGCGTCGCGCAGCGTCGCGACGGGAAAATAGGGCCGCTGCGGCAGCAGCATGATCTCGGCCCCGGACGGCGAGACGACGGTGCCCGACCCGTGCGGCCAGATGCCGGCAATGGCGCGGAAGAGCGTCGACTTGCCCGAGCCCGACGGGCCGGTGACGAGGACGCGGTCGCCGGGCTTCACGGTGAGGTCCGGCGCCGAGACGAGCTGGCGCCCGTCGGGCAGGTTTACCGAGAGGTCGGCGAGCTTAAGGTGGTCGCCGTTGCGCTCGGTGACGATGGCGGCGGGCGGCGTCGCGCGGGCGCCGGCGGCAGAGCGCTCGAAGCCGGTCAGGCGGTCGACCACCGACTTGTAGTCGGCGAGGGAGGCATAGAGGTTGGTGAAGATCATCAGTGCCGACTCCACCCGGCCGAAGGCGCCGGCGGTCTGGGTCAGCGAGCCGAGCTGCACGGCGCCGGAGAAATAGGCCGGGGCGAGCAGGATGAAGGGGAAGATCACCGAGGCCTGGTTGACGAAACTGGTGAACCAGGTGAGCCGCTTTGTGTATTTCATGTAGTCGAACCAGTTGGCGACCACATTGGCGAAACGGCGGGCGAGACCCTGGGCCTCGGCAGTCTCGCCCTTCAGAAGCGCGATCTGCTCGTCGTTCTCGCGCACCCTGACCAGACTGTAGCGGAAATCGGCCTCGTAGCGCTGGCGCAGGAAGTTGATGCCGATGAGCCTGCGGCCGATGAGATGGGCGCAGACCGTGCCGAAGATGGCGACGAAGAGCGCCGCATAGACGAGATAGCCGGGGATCGATTCCAGGTCGAAGCCCAGCACGTTGTACTTGAAGCTCGCCGACAGGCCCCAGAGGATCAGCACGAAGGCATAGAGCGAAAGGATGGCCGAGAAGAAGCGGATCATCAGGGCGAGCGTGTTCTCGGTGAACATGCGCACGTCCTCGGCGATGCGCTGGTCGGGGTTGTCCGCCTGGTTGCCCTGCAGGCGCATGCGGTAGTGGCCGCCCTCGTCGAGCCAGTGGCCGGTGAGCCGGCCCGTCATCCAGCGGCGCCACCGCATCTGGGTCCACTGGGTCAGGTAGAGCTCGTAGACGGCGAGGATCACCCACAGGAAGGCGACGACGGTGAAATATTGCAGTTCGATCCAGAAGGTCGCCTCGGCGCGCTGCTGCAGGGCCGTGTAGAAGCGGTTGTTCCACTGGTTGAGCAGGACGGTGGCCAGCACCTGCGCGATGTTGATGACGAGCAGGATGTAGAGCAGGGCGTGGGCCACATAGCGCTCCTGCATGCGCAGGGAGAGGCCGAAGGGCAGGTTCACCACCCCGATGTCGCGTGCCTCGAAGAAGGGGTCGGCGAGGGCCGTGATCTGGCGGATCGTCCCGACGAAGCTCAGGCCATAGACGGCAATGGCGAAGATCACGGAGAGAAGGACGCTCGCCCGGGTCGGCAGATAGGGACCGAGCGCGGCGGGAATGCGCCCCATCTCGCTGAGCAGGAGGATGGAGAGCGCCGCCAGGTGCCAGACGACCAGGAAGGCGATGATGGCGCGGATGAGCGTCGAGGTCGGCCGTGACAGCCAGGCGATGACGGCGGCGACGATCGTCAGAAGGAAGACGTAGGGCGGCAGGTCGATCAGACCCGCGAGCCTCGCCCCGGCCAGCGCGACGCCGGCCGATCCTGCTGTGATGGGGATGGGTGTCATGAGGGAACCCCGGGGATCGTCGTGAGGGAATGGCCGTCTGGATGCGGCGCTTCGGCGGAGCCGCCGCCCGCGCGCTATGAATCACGCCGCGGGCGCCGGGGGAAGAGCCGGATCAGGGCAGCGCATCGGATGGAGATTGGGCGAGAGCCTTTCGCAGTTCGTCCTCGGTGACGAGGCGCATGGCCTTCAGCACCTTCACCGCCTCGGTGCGGCGGCCGACGCGCATGACGAGAACCACGGTTTCCGCGTCCCCGCATTCCGGGTGCGAGCAGGCGATCTCGCTGACAGTCACCCCGTCGTCCTCGGAGAGCTGGAGGATGTCGCGGACGAGGGTGGTGAGGCGGCGGGAGGCGTCCGCCGTCTCCGGATCCTGTCCCCGCCGGTTGAAGAAGAAACGTGCCATGGCCCAGCCTTGTCAGCGCGAGTTATGGCCGATCCGTGGCGAAGACGGAAGCGCCGGGCAGAGCCCGGTCAGAACGCGCCGCCGAGCTTCACGCGCACCTGGTGGCGTTCGAAATTGACGAGGTCGAGGCTGCCCGTGGCACCGCCCGCAGCCCGGCCCCAGACCTGGGCGTTCCAGGCGAGCGAGAGATAGGTGTCCTTGAGGGGTCCCACATCGCCGATCTTGTGGAAGAAGGTCGGGCCGACCAGCAGGGCATGGCCGCCCCACTGGTTGAGGAAGGCGCCGCCATAGGCAGCGACGTAACGGACATTGCCGCCGACGAAGGTCGAGGATCCCTCGCCCACCCGCCAGGCGAGCGCGCCGCCGAGTTCGAGCCCGGAATCATTGGCATAACCGGGAGCGCCCCGCGGGCGCTCGGTGCCGGGGCCGATATTGAGGTTCACCGCGCCGTAGAGACGGTCACCGACCAGGGCCGCGTCTGCCGCGACCTTGAAGGTGGCGGCGAAGCGTTCGGCGGAGATGCCGAGGCCTTCGGAGAAGCGGCCCCAGCGCAGTTCCACGCCGACAGTGAAGCCGGGATCGAAGGGTGCCGCGCCGCGCTCCCGCAACTGGTAGCGCACCTGTCCGGCAAGGCCGTCGAAGGCGAAGCGGTTCTGGTTCGGATAGCCCGGCACCGTGTTGTTGCGGATGTCGTGATAGGCGGCCCAGACCGCGAGCGAGACCTGCAGGCGCTGGACGGGGGTCCAGCCGGCCTCGAGCTTGGTGTTGATGCCGGCATAGCGCCCGTCGAACTTGCCGAAGCGGGCGGTCGTCTCGGAGGTGAGGCCGCGATCGCCAGGGCTGCCGACGCCCGTGCCGTCGAGGAAGCCGTAGGCGTCGTCGGGCCCTGCCGCCTCGGCGGCCGGCGCCTCGGCCGGGCGGCGCGCGACGTCGGCCGCCATGGCCGGGCCGGCGAGAAGCAATGCGGCGGCGGCCGCGACGAAGCGATTCATGGTGAGCCCCAACTGTCCCCTGCCGGACTATGCCCGAGCGCGCTGCGCCGGCAAGAGGTTACCGCACGTCAGGGCCCGATGATGATCCGGCCCATCACTCTGGCGTTTTTGCGAACCGCTCGCAACAACGCTTCGGGAGGGCGGTCAGGCGAGCGTGAACCCCGCCGCAGCGAGGTCACGGGGGAAGGCCTCGCCGGCGAGATAGGCATATTCGTGCTCGCGCGGCTCATGGACCGGATCGGCGCGCTTCAGCGCCTCGTCGACATGGCCGGGATGGACCATGACGAGGGCGCCTTCCGGCAGCCGGGAGAGGAAGGTGGGGAAGATCGCGGCGAAGTCGGCGGCGCGGCGGAAGTCGTAGGCCCCGGAAAAGGCCGGGTTGGTCGCAACCCCGTGGCGGGCGAGGAGCCGGCGCAGGCCGCGCGAGAGACCGGCGATGACCCGGCCCTTGAGGCCCGATCCGGCACCGCCCGGGCCGTTGCACTGGCGGATCCAGGCTCCGGGCGCGTGGCGCTCGGCCGCCGCCCCCCCGCTGTCACGGATGCCCGGCAGGAGATGGGCGTGCTGGTGGCCGTCGACGAAGGCGGGCGGTGCGCCGAAGGCGGCGATGAAGGCCCGCATCTGCGCCTCCACCTCGGCGGCGACGGCGGAGCGGTCGAGCCGGCGCAGGTGGGAGCGCATCAGCAGCGAGCCTATGCCCTCGGCCATGGCGAGGCGCGGCGCGGTGAGCGGCGTCAGCCCGCCGGTGAGCGTCACGTGGAGCCCGATCCGGAAGCCGGGCGGGGCGACGGCAAGGAGCCGCGCCGCCTCGGCGGCGAGGTCGGGTCCCGGTGTCATCACCGAGGTGGCGTTGAGCCGGCCGGCCGACGCCAGCTCCCGGATGGCGCGCGAGACCCCTGGCGCCAGCGCATAGTCGTCGGCGCAGAGGATGAGGCGCTTCATGGCGGTGCCGGCTCAGTCGCCCTGGGCGAGCGGGCCGGACGCGTCGGTGGCGGCGGGCTGGTCGGCGGCGCGCTTCAGGCTGTGCTCCGCGACGAGATAGACCGGCCGCCCCTTCAGCTCGGAGAGGATCTTGCCGATATATTCGCCGAGGACGCCGATCATCAGCAGTTGCACGCCGCCGATGAAGGTGACCGCCACGAAGACCGAGGGATAGCCCGGCACGCCGCGCCCGTGGATGATCGTCTCGGCGACGATGAAGAGGCCGTAGCAGAAGGCGGCCGCGGCCAGGAGGGCGCCGAGCAGGCTGGCGATGCGCAGAGGCACGATGGAGAAGGAGGTCAGGCCCTCGATGGAGAAGGCGAGGAGGCCCCAGAAGCTCCACTTGGCCTCGCCCTGCTCGCGGGCGTCCGGCTCGTAGGGAATGCCGATCTGGCGGAAGCCGACCCAGCTCGACAGGCCCTTGAAGAAGCGGCCGCGCTCGGGAAGGCGGCGCAGCGCCGCCGCGGCGCGGGGCGACAGGAGGCGGAAGTCGCCGGCATCGGCGGGGATCTTGTGGCGCACGCCGGCGTTGACGAGGCCGTAGAAGGCGTTGACGAAGATCGTGCGCAGGCGCGGCTCGTCGCGGCGGTGAGCCTTGTAGGTGAAGACGACGTCATAGCCCTCGTCGAGCCAGCGCGAGACGAGGGTCTCGGCCACGGAGGTGGGGTGCTGGCCGTCGGCGTCCATGAAGATGACGGCGCCGTAGCGGGCATGGTCGAGGCCGGCGAGGAGGGCCGCCTCCTTGCCGAAATTGCGCGAGAAGCCGATCACCTGCACGTCGGCGCCGTCGGGCCTGAGGGTCTCGGCCACCGCCCGCGTGCCGTCCCGCGAGCCGTCGTCGACATAGAGGATCTCGACGGGCAGCCCGCGCTCGTCCTTCAGCTTGCGGGCGAAGGCGGTGAGCTTGGCATGGGTGTGCGGCAGGGCCTCGGCCTCGTTGTAGGCCGGCACGACGATGGTGAGGCCGAAGGGAGGAAGCTCGCTGCCGGGAAAGGCGATGACGCGCCTGTCGCTGATGATCATGTGCCGACGGCCGCGGCCGCTCCTGAAACCTGTCCATGATACCCGACTTCACGCTGCCGTGAAGGGAGAGGCACATCATCACGGCGTACCGGCTGTTTCATGGTGCAAAAGCGTGTAGACCACGGCGCTGTGATGAATGACCGACAACAGCCCCCGAGCGGCGGCCTGGCCGCCACCCTCCTGCGCGAGGGCCGCAAGATGCTCTCCTTCGGGGTGATCGGCGTCGGCAACGGCTTCGTCAACTATGCGGTGACGGTGGGGGCGACGGTCCTCGTGCTCGCGCCCCTCGGCCTCGACGCCACCGATGCCGCCCTCGGCCTCGCCAAGGCGCTGGGCTGGGCGGTGGCGGTGTCGAACTCCTACCTCCTGAACACGCTCTTCACCTTCGCGCACGAGAGCGGCAGGCGGCTGAACTGGCCGACCTACCTGCGCTTCGTCGCCTCCGGCACGGTCGGGCTCGCCATCGAGGTGGCGAGCTTCCTGTTCGCGGTCCGCTATCTCCCCCTGTCGCTCGCCGCGATCGTTCCCATCGGCCTCGCCTTCATCGCCAATTTCGCGATGGCGCGGCTCTTCGTCTTCTCGCGGCCGGGAAGCCGCCACTGACACCAGGGGGCCGCCATGGCCATGGACACACCGGCTCGCAGCTTCGAGCCCTATGCCTCTGACGCGCCGATCCTCGCCACCGTGGCCGCCTTCCAGGCGCGCACCCTGCCCTTTGCCGACTGGACGCACCAGGCGCATCTCGCGACCGGGCTCTGGCACGTCATGACCCACGGCGAGGCGGCGGCGCGCGACCTGCTGCGCGAGGGGATCAAGGCCTACAATCGCGCCGTCGGCCGGGTGAACGACGACATGCGCGGCTACCACGAGACGGTGACCATGTATTTCGTCTGGTCCGCCGCCCGGTTCCTCGAGGCCGGCGCGCCCGAGGATCTCGCCGGCAGGGTCAATGCCTATGTCGCCGGCCCCTTTGGCGCCAAGGACGGGGTCTTCACCTTCTGGACCCGGGAGCGGCTGCTGTCGCCGCAAGCGCGGCTCGCCTGGATCGAGCCCGACATCCGCCCCCTCGATCCCGCGGCGCTCCTCGCCTAGCCTTGCGGGGACGATTCGGGCCTACAGGAGAGCCCCTGCCGATGACCGCCCCGCCGCCCCGCCCGACGCCCCGCCCGCGGAGCGACTTCACCTGGTTCTCAGCCATCCAGACGCGCTGGTCGGACAACGACCAGTACGGCCACGTCAACAACGTCGTCTACTATTCCTATTTCGACACGGTGGTGAACGCCTTCCTGATCGGCGAGGCGGGGCTGGTGCCCGTGACGGGGCCGTGGATGGGGCTGGTCGTCGACACCCGCTGCTCCTATTTCGCGCCCGCCTCCTATCCCGAGCCGCTGGAGGCCGGCATCGCCTTCGCCGAGGCCGGACGGTCGAGCCAGCGCTACGAGATCGGCATCTTCAAGCAGGGCGGCGAGACCACCCTCGCCCATGGCCATTTCGTCCATGTTTATGTCGATGCCGTCAGCCGGCGGCCCATTGCGTTGCCGGAAAGCCTCACCGCCGCCATTCGGCGCGCCCGCTGACCTCCCGCTGCGACAGGCTGCCTTAATTCAGCTATGGAACGCGGCCATCGTGCTGCGAACGAACGGATTCATGACAGATCGCATCGCTTCCCGGCTGCTGTTCGCCGCGCTTCTCAGCGCCACGGCTTCGCTCGCCCCGTCGCTGGCCGAGGCGCAACAGCCGGCGCCGCCCGCCGCCGAAGCCCCCGCCGCCCCTGCCGCAGCCGCGCCGGCCGAACCCTCTCC
>JAEZGJ010000138.1 GCA_023416965.1 Pseudomonadota bacterium | reverse complement strand
CGCGGGGCCTGGGCGAGCGGGCGGGCCGGCTGCAGCGGCGGGGCGGCGCGGGGCGCCGGAGCCGGAGCTTCGGCGGCCTCGGGCTTCCGGGTGAAGCCAATCGACTGAAGCTTCTCCATCAGCGAGGTGCGCTTGCGCTCCACCGGGTTGTCCTCGGCGCGGGGCGCCGGAGCGGGTTCGGCGCGCAGCTGCTGGCGGACGATGGGCGGCAGTTCGTCCGTCGTCGGCATGCGCACCGGCCGCATCGGCTTCTCGGCGGCCGGCGGGATGAAGTCGCGGGCCGGGATCGGCTCGTCCCGCGGCGGCATCAGCGGCTGGTCGAGCTCCACCGGGGCCTCGCGGAACAGCGCCGGCTTCGCGACGACCGGCTGCAGGACCACCTCGCTCTCGGTGACGACGGCGGCAGGCGCCGGCGCCTCGGCGGCGGGAAGGTCGTAGATCTGCGGCTCGGCCTCGACAGGGGCCTGGGCGACCGGCTGCGGCGCGGGGGCAGGAGCCGGAGCCGGGGCGGGCTGCTGGAGCTGGGCCATGCGCTGGGCGCTCTGGCGCAGCTTGGCGGTCATCTCGGCGATGGTCTGGGTGTTGGCGCCCTGGGCCGACAGGTCGATGCCGGTGGCGACGACCGAGACGCGGATCGTGCCGTCGAGCGCGTTGTCGAAGGTGGCGCCGAGGATGATGTTGGCCTCGGGATCGACCTCCTCGCGGATACGGGTCGCCGCCTCGTCCACCTCGAAGAGGGTGAGGTCGTTGCCGCCGGTGATGGAGATGAGGAGGCCGCGGGCGCCCTTCATCGAGGTCTCGTCGAGCAGCGGGTTGGCGATGGCGGCCTCGGCGGCGGTGATGGCGCGGCGCTCGCCGGTGGCCTCGCCCGTGCCCATCATCGCCTTGCCCATGTCGCGCATGACGGCGCGCACGTCGGCGAAGTCGAGGTTGATCAGGCCTTCCTTGACCATCAGATCGGTGATGCAGGCGACGCCCGAATAGAGCACCTGGTCGGCCATGGCGAAGGCGTCGGTGAAGGTGGTCTTCTCGTTGGCCACCCGGAACAGGTTCTGGTTCGGGATGACGATGAGCGTGTCGACCGACTTCTGCAGCTCGACGATGCCGGCCTCGGCCGTCTTCATGCGGCGCACGCCCTCGAAGTGGAAGGGCTTGGTGACGACGCCGACCGTGAGGATGCCGAGCTCGCGGGCGATGCGGGCGATGACCGGGGCCGCGCCCGTGCCGGTGCCGCCGCCCATGCCGGCGGTGATGAAGGCCATGTGCGAGCCGGAAAGCTGGTCGCGGATCTCGTCGATGACCTCTTCCGCCGCGGCGGCGCCGACTTCCGGATGAGAACCGGCGCCGAGGCCGGACGTGACCGCGAGGCCCATCTGGATGATGCGCTCGGCCTTGGCGGAGGACAGCGCCTGGGCGTCGGTGTTGGCGACGACGAAGTCACAGCCCTGAAGGCCGCCCTCGATCATGTTGTTGACGGCGTTGCCGCCCGCGCCGCCGACGCCGAATACGGTGATCCGGGGCTTCAGTTCCCGAATGTCGGGCATCTTCAGGTTGATGGTCATCATGAGCCTCGTTCGAATCACTCACGCGACTGCCACGTCGCTTTTCTACTGTCGGTGCTTCGCCGGCGGCAACCGGCATCGCGTTGCTCGGGTCCGGGCCGCATTGACGCGGCCGGAATGGTCTAGAAACTGTCCCTGATCCAGCGGCCGACCCGGGTGAAGTAGCCGTCCGTCCCGGTGGCGGCGAGGAAGCGCCGCTGCGGTTCGAAATGCTCTGCGCCCGCGATCTGCGGATAGACGGTGAGCCCGACGGCGGCGGCGAAGGGCGGACCCTTGGCGCTGTCGGGCAGTCCGGTGATGCCGACCGGCCGGGCGACCCGGACCTGGCGGCCGAAGACCTGGGCGGCGAGATCGGCGAGGCCGGGCAGCTGTGCGCCGCCGCCGGTGAGGACGAGGCGGCGGCCGACTTCGGCGGCGGAGCCGGCGGCGACCAGGCGGTCGCGCACCATTTCGAGGATCTCGTCGATGCGCGGGCGGATGATGCGGATGATCTGCGCCCGCGACACCGAATTGGGGATGTCGCGCTCGTCCTCGGAGATGGAGGGGACGTTGACGATGTCGCGCTCGTCGGACTTGGCGGCGAAGCAGGCGCCGTTCAGCACCTTGATCCGTTCGGCGTCGGAGAGACGGGTGGAGAGGCCGCGGGCGAGGTCCATGGTGACGTGGTGGGAGCCCACCGCCACCGCGTCGGCATGGACGAAATGGCCGCCCGCGAAGACCGAGAGGGTGGTGGTGCCGGCGCCCATGTCGAGGCAGACGGTGCCGAGCTCGGCCTCGTCGTCGGTGAGCACGGCGAGGCCGGCGGCGAAGGGCGCGGCGACGAGGGCTTCCACGGTGAGGTGGCAGCGCTCGATGCAGAGCATGAGATTGCGGGCGGTGGCGGCGTCGCAGGTGACGACGTGCATGTCGACGCCGAGCGAGGAGCCGAGCATGCCGCGCGGGTCCCTGATGCCGCGGGTGTCGTCGAGCCGGAAGCCGACGGGCATGGAATGGAGGACCGCCCTGCCCTGCCGCACCGAATGGTCGGAGGCGGCCTGCAGCACGCGGTGCAGGTCCTGCTCCTGGACGCGGGGCGAGGGGCAGGTGACGCGGGCCTCGTATTGCTCGGAGCCGATGCGGCCGGCCGAGACGGTGACGATGACGCGGTCGACCTGGACCTCGGCCATGCGCTCGGCGGCATCGACCGCCTGGCGGATGGCGGCCTCGGCCTTGGCCATGTCCGCGATGGCGCCGGCCTTCATGCCGCGGGCGCGGGTGTGGCCGATGCCGAGGATCTCGGCCTTGTGGGTGCGGTTCGGCAGGATGTCCGTGCCCTCGCGCGGGCGCAGCCGCACGATCATGCAGACGATCTTCGAGGTGCCGATGTCGAGAACGCACATGATCGCCGAGCGCTTCGGCGAAATGGGCTTCATCTTCGGGGTCAGGCCGTGGCGGAAGGGCGCGGTCATGTGCGCAGGCCCTGCTGGGCGCGGCGGCGGGCACGCTCGCGGTCACGCTCCTTGAGGGCCGCCTCGTGGGCCTTCATCGCGTCCTCGGACAGGCGGACGGTGACGCGGCCGGGAATGCGCATGTCGATCATGGTGACGTCGCGCGTCATCAGCCGGCGCTCGCCGTCGAGGCGGGCGAGGTCGACCATGGCGCGGTCGAGATCGGTGTCGGGCAGGCGCACGTCGATTCCGTTCTTCAGCACGAGGGTCCAGCGGCGCTCGGCGACGAGCACGGCGGCACGCACGACCTTGGCCACGTCGGGGTGGTCACCGAGCAAGCCGACGACCTCGCGGGCGCGCTCACCGGCACCCTTGCCGACGAGCAGCGGCAGGTGCTGGAAACGGGCGTCGAGATGGTCGACGATGACCCGGCCGTCGGCGGCGATGACCTGGATACGGCCGTCGAGCTGCCACAGCGCGAAGGGCTCGCGCTCGACCACCGAGATCATGATCTGGTCCGGATAGAGCTTCTGCACGGTGGCGTCGGCGATCCAGGAATTGGCCTTGAGGCGCTCGCGGGCCTGGTCGGCGTCGAAGAAGAGAACGGAGGTCTCGGGGTGGACGCCGGCGACTTCCAGCACCTGGGCGTGGCTCATCTGGCTGTTGCCGGTGAGGCGGACGCCGCGCACCTGGAGGCCGGCGGCATTGGCGGCGCGGTCGCCCACCGAGAGAAGCGCCTCGTTGACCACCGGCCAGTGGCCACCGCGCTGGATGCCGTAGAGGCCGGTGGCGGCGAAGAGGAGGAGCGTGGCGACTAGACCGGTGCGGCGCGGCAGGCGGATGCCGGCGATGCGGCTCGACAGGCGGCGCAGGCGCAGGCTCACGGCGCTCGGCCGGGCGTAACCGTCGAACGCGGCTTCCCGGTGCGAGGGGGCGGCGGAGGACCGCAGCCTTTCGCTGGCCTGGGCGAGCGCGTCCGCCCCGGCTCCGGCGAGCCTGGCGGTCAACGATCGAGAGACGCGTCCAATACCATCCATTCGACCAGCTCGGCGAACGAGACACCTTCGTGAGCGGCCATGTCGGGGACGAGCGAAGTCCCGGTCATCCCGGGCTGCGTGTTGACTTCGAGGCAGACGAGCTGCCCGGTTCCGCCGGGCGTATCGTCGTATCTGAAGTCCGCACGGCTGACCCCTTTACAGCCGAGCGCCTGATGCGCTGCGAGGGACAGTCTTTGAACCTCAGAGTAAATATTTGGTTTAAGCGGCGCCGGAATCAGGTGCTTGGATCCTCCCGGAGCATATTTCGCCTCGTAGTCGTAGAAGGTACCGGCGAAGGTGATCTCGATGACGCCGAGGGCGCGGTCGCCCATTACCGCACAGGTCAATTCCTTGCCGGCGATGAAGGGTTCGACCAGCACCGAGTCGCCGAGGGTCCACTCGGTGGAGTGCAATTCCTGGGGCGGATGCTCGTGGTCCTTGGTGACGATGAAGACGCCGAGGGAGGAGCCGTCGGTATTGGGCTTGATCACGTAGGGGCGCGGCAGGAGGTGCTCGCGGGCGGCCTCGCGGCGCGGCACGATGAGCCCGCCCGGCACGGGAACGCCGGCCGCCGCCATGACCTTCTTGGCCATGGCCTTGTCCATGCACAGCGCCGAGGCCATGACCCCGGAATGGGTGTAGGGGATCTGCATGACCTCGAGGATGCCGGCGAGCGTCCCGTCCTCGCCGGGTCGGCCGTGGGTGACGTTCAGCGCCACGTCCGGCTTCAGCTCGGCCAGACGAAGTGCGATGTCGCGACCGACATCGACGCGCGTCACCCGGTAGCCGCGGCTCTCCAGCGCGTCGGCACAGGCGGTGCCGGAGGCGAGAGAGACCTCGCGCTCGGCGGACCAGCCGCCATAGAGGACGGCGACGTGGGGTTTGGTCATGGTCGTTCCTTCCCGTCAGGCCAGAAGCTGGCCCACGCGTTTGATTTCCCACTGCAGGTCGACGCCGCTCGTCTCCCGCACCCGCCGCCGGACCTCCTCGCCCAGTGCCTCGATGTCGGCGGCGGTGGCGGCGCCCGTGTTGATGAGGAAATTGCAGTGCATCTCCGAGACCTGCGCGCCTCCGAGCCTGAGACCGCGGCAGCCGGCGGCGTCGACCAGCTTCCAGGCGGAGTGCCCCGGCGGGTTCTTGAAGGTGGAGCCACCGGTCTTCTCGCGGATCGGCTGCACCGTCTCGCGGTGGTGCTGCACGGCCTCCATCCGCTCGCGGATGATTGCGGGGTCGGTCGGGACGCCCTCGAAGATGGCGGAGGTGAAAACCACCGGTCGGCCGACGTCCGACTTGCGGTAGGAGAAGTTCATGGCGGCGTTGGAGAGGATCAGGGTCTCACCCTCGCGAGTGACGGCGCGGGCGTCCACCATCACGTCCTTCGTCTCACCGCCATTGGCGCCGGCATTCATCGTGAGCGCGCCGCCGATCGTGCCGGGAATGCCGTAGTAGAATTCGAGCCCGCCGAGGCCGGCGGCGGCCGCCGCCTCCGCGACGCGCTTGTCGGGAGCCACGGCGCCGGCGGTGATGCGGGAGCCCTCCACCGTCACCTCGCCGAAGCCGCGGGGCCTCAGGCGCACGACCACGCCCGGCACGCCGCCGTCGCGGACGATGAGGTTGGAGCCGACGCCGACCGGCATGACCGGAATGTCCGGCGGGAGCTTCGAGAGGAGATAGGCGAGGTCCGCCTCGTCCTCCGGTGTGAAGAGCACCTGCGCCGGTCCGCCGACGCGGAACCAGGTGAGCGGCGCCATGGGCTCGTTGGCGGCAAGCCGGCCACGCAGGTCGGGCGCGAGGCTGCGGATCAGCGGCGTGATGTCGTCAAACACGGTCACTCCCGCGCCAGGGCCTCGAGCTCGCCCGGCAGGGCATAGGCCCATTGCGTGATGTTGCCGGCGCCGAGGCAGATGACGTAGTCGCCGGGCCTGGCCACGCCGGCCACGAGGCTCGCGAGGCGCGCCGGGCTCTCCAGCGGCACCACCGACTTGTGGCCGCGGGTCTTGAGGCCCGAGACGAGGTCGTCGCGCGAGGCGCCCGGGATCGGTTGCTCACCGGCGGCATAAACGTCGGCGACGATGACGTGGTCGGCATCGTTGAAGCAGGTGCAGAACTCGTTGAACAGCGAGGCGAGGCGCGTGTAGCGGTGCGGCTGGACGATGGCGATGACCTGCCGGTCGGTGGAGGCGCGGGCGGCCTTCAGCACGGCGGCGATCTCCACAGGGTGGTGGCCGTAATCATCGAAGATGGTGGCGCCGTTCCACTCGCCGGTGCGGGTGAAGCGCCGCTTGACGCCGCCGAACCCGGCCAGCGCCTTGCGGATCTGCGGGCCGGCCATGCCGAGCTCGCGGGCAACCGCGATGGCGGCGGTGGCGTTGAGGGCGTTGTGGCGGCCGGGCATGGGCAGGACGAGGTCGTCGATCTCCTCGACGAGGGCGCCCGCCCGGTCGCGGAACTGGACCTTGAAGCGGCAGCGGCCGCCGGAGAGATCGACGTCGACGAGGCGGACGTCGGCCTGCGGATTCTCGCCATAGGTGACGACGCGGCGGTCGGCGATGGAGCCGACCATGTCCTGCACGACGGGATGGTCGATGCACATGACGCCGAAGCCGTAGAAGGGCAGATTCTCGATGAAGGAGCGGAAGGCGGTCTTCACCGCGTCGAAATTGCCGTAGTGGTCGAGGTGCTCGGGGTCGATGTTGGTGACGATGGCGACATCGGCCGGCAGTTTGAGGAAGGAGCCGTCGCTCTCGTCGGCCTCCACCACCATCCAGTTGCCGGCGCCGAGCCGGGCATTGGTGCCGAGTGCATTGATGATGCCGCCGTTGACGATGGTGGGATCGAAGCCGCCGGCATCGAGCAGGGTCGAGACCATCGATGTGGTCGTCGTCTTGCCGTGGGTGCCGGCAATGGCGACGCAGGATTTCAGCCGCATCAGCTCGGCCAGCATCTCGGCGCGGCGAACCACGGGAATGCGCTTCTCGCGGGCGGCGACCAGCTCGGGATTGTCCTTGCGGATGGCGGTGGACACCACGACCACCTCGGCGACGCCAAGATTCTCCGCCGCGTGGCCGATGGTGACGGTGGCGCCCCGGTCCTTCAGCCGCTTGATCGTGTAGCCCTCGGCGGCGTCCGACCCCTGCACCTTGTAGCCGAGGTTGAGCAGCACCTCGGCGATGCCGGACATGCCGATGCCGCCGATGCCGATGAAATGGATGGGTCCGATGTCGCGGGGCAGTTTCATGGGATTCTTCTAGCGGATTCGGCGTGGGCGGTCAGAAGCGGGAGAATTGGGGCTGCATGAAGGTCGGTGTTGGCGCAGAGGGCCGCGGTTCACGATGCCAGCCCCCCGGTCTTCACCACGAGATCGGCGAGGCGGTCCGCGGCGTCGGCATGGCCCTGGGCGCGGGCGGCGGCCGCGGCGGCGGCGAGCGGAGCCGGATCGGCGAGGAGACGGGAGAGCTCGCCGGCGAGCCAGGCGGGCGTGAAGTCGGCCTGCTTGACGACGGTGGCGGCGCCCGCGGCGGCAAGCGTCGCGGCGTTCATCTGCTGGTCCTGGTCGAGGGCGTGGGGCAGCGGCACGAGAATCGACGGCCGGCCGATGACCGAGAGCTCGGCGACGGTGGAGGCACCCGATCGCGCGATGACGAGATGGGCCGCCGCGAGACGGTCCGGCAGGTCGACGAAGAAGGGCGCAACCTCGGCACTCACGCCGAGCCTGGCATAGGCCGCCTCGACCGCCGCCTTGTCCTCGGCGCGGGCCTGCTGGACGAGGTGGAGCCTGGAGCGCAGGGCCGCGTCCACCTCGCCGAGGGCCGCGGGCAGGATCTCGCTCATGACGCGGGCGCCCTGGCTGCCGCCGAAGACGCAGAGGCGGAACGGCCCCCCGGCCACCGGCGCGTCATAGGGCGTCGCCGCGGCGGCGATTACCATGGGCCGCACGGGATTGCCGGTGAAGGTTGCCTTGGCGGCGAGCGACGGGTCGCCGTCGAGCACGCCGGGGAAGGAGGTGGCGATGGCGGTGACGCGGGGCGCGAGCTGGCGATTGGCGCGGCCCATCACGGCGTTCTGGTCGTGGATGAGGGTCGGCACGCCGAGCTGGGTGGCGGCGAACATCGGCGGCAGGGTGGGATAGCCGCCGAAGCCGATGACGGCGGAGGGCTTCAGCACCCGGATGATCTTGCGGGCATGGAGATAGCCGCTGCCGAGGGCAAAGAGCGTCTTCGCCAAAGCCAGCGGGTTCTTCGAGGCGATGGTGGCCGAGGAGACGATGTGGGTGGCCCGGGCCGGGAAGGCGCGGCCGTATTTCTCGGCACGCTCGTCGGTGACGAGGTCGACCAGGCAGCCGCGGGCGGCGAGCGCCACCGAGAGGGCCTCGGCGGGGAAGAGGTGGCCGCCGGTGCCGCCGGCGCAGACGAGGATCAGGGGCTGCGCCATGTCAGGCCCGGCTCGCCTGGTAATGGCTGAGTTCGGCCAGCGTCTCGGCGCGCGGTCGCCGCCGCGTCAGGGCGATGAGCATGCCCATGCCGAAGGCGAGCGCGATGAGCGAGGAGCCGCCATAGGAGACGAAGGGCAGCGTCATGCCCTTCGGCGGGATGAGGTGCAGGTTGACCATCAGGTTGATGCAGCTCTGCAGGCCGAAGAGCATGGCGAGGCCCGCCACGGCGAAACGGCAGAACGGGTCCTCGTCCTTCAGCGCATGGTTCAGCGAGCGCAGCACCACGAAGGCGAAGAGGGCGATGATGACGAGGCAGAGGATGGCGCCGAACTCCTCCGCCGCCACGGCGAAGATGAAGTCGGTATGGCTGTCGGGGATGATGCGCTTCACCGTGCCCTCGCCGGGACCCTTGCCGAACCAGCCACCCTGCTGGAAGGCGTCGATGGCGACGTCCACCTGGAACGTGTCGGAGGTGCCGGGCTCCATGAACTTGTCGATGCGGCGGCGCACGTGAGGGAAGGTGAAATAGGCGGCGGCGATGCCGGCGGCGCCGACCCCCGCGAGACCGAAGACCCAGAGCCAGCGCATCCCCGCCATGAAGAAGAGCGCCGCCCAGACGGCGATGATCAGCGAGGTCTGGCCGACGTCGGGCTGCAGGACGAGCGGCGTGACGGTCGCCCCGAGCAGCAGCATGGCGAGGAGGTTCGCCGGCATTTCCGGACGCTTGGCGCTTTCGGCGAAGAGCCAGGCGGCGAGCACGACGAAGGCGGGCTTCAGGAACTCCGAGGGCTGCAGGCCGATGCCGGCGAAGTTCAGCCAGCGCCGCGCGCCCTTGATCTCGGCGCCGACGAAGAGCGTCGCCACAACCAGCACCAGAGCGCCGAGGAAGGCGACGAAGGCGAGGCGGCGGATCCAGTAGGGGGACAGGAAGGAGGTGGCGATGAGAACGATCGCGGCGGGGACGAGGAAGAAGACCTGCCGGTTGACGAAGTGGAACGTGTCGAGACCGATGCGGTGGGCGACGGCTGGGGAAGCCGCCAGCGACAGGACGATGCCGGCGAGCATCAGCCCGAACAGCGCCGAGAGCAGGAGGCGGTCGACGGTCCACCACCACTCGCCGAAGGCCGTGCGTTCAGCCCTGGAGATCATGCCCGGTCCCCGTCCCAAGTGAGGTCGCCCGCGAAACGGGCCTTCAGGAAATCTAAAGGCCGCCGCTCAACGCTTCGTTAACTGCGCGGGCGTCGGGGCCTTTGCCGGTGGCAGGAGCCACGCCACGAATGGCCCCACCCGCACCCTCCCCTCGCTCTCGCGAGGAGAGGGGGACTTTGACGTTCAGGCTCTCTTGCACCCGACGCGCCTGGCGCAGCCGTTGAACACGTCGCGGAACGCCGTAGTCCCCCTCTCCTTGGAGCGGGGCGACAAGGGGAGGGTAAGGGTGGGGCCTTGCTTTCCGCCCCGAACCGGACCGTCCGTCGCTCGGGGAAGATGGCCCGCCTCACGCCTTCACCACCCCGGGCATGGCGAGCACCAGATCGCGGAACGCGGTGCCGCGCACCTCGAAATTGGGAAACTGGTCGTAGCTGGCGCAGGCCGGCGAGAGCAGGACGACGGGATCGGCAGCGCCCTCTGCCTCGGCATCCGCCGCCGCAAGGGCCACCGCCCTGTCCAGGGTACCGGCGATCACATGGCGGTGGGCGCCGAGGGTGGAGGCGAAATCGGCCGCCGACCTGCCGATCAGATAGGTCTTGCGTATCCGCGGGAAGAAGCGGGCGAGCGGCGCGATGCCACCCTCCTTCGGCGTGCCGCCGGCGATCCAGTAGATGTCGGAAA
Organism: Pseudomonadota bacterium; assembly: GCA_023416965.1. GTDB lineage: Bacteria > Pseudomonadota > Alphaproteobacteria > Rhizobiales > Phreatobacteraceae > Phreatobacter. The sequence continues at coordinate 1,124 of JAEZGJ010000138.1, read as the reverse complement.
AGGCGGCCAGCGCCTTCTCCGTCGAGTCGGCGTTGGTCGCCTTGGAATCGTTGACGAATAGGACGTTGCCGATCCGCCCGACCTGCTCCATGCGGTGGGCGAGCCCGGGGAAGGTCAGCATGGCCCGGACGATCGCCTCGTGCGACAGGCCGAGCGCCTCGCAGGCGGCATAGGCAGCCATGGCGTTCTGGGCGTTGTGCGTGCCACGCAGGGCGCCCGCCGCGGCGATGGAGAAGCGGCGGACCACGGCGCCTGCCTCCATGCGCAGGATGTCGGCGCCGTCGAGGCAGAGGCCGTCGGCGACGGGATTGCGGATGGAGATGCGCACGGTGCGGTGCCCTGCCCGTTCGGCCCGGTCGGCCATGGCCTGGCAATGGCGATCGTCGATGCCGAGAATGGCCGTGCCGCCCGGCTGCACCCCGGCGACGAGGCGTTCCTTGACGCCGGCATAGAGGTCCAGCGTGCCGTGGCGGTCGAGATGGTCGGGCGTCACGTTGAGGCAGATGCCGACCAGGGGGTCGATGGAGGGCGTCAGGTCGATCTGGAAGGAGGAGCACTCGACGACGTGGCTGCGGCCGGCGGCGGGGGGCGCCAGCGACAGGATGGCGGTGCCGATATTGCCACCCATCTGCGGATCGCGGCCGTTGGCGGCGAGGATGTGGGTGATGAGGGCAGTCGTGGTCGACTTGCCGTTGGTGCCGGTGATGGCGACGAAGGGCGAGCGCGGCGCGGTGGCGCGGCGCTCGCGGCAGAAGAGCTCGATGTCGCCGAGCACCTCGACGCCGTTGGCGCGGGCGAGACCGACGCTCCAGTGCGGCGCGGGGTGCGTCAGCGGCACGCCGGGGGCGAGCACCAGGGCGGCAATGCCCGACCAGTCGATGGTCCTGAGGTCCGCGGTCTCGTGGCCGGCGGCCTCGGCCTTCGCCACGGAGGCGGGGTTGTCGTCCCAGGCGATGACGCGGGCGCCGCCCTCGCGCAGTGCCGCGCAGGTTGCTAGGCCCGATCCGCCGAGCCCGAAGACGGCGACGGAGGTGCCCTTGAAGGTGGTGACGGGGATCATCGCGACGCCTCGCCTGCGGCAAGGCGCGGCGAGGAGGCGCCGTTCGCCTCTCCCCGACGGGGAG
>JAEZGJ010000064.1 GCA_023416965.1 Pseudomonadota bacterium | reverse complement strand
CCGGAGGAGAGCGCCGGCTTCAGGAGATTCGAGGCGTCCATGGCGCCGCCCGAGGTCGCGCCGGCGCCGATCACCGTGTGGATCTCGTCGATGAACATGATGGCGTTGGGGTGGGCCTCCACCTCCTTGATCACCTGCTTCAGCCGCTCCTCGAAATCACCGCGATAGCGGGTGCCGGCGAGCAGCGTGCCCATGTCGAGGGAGAAGACGGTGGCGTCCTTCAGCACCTCCGGCACGTCGTTCTCGACGATGCGCTTGGCGAGGCCCTCGGCGATGGCGGTCTTGCCGACACCCGGATCACCGACGAGCAGCGGATTGTTCTTCTGGCGGCGGCAGAGCACCTGGATGGTGCGGCTGATCTCGCTGTCGCGGCCGATGAGCGGGTCGATGCGGCCCTCGCGCGCCTTCTTGTTGAGGTTGACGCAATAGGTGTCGAGGGCGTCGCCCTTCTTCTTGTCGCCGTCGGGAGCCTTTTCCTTGGCCTCCTCCGGCTCCTCGGCGCCCTTCGGCGCGCGGGTCTCCGAGAGCCCGGCCCGCTTGGCGATCCCGTGGCTGATATAGTTGACCGCGTCGTAGCGGGTCATGTCCTGCTCCTGCAGGAAATAGGCGGCGTGGCTTTCGCGCTCGGCGAAGATCGCCACCAGCACGTTGGCGCCCGTCACCTCCTCGCGGCCGGAGGACTGGACATGGATGACGGCGCGCTGGATGACGCGCTGGAAGCCGGCGGTGGGCTTGGAATCCTCCGAGCCGTCGGTGATCAGGTTCTCGAGCTCGGAATCGACATAGCCGACGAGGCTCTTCTTGAGCTTCTCGAGATCGACGCTGCACGCCTTCATCACCGCCGCTGCGTCCTGATCGTCGACCAGGGCGAGGAGCAGGTGCTCGAGCGTCGCATATTCGTGGCGGCGCTCGTTGGCGAGCGCGAGGGCCCGGTGGAGCGACTGTTCAAGGCTGCGGGAGAATGAAGGCAAGGGGACCTCGTCAACGTTCGCTGTGCGCCGTAGCGCAAAAGAGTGCCGGAAAACCGACCCTCGCAAAACTCATTTCTTTTCCATCACGCACTGGAGCGGATGCTGGTTCTTGCGGGCGAAATCCATGACCTGGGTCACCTTGGTCTCCGCCACCTCGTAGGTGTAGACGCCGCACTCGCCGACGCCGTGCTGGTGCACATGCAGCATGATGCGCGTGGCGTCGTCCGTGCTCTTGTTGAAGAATTTCTGGAGGATGTGCACGACGAACTCCATCGGGGTGTAGTCGTCGTTCAGCAGCAGGACGCGGTAGAGGCTCGGCCGTTTGGTCTGCGGGCGCGTCTTGGCGATGACCGACGTGCCGGGCCCCGTCGGGTCCTGGTCACGCTCGTCGCGCTTGCCGGCCATGACGGCGCCGGCGGCCCGGAGTCCCGCCGCCCCGTCCTCGCCCCTCGCCGCTCCTGCGTCTTCTGTCATGGTCCCAATTTCGTGCCGCATTGACGCACGCCTGATAGCCGGTTCGAACGATGTCCATTCCGATGCGAATATGGACGCCTGCACTGCGGGAATCATGCCGAGCCACGCCGCCGGAGGCTAGCCCCAAAATAGGGGCGGACGTGTGGTCTCGCCAGATGTGGTGGAGAAAGCCCTCCGCATTCCTGCCGTTCACGGGGAGCGGCGGTTGCGGCGGCACGACGCGCGGGAGCCGGCCATCAGGCCGCCGGCCCTCGCCCGGAGCACATGGTGGCGGGAGTGCCTCCCGGCAAGACCACCCCGGCCCCGGGCGCGCTGGTGGCCCGTGGCTCGAGCCTCACGCCGCCTTCTTCGTCTCCGCGATCTTCACGAGGTTGCGCAGGATGACCGCCGTGCCCTTCAGCCGGTCCTCCGCCTTCGGCCAGTCGCGGATGAAGACGATCTTCTGGTCGGGCCGGACCTTGGCCAGCGAGCCCTGTTCGCCGATATAGCGCACGAGCCCGGCCGGATTGGCGAATTTGCCCTCCCGGAAGGTCATGACGATGCCGCGGGGACCGGAATCGACCTTCTCGACATTGGCCCGGCGGCAATAGGCCTTGATGACCGCCACCTTGACCAGGTGCTGGACCTCGTCCGGCAGCGGCCCGAAGCGGTCGATCATCTCGGCGGCGAAGGCGTCGATCGCCTCGTCGGTGTCGAGGTCGCCCAGGCGGCGGTAGAGCTGCAGACGGAGGCCGAGGTCCTCCACATAGGTCTCGGGAATGAGGATGGGCGTGCCGACCGTGATCTGCGGCGACCACTTGTCCTCGACGCTCTCCTCGACAAGGCCCGCCTTCATCATCGACACCGCCTCCTCCAGCATCTGCTGGTAGAGCTCGTAGCCGACCTCCTTGATGTGGCCGGACTGCTCGTCGCCGAGCAGGTTGCCGGCGCCACGGATGTCGAGATCGTGGGAGGCGAGCTGGAAACCGGCGCCCAGCGTGTCGAGCGACTGCAGCACCTTCAGCCTGCGCTCGGCCTGCGGGGTCACCGGCTTCTTCTCCGGCAGCGTGAACAGCGCATAGGCGCGGGTCTTGGAGCGGCCGACGCGGCCGCGCAGCTGGTAGAGCTGGGCGAGGCCGAACATGTCCGCGCGCCAGACGATCAGCGTGTTGGCGCGCGGAATGTCGAGGCCGGATTCGACGATCGTCGTCGAGAGCAGGATGTCGACCTTGCCGTCGTAGAAGGCGCCGATCCGGTCCTCGAGGTCGCCGGCCGCCATCTGGCCGTGGGCGACGATGAACTTCGCCTCCGGCACATGTTCGCGCAGGAAGGCCTCGGCCTCCGCCAGATCCTCGATGCGCGGGCAGACGAAGAAGGCCTGGCCGCCGCGATAGCGTTCGCGCAGCAGGGCCTCGCGGATGATGAGCGGGTCGAAGGGCGTCACGAAGGACCGCACCGCCAGCCGGTCGACGGGCGGCGTCGCGATGATCGACAGGTCGCGCACGCCGGTCATGGCGAGCTGCAGGGTGCGTGGGATCGGCGTCGCGGTGAGCGTCAGCACATGGACCTCGGCGCGCAGCTCCTTCAGCCGCTCCTTGTGACCGACGCCGAAATGCTGCTCCTCGTCGACGATGACGAGGCCGAGATCCTTGAAGGAAATGGTCTTGCCGAGGAGCGCGTGGGTGCCGACGACGATGTCGACAGTGCCCTCGGCGAGGCCCTTCTTGGCGGCGGCGAGATCGGCGGAGCCGACCATGCGGGAGGCCTGGGCCACCGTCACGGGCAGGCCCTTGAAGCGCTCGGCGAAGGTCTTGTAGTGCTGCCGGGCGAGCAGGGTCGTCGGCACCACCACCGCCACCTGCTTGCCGCTCATGACGGCGGCGAAGGCGGCGCGCAGGGCCACCTCGGTCTTGCCGAAGCCGACATCACCGCAGACGAGGCGGTCCATTGGCCGGCCGGAGTTCATGTCCTCCAGCACGGAATCGATGGCCCCCGCCTGGTCCTCGGTCTCGTCATAGGGGAAGCGGGCGGCGAACTCGTCATAGGCGCCGTCGGGCGCCACCAGTTTGGGCGCCTCGCGCAGGGCGCGGGCCGCGGCGATCTTGATGAGGCCGGCGGCCATTTCGAGGATGCGCTTCTTGAGGCGGGCCTTGCGGGCCTGCCAGGCGCCGCCGCCGAGCTTGTCGAGCTGGGCCTCCGCATCCTCCGAGCCATAGCGTGTCAGGAGTTCGATGTTCTCCACGGGGAGAAAGAGCTTGTCGCCGCCGGCATAGTGCAGCTCGACGCAGTCGTGGGGCGCCCCGGCGGCCGTCAGCGTCTTCAGCCCGACGAAGCGGCCGATGCCGTGGTCGACATGGACGACCAGGTCGCCGGCGGAGAGGCTGGTGACGTCGGACAGGAAGTCCTGCGCCCGCTTCCGCCGCTTCTGGGCCCGCACCAGCCGGTCGCCGAGAATGTCCTGCTCGCCGATGACGGCGAAGTCCGGCGTCTCGAACCCCTCCTCCACGCCCAGCACGGCGAGCGCGATCTCGTCGCCGCGCAGGGCCTGGGCGGAGGACCAGCTCGCCACCGGCCGCAGGGCCTTCAGCCCGTGGTCTTCCAGGATCGGCTGGAGCCGCTCGCGCGAGCCTTCCGACCAGGCGGCCACCAGGACGCGCTTCTTGTCCTTGCGCAGCGCCGCGACGTGGGCGGTCACCGCGTCGAAGACATTGGCGTTCTCGTCGGCCCGCTCCGCCGCGAAGGCCCGGCCGCGGCGGCCTTCGAGGTCGATCATCGCCCCGTCGCTGGCGCCGGCGAGGGCGAAGGGCGAGAGCTTCACCACGGCCTCGCCGCCGCGCCGGCGGTCCCAGTCGCCGGGGGAGAGATAGAGCGCGTCGGGCGGCAGCGGCTTGTAGGAGGCGGAGGCGTCCTGCTCCAGCGCCGTTTTCCGTGCATCGTAATAGTCGGCGATCGTCGTCAGGCGCTCGCGGGCCGCCTCCTCGACCTGCGAATCGAGCACGACGCCGGAATCGGGCAGGTAGTCGAAGAGCGTGTCGAGCCGGTCGTGAAAGAGCGGCAGCCAGTGCTCGACGCCGGGATGGCGGCGCCCTTCCGAGACGGCCTCGTAGAGCGCGTCGCCCTTGGTCGAGCCGCCGAAGGCGCGCACATAGGCGAGACGGAACTTCGACATGGTCTCGGTGGTGATCTGCATCTCCGCCGTCGGGACGAGGTCGAGGCGGCGCAGGTTGCCGGTCGTGCGCTGGGTCTCCGGATCGAAGGAGCGGATCGATTCCAGCGTGTCCCCGAAGAAGTCGAGGCGGATCGGCGCCTCGAGCCCGGGCGCGAAGAGGTCGAGAATGCCGCCCCTCACGGCATATTCGCCGACCTCGCGCACCGTCGAGGTGCGCAGGTAGCCGTTGGTCTCCAGCCAGGACTGGAGGTCGGCCATGGCGATGACGTTGCCGGGCGCGGCAGAGAGCGACTGCTGCGCGAGGACCGCGCGCGCCGGCACCCGCTGCAGCGCCGCATTGACGGTCGTCAGCACGATGGCGGGGGTGGCGCGCCCGGTGGTGCGCGCGAGACGCGAGAGGGTCAGCATCCGCCGCGCCATGACGGCGCCGTTGGGGGACGCGCGGTCATAGGGCTGGCAGTCCCAGGCGGGGATGGTAAGGATCTCGATGCCCGGCGCGAAGAAGCCGAGCGCCGTCTCCATGGCCTGCATGCGCGGGCCGTCGCGGCAGATGACCAGAAGTTCGGGCGAGGCCTGGTTGCCCTTGGCGTGGAGCTGGCGGGCGAGGTCGGCGACGACGAGGGCGTCATAGCCCTGCGGGACGCCCGCGAGGGTCAGGCGCCCGCGCGAGGCGACGACGTCGGCGGGGGAGCGTTTTGCCATCAGCCGGCCCAGGCGCCGCGACCGGCGGCATGGAAGCTCTTCAGCGAACGGAAGACGCCGGTGTCGTAATTGGCGGGCGTCTCCGCCTTGTCGGTGACCCAGGCGAAGAGGTCGCGATCCGGCACCTCGATCAGCCGCTCGAAATCGTCGAGCTCGGCCTCCGAGAAGTCCGCGATATGGACATCGGCGAACCGGCCCATGATCAGGTCCATCTCGCGCGTGCCGCGATGCCACGAGCGGAAGAGGATCTTCCGGCGGCGCGGATCGAGATCGGCGGAGGAACGGGTGGTTCCGGTCATCGAAGGAGGCCTCGTTGCGTGTTGCCACGACATCTACGTGCGAGCCCCGTTTTCGGAGCCGGCGCGAATGCAGGGCAGCTAACGGCAAGAGCCGGGCAGGCCCTTTCGGACGAAACCCGGTGCGGCGCACCCCTAGCAAAGGGCGCGAGGGATTTACAAGCCGCCCGCGGCGCCGCCCTGTCAGCAATCCAGCCCAGCGGCTAGATTGCCGTGATGCGTCCCACGCGACTCGATCCCCTGTTTGCACCGCTCACCACCCTCAAGGGCGTCGGCGCCAAGCTCGAAGGCCTCTATGCGAGACTTCTCGCAACGGAGGGGCCGCCGCGCGTGGTCGATCTCCTCTTCCACCTGCCGAGCGGCCTGATCGACCGGCGCGCCCGCCCGACCCTCGCCGAAGCGGCGCCGGGCGCCATCGTCACCCTCTCCGTGCTGGTGGAGAAGCATCGGCCGGCCCCGCCGGGCAAGTCGCGGGCGCCCTACAAGGTGCTGGTCTCCGACGAGACCGGCGACCTGACGCTGGTCTGGTTCAACGCGCATCGCAGCCGCATCGAGCAGATGTGCCCGGTGGGCGAGACGCGCATCGTCTCCGGCTGGATCGAGCTGTTCGACGGCATGCGGCAGATGGTGCATCCGGACCGGGTGCTGGCCCCGGACCAGGCAGCCACCATGCCGCTGATGGAGCCGGTCTATCCGCTGACCGAGGGGCTGGGCTCCGGCCATGTGCGCCGCGCCGCCGAAGCCGCCCTCGCCCGACTGCCCGTCCTGCCGGAATGGCTGGAGCCGCGGCATCTCGCCCGCCAGGGCTGGCCCGACTTCGCCACGGCGCTCAAGCGCATGCACCAGCCCGAAATCCCCGAGGATTCCGCACCCGAGGGCCCTGCCCGCTCGCGGCTCGCCTATGACGAGCTCCTCGCCAACCAGCTCGCCCTCGGCCTCGTGCGCGCCAATCTGAAGCGGCCGGCGGGGCGCCGCAATGTCGGCGACGGATCGCTGCGCGCCCGCATTTCCGGCGCCCTGCCCTTCGCCCTCACCGGCTCGCAGACGACGGCCATTGCCGAGATCGCTTCCGACATGAGCGCACCGACCCGCATGCTTCGCCTCCTCCAGGGCGATGTCGGCTCCGGCAAGACGGTGGTCGCGCTCATGGCCATGGCAGCGGCGGCGGAGGCCGGCCGGCAATCGGCCCTGATGGCGCCGACCGAGCTGCTCGCCCGCCAGCATGCGAAGACGCTGACACCGCTCGCCGCCGCGGCCGGCCTCAGGGTCGCGATCCTCACCGGCCGCGAAAAGGGCCGCGAGCGCGAGGACATCCTCGCCGGCCTCGCTTCGGGCGCCATCGCCATCGTCGTGGGGACCCATGCCCTGTTCCAGGAGCACGTCCGCTTCCGCGACCTCGGCCTCGCCGTCATCGACGAGCAGCACCGGTTCGGTGTGCAGCAGCGCCTTGCGCTGGCGGCCAAGGGCGAGGCCGTCGACCTCCTCGTCATGACCGCGACGCCGATCCCCCGCACGTTGGTGCTGACCTATTTCGGCGACATGGACTCCTCCCAACTCCGCGAGAAGCCCGCCGGGCGCAAGCCGGTGGACACCCGCGTCATCGGCATGGACCGGCTAGGTGACGTCGTGGACGGCATCGGCCGGGCGCTGGAGGCGGGACGGCAGGTCTACTGGGTCTGTCCGCTGGTGGCCGAGGCGGAGGAGCCCGACGAGAACACGCCCGACCTTGCCGCGGCAGAGGAGCGCTTCGCCCAGCTGCAGCAGCGGTTCGGGGCGGCGGTGGACCTCGTCCACGGCCAGATGAAGGGGACCGAAAAGGACTCCGCCATGGCGCGGTTCTCGGCCGGCGAGACGCGGCTCCTGGTCGCTACCACGGTGATCGAGGTGGGGGTCGACGTGCCGGAGGCCTCGATCATGGTGATCGACCACGCGGAACATTTCGGCCTCGCCCAGCTTCATCAGCTGCGCGGCCGGATCGGCCGCGGCGCGGCGGCCTCCACCTGCATCCTGCTCTACAAGGGGCCGCTGGGCGAGACGGCGCGCCGCCGTCTCGACATCATGCGCGAGACGGAGGACGGGTTCCGCATCGCGGAGGAGGATCTGACCCTGCGCGGCGAAGGCGACCTGCTCGGCACCAAGCAGTCGGGCATGCCGGGGTTCCGGCTCGCCCGGCTCGAACACCACGCGCCGCTGATGGAGACGGCGCGGAGCGACGCCAGGCTCATCATCGAGACGGACCCGCAGCTCGCCACCGCCCGTGGCGCGGCGCTTCGCGATCTGCTCTATCTGTTCGGTCGCAACGAGGCGATCCGCCTCATCAAGGCCGGCTGACCATGCTTGCCCGCCCCTTTCGCTTCTTTGTCTTCGTCGCGGGCTGCCTGTTCACGGTGATCGGCGTGATCGGCGTCGTCCTGCCGGGCCTGCCGGGAACCGTCTTCCTCATCCTCGCCGCCTGGTGCTTCGCCCGCTCCTCGCCCCGCTTCGAGTGGTGGCTCCTGAACCATCCCCGCCTCGGCCCGCCGGTGAGGACCTGGCGCGAACGCGGCGCCATCGCGCCCCGCATCAAGGTGATCGCCATCGGCTCCATGGCGCTGTCCTGGGGGCTCGTCTGGCTCACCGCCCCGCCGATCGGCATTGCCGTCTCGGGCATCGCCATCGCCGCGAGCGCCCTCTATGTCGGAACGAGACCCGGCGCATGACCCACCCTGAGATCAAGCGCGTCGTGTGCGCCGGCATCACCACGCTCGACATCATCTATGGCCTCGACGAGATCCCGACCGTCCCGCTCAAGTTCCGCTCGACGCAGATGGTCACCTCCGGCGGCGGGCTTGCCGGCAATGCCGCCACGGCCTGCGCGCGGCTCGGCGCCTCCGTTGCCCTGATCGCCCGGCTCGGCGACGATCCCTTCGCCGCCATGATGATCGATGAGCTGGAGCGCGACGGCGTCGACTGTTCCCTCGTGCGGCGCTGCCCCGGCCATCGCTCGCCGGTCTCGGCTGTCGTCATCGACCGCCACGGCGAGCGGCTCGTGGTGAGCTATTCCGACCCCGGCATCCCCTCAAGTGCCGATTGGATCGACGCCGGGGTGCTCTCCGGGGCCGACGCCGCCTATGCCGAGACACGCTGGATCGAGGCGGCGCTGACCCTGCTGCCGCTGGCGCGGCATGCGGGTCTCCCATCGGTGCTGGACGCCGACCGCAGGCCGGACCGGCAGGAGGTCCTGGCGCTGGCGAGCCATGTCGGCTTCTCGGCCCCCGCCCTGCGCGACCTCACCGGGATCGACGACCTCGCAATGGCCCTCGTCCATGCATCCAGTGGTGCCGGCAACGTGTTCCTCGTCACGGATGGCGCGCGCGGCGCCTGGTACATGGAGGGCCGCCTGGTGCGCCACGTTCCGGCCTTCGAGGTCACGGCGGTCGATACGCTCGGGGCCGGCGACACCTGGCACGGGGCGCTGGCCCTCGCCCTGGCCGAGCAACAGCCGCTCGACCGGGCTGTCCGCTTCGCCAATGCGGCCGCGGCGCTCAAATGCACGGCCTTCGGCGGTCGCAGGGGCATGCCCGACCGGGCGAGCGTGGATCGGCTGCTGGCGGGACGCCGATGACTTGGGGTAAGGTGCGGCCCGTGACGAGATGTAACCGCTCCCGCCTGCTGTCCGCGCTGGTCGCGCTCTGCCTCGCCGCCCTCGCGACCTGCGCCGAGGCCCGCACGACGGCCATTCTCGTCCAGGGCTTGAACCAGGCGCAGGTTCTCTACCGAACCGCCACCACGAGCCTGAGGAACGGGCGCACGGAAGAGGCCGAAGCCGCCCTCAAGGCGCTGATCGCACTCTGGGACGAGACCGCGGCGGCGACGACGGCCGATCCCCCGCCGGTCACCAGCCGGATCAGCCTCTTCGCAGAGGTGATGGAGGGCGGGCGGGCCCGCCTGCGCCGGGCCGCCGAGGTGCTGGCCCAGGGCCGGCAGGACAGCGCACTCGAGGAGCTCTCGCCGCTGAAGCGGGAATGGATCGGCCTGCGCCGCAGCATCGGGCTCTACGGCCTGGTCGAATGCCTGGATGAATCGAGCGAGGCCGCCGAGGCGCTGATGGTGCACCGGCGCCAGCCGGCCGACCTCACTCGTGGCGAAACCCGCGGCGACATCATTGCCCGCGCCGCCGTCTATCGCTTCGCCCTGCGCCGCTGCGAGCCCTTCGCGGCGCTGGACCCGGCCGGCAACGGCGAGTTCCGCCGCCAGGCGGAAGCGATCGGGGCCGCCATCGACGTGATCGATTCGGCGCTCCGCCTGCGCGACCCGGCCCTGCTGGAGCGGGTGCTCGGCGATCTCAGGACCTTCGACACGCAACTCTCCCAGCGGTTTGGCGGATAGCTGGCCGCTGGACAGGGCCTCAGGCGACATGTCACCACTTCAACCGATTTGAGCCGCAGAGAACGGCAGAACCGGGAGAGAGACATGGCGAAGAGGCTGGCGGGCAAGGTGGCGTTGGTCACCGCGGCGGGTCACGGGATCGGGCGGGCCATCGCCATGGCCTTCGTGGCCGAGGGCGCGAAGGTGATCGCCACCGACATCGACAAGGCCAGGCTCGAGGGCATCGCAAAGGCGAAGAAGCTGAAGCTCGACGTCACCTCGACGCGTGCCGTCGAGGCCCTGGCGGCCAAGACCGGTCCCATCGACATTCTCGTCAACGCCGCCGGCTGGGTGCATCACGGCACCGTCCTCGACACCAGCGAGGCGGACTGGGACCGTTCCTTCGACCTCAACGTCAAGTCGATGCACCGCACGATCCGCGCCTTCCTGCCGGGCATGCTGGAGAAGGGGTCGGGCTCCATCGTCAACATCGCGTCCGGCGCCTCCTCGGTGCGCGGCGTACCCAACCGCTACGCCTATGGCGCCTCCAAGGCCGCGGTGATCGGGCTCACGAAGTCCGTGGCCATCGACTATATCCGCCGCGGCATCCGCTCCAACGCCATCTGCCCCGGCACGATCCAGTCGCCGTCCCTGGACGAGCGCATCAAGGCGCTGGCCGCCTCGACCAACCAGAGCGAGGCCGCCGCCCGCAAGGCCTTCATCGACCGCCAGCCCATCGGCCGGCTTGGCACGGCGGAAGAGGTGGCCATGCTCGCGGTCTACCTCGCTTCCGACGAGGCCGCTTACACGACCGGCGCCATCCACATCGTGGACGGCGGCTTCTCGCTCTAGGGAAGTGGTCGGATGGTGAGCGGGGAGGGGATCGAACCCTCGACCACATGATTAAAAGTCACGTGCTCTACCGCTGAGCTACCCGCCCATCCGGCGGCGGGTTTGGCGGATTGCCGCGGCGAAGTCAATTGCAGGCGACATCGCGACGCGGCGTACTGCACACCCCTCGCCTCCCCCGCGAAAGAGGCCCGCGCCCTGCGGCGCGGGCCCTGTCCCCGCTCTTACCA
>JAEZGJ010000301.1 GCA_023416965.1 Pseudomonadota bacterium | reverse complement strand
CGCCAGCGCTCCGGCGCCGGCTCCCGTCTCGGCCCCGCGCCCGGCCTCCCAGCCGGAGGATGCGGCCCGCGAGGAGCGCGTGAAGATGACGCGCCTGCGCCAGACCATCGCGCGGCGCCTGAAGGACGCGCAGAACACCGCCGCCATGCTGACGACCTTCAACGAGGTCGACATGACCGCGGTGATGAGCCTGCGCAACCAGTACAAGGACCTGTTCGAGAAGAAGCACGGTGTGAAGCTCGGCTTCATGGGCTTCTTCGTGCGCGCCTGCGTCCAGGCGCTGAAGGACATCCCGGCGGTGAATGCCGAGATCGACGGCAGCGACATCGTCTACAAGAACTTCTGCCATGTCGGCGTCGCGGTCGGCACCGACAAGGGCCTCGTCGTGCCGGTGGTGCGCGATGCCGACCGGATGGGGATTGCCGAGATCGAGAAGACCATCGCCGATTTCGGCCGCCGCGCCCGTGACGGCAAGCTGACCATCGAGGAGATGCAGGGCGGCACGTTCACGATCTCGAACGGCGGCGTCTACGGCTCGCTGATGTCGACGCCGATCCTCAACGCGCCGCAGTCGGGCATCCTCGGCATGCACAAGATCCAGGAGCGGCCGATGGTCGTCGGCGGCAAGATCGAAATCCGCCCGATGATGTATCTGGCGCTCTCCTACGACCACCGGATCGTCGACGGCAAGGAAGCCGTGACCTTCCTGGTGCGCGTCAAGGAGAGCCTGGAGGATCCGGCCCGTCTCGTGATGGATCTCTGATCCTCACCCGACGTCTACGAGCGGCCTCCCCGCGAGGCGCGAGGAGAGCAGCATGTCCAAGGGCGTCGTCATCGTCACCGGTTCGAGCCGCGGCATCGGGCGCGCCTGCGCCCTGCTGGCGGCCGAGCGCGGCTATGACGTGGTGGTGAACTACACCGCCAACGCGGCGGCGGCCGAAGAGGTCGTCGCGGCGATCAACGGGCTCGGCGCCCAGGCCGTCTCGGTGAAGGGCGACATCGCCGAGGAATCCGACATCCTCGACATCTTCGCCGCGGCCGACAGGCTCGGGCCGCTGGTCGGCCTCATCGCCAATGCCGGCGTCGTGTCGCTGTCCGGCCGGGTCGAGACCTACACGGCCGACCGCCTCCATCGCATCATGAACATCAACGTGGTCGGCACGATCCTCTGCGCCCGCGAGGCGGTGAAGCGCATGTCGACCAAGCACGGCGGCAAGGGCGGCGCCATCGTCGCCATTTCCTCCGTCGCCTCGGTGCTCGGCAGCCCGAACGAATATGTCGACTATGCCGCCTCCAAGGGCGCGGTGGACAGTTTCGTCATCGGCCTCGCCAAGGAGGTCGCCATGGAGGGGATCCGCGTCAACGCGGTGCGCCCCGGCATGATCACCACCGACATCCACGAGGCGAGCGGCGACCCCGGCAGGGTCGAGCGCATCCGCCCGACCATCCCGATGCAGCGGATCGGTGATCCGGAAGAGATCGCCCGCGCCGCGCTCTGGCTCCTCTCGGAGGAAGCCTCCTACTGCACCGGCACCTTCATCACCGCGTCCGGCGGGCGCTGAGGCCCCGCCACCGTCCGCAATTCCGGAGACAGTCCATGTCCTACGATCTCATCGTCATCGGCACCGGCCCCGGCGGCTATGTCGGCGCCATCCGCGCCGCGCAGCTCGGCATGAAGGTCGCCGTGGTGGAGAAGCGCAAGACCCATGGCGGCACCTGCCTCAACATCGGCTGCATCCCGTCCAAGGCCCTCCTCCACGCCTCGGAGCTCTTCGACGAGGCCGGACACGGCTTCAAGGCCTTCGGCATCGAGGTGCCGGCGCCGAAGCTCAACCTCAAGCAGATGATGGTGCACAAGCAGGAGACGGTGGACGCCAACGTCAACGGCGTCGCCTTCCTGATGAAGAAGCACAAGATCGACCAGCATTTCGGCCGCGGCGCCATCACCGCGCCGGGCAAGGTGTCTGTCACCGCCGAGGACGGCCAGGTCACGGAAATCGAGGGCAAGGCGATCGTCATCGCCACCGGCTCGGAAGTGACACCGCTGCCGGGTGTGACGATCGACGAGAAGCAGATCGTTTCCTCGGAAGGTGCGCTCGAACTCGCCAAGGTGCCCTCCAAGCTCGTGGTGATCGGCGCCGGCGTCATCGGCCTGGAGCTCGGCTCGGTCTGGCGCCGCCTCGGCGCCGAGGTGCACGTGGTCGAGTATCTCGACCGCATCCTGCCGGGCATGGACGCCGAGGTCGCCAAGCAGTTCCAGCGCATCCTCGGCAAGCAGGGCATGACCTTCCAGCTCGGCGCCAAGGTGACCGCCGCCAAGGCGTCGAAGAAGGGCGTCAGCCTGACGGTCGAGCCCGCCGCCGGCGGCGAGGCACAGACGATCGAGGCGGAGGTGGTGCTCGTCGCCATCGGCCGCCGTCCCTATACAGAGGGCCTGGGACTGGAAGCCGTCGGGGTGGCGACGGAGCGTGGCCGCGTCGTCATCGACGACCATTTCAAGACCAATGTCCCCGGCATCTATGCCATCGGCGACGTGGTGCGCGGCCCGATGCTGGCCCACAAGGCGGAGGACGAGGGCATCGCGGTGGCCGAGATCATCGCCGGCAAGGCGGGCCACGTGAACTACGACTGCATTCCCGGCGTCGTCTACACCTATCCGGAGGTGGCGACCGTTGGGAAGTCGGAAGAGGACCTCAAGGCCGCCGGCGTCGCCTACAGCGTCGGCAAGTTCCCCTTCACCGCCAATGGCCGCGCCCGCGCCAACCGCGCCACGGACGGCTTCGTGAAGGTGCTGGCCGATGCGGCGACGGACAAGGTTCTGGGCGTCCACATCGTCGGCGCAGGCGCCGGCGAGATGATCCACGAGGCCGTGGTCCTGATGGAGTTCGGCGGTTCGGCGGAGGATCTCGGCCGCTCGACCCACGCCCATCCCACCATGTCGGAAGCCGTCAAGGAGGCGGCGCTCGCCGTCGACAAGCGCGCCATCCACATGTGAGACGCCCCGCCCGCCCATGGCAGGAAAACCCCGGCTTTGCGGCCGGGGTTTTTTCATGGCCGCCCCCATCGCGAGCTTTTCGCGTCTGGACCGATGAACCTTCGGCGCTGCCGGGCCCACCCATGGACATCGCAAGCGACCGCACCCTGCGGCGCCCCCGAACCCAAGGAGATCCCATGTCCAGGTCCATCAGCAAGCTGGCCGTCGCCGGCGCCCTCACCCTCGCGCTGACCAGCGCCCTTACCGGTCTCGCCCAGGCCCGCGGTGGGGGTGGCGGCGGTGGCGGTGGCGGTGGCGGAGGCGGCCCGGAGGCCACCTATTCGAACGCCGTGGTCATGCCCGGCGGGCCGACCCACCAGCGCCGCGGCGCGCCGCCCCCGGCCAGCGCCAGCCTGGAGGCGTGTCACTATTCCACCTATTGGGGTGGGATCGTCTGCGAGACCCGCGGCGGCCGCCGCTGATCCCTCTTTCCTCCATGAACCGGCGGAGCGAACGCTCCGCCGGCTTTTTTGCGCCTCCTACGAGGATGACGAAGGCGTCGGCGCAGGCTGCCGACATTGCTGCAACCCTTTCCGGGTCGGGCTCGCCAGCGGCATGGCGCCTGGGCGCGTCATGCCGGCATGCGAACGCACGAAAGCCCCGGTGCATGGCCGGGGCCTTCATCTGGCAGGGCCTGGAGGACACCCCGGCAGATCGGGGATCTGCGATCACTCGCAGACGCGGATGGTGCGGCGCTCCGGGCCGTAGGGGCCGTCGACCCAGCGGCGGGTCAGGTAGCACTCGGAAGCGTAGGCCCGGGAATTGGCGGCGGCGATGGCACCGCCGAC
>JAEZGJ010000300.1 GCA_023416965.1 Pseudomonadota bacterium | reverse complement strand
AGGCGGCGGCGCATGGATGCGCGGACCGGCGGCGGCCTTCGGCGCAAGATCCGAAGGCAGCGGCGGCTCGTCCTCGTCCTCCTCGGGCTCCTGGGCCGGAGCCAGGCGCGGCGCCGCCATGGGCGCCGGCTCCTCCGCCGGAGGGCGGCCGGCGAGCGGGGCGTGATAGGTGCGCGGCTGGCGCTCTGGCGCCGCCTCAATGACCGGTTCGCGGCGGAATCCGGAGGTCTTCTTCGCCGGCAGCACGTCGTCGTCGGGCTCGGTGAAGAAGGCCTTGGCGCGGGCAGCGAAACCCGGGCCGGCGGGAACCGCGGCCTCGGAGGCAGGCGCGCCGGCGGCGGCCCGTGCCGTTTGCGGCGCCTCCGCCACCATGCGGGCGAGACGGGCTCTCGTCGACAGCATGCCATGGGCGACGGCGCCCACCGCACTCGCCACCATGCCGCCAACGAAGCCCGGCGCGCGGTCCTCATCGGCGGGGCGGCGCGCCTTGGGCGCGACCCGGTCGAGTTC
Source organism: Pseudomonadota bacterium (assembly GCA_023416965.1). Taxonomy (GTDB): domain Bacteria; phylum Pseudomonadota; class Alphaproteobacteria; order Rhizobiales; family Phreatobacteraceae; genus Phreatobacter. The sequence continues at coordinate 25,720 of JAEZGJ010000300.1, read as the reverse complement.
CTCCGCCAGCGTCTCCGGCTCGGGCCGCATGATGCGCCCGATGGCGGCGGCGAAGAGGAGGAGGCCGATGCCGCCGGCCACCGCCAGGGCGAGATAGCGGGCAAGGCCGGTCAGGCGGCCGAACAGGGCGGAGATGACGGTCAGCCCGCCATCGCCGATGACGCCGCCGATCCCGGTCGGCAGCGGCCAGCCGGAGGGCGAGGGCAGCAGCGAGGCGGCGACCGCCAGGACCATCGCGGCGCCGATGCCAAGCGGCACCCGCAGGCCCTCGCGGTCGAAGGGACGGGCGCGCAGCATCAGCCAGCCCCAGATCGCCGCCACCGCGAGGAGGGCAATGGCGGCGAGGCCGAAGAGCTGCATCAGCAGGTCGGCGAGGATGGCGCCGGGACGGCCGATCCAGTTCTTCACCGGGGCATTGGTGGCGTGGCTCAGCGAGGGGTCGCCCGCCGTCCAGGTCAGCATGGCGACGGCGGCGATGAAGACACCGGCCAGGATTCCGAGGCCGGCGAGCCGGCGCAGCTGGCGCCGCATGGCGCCGCCGAGGCCGTCTGGAACCAGCGAAGGTCCGGTGTGCCGGCGCACCACTGCCATCGTCATTCATCCCATGCGTGCGGGGAGCCGCGGCGGGACGGCAGGCGCCGAGCCCTCCCCGGCAGGCCCTCCGGTTCAGGTGCGACCTTACCGAGGCAACGGTTGACGCCGGATTAACCATCGCCAGGCGGCCGTCCGCGGAAGCGCCTCGCCTGCCCCGAAAGAAAAAACCCCGGCGCATCGCTGCGCCGGGGAGTCTTGCCTGTAGGAGGTCAGGCTTCAGAGATTGTAGGCGCGCTCGCCGTGCTCGGCGAGGTCGAGACCCTCGCGCTCGCGGTCTGCCGTCACCCTCAGGCCGACGATCACGTCGACGATCTTGAAGAGGATGAAGGAGCCGATGCCCGACCAGACGATGGTGAAGAGCACCGCCTTGAGCTGCGCCCAGACCTGGGTGCCGAACTCGTAGGCGCCGACGGCGAGCTCGCCCGGCTTGGTCTCGTAGTCCGGGATGCCGGCGCCGCCGAGGGCGGTGTTCACCAGGATGCCCGTGGCGATGGCGCCGATGATGCCGCCGACGCAATGGATGCCGAAGACGTCCAGCGTGTCGTCGTAGCCGAAGGCATTCTTCACCGTCGAGCAGAAGATGAAGCAGACGCCGCCGGCGACGAGGCCGAGGACGATGGCACCCATCGGACCGGCGAAGCCGGCGGCCGGGGTCACGGCGACGAGGCCGGCAATGGCACCCGAGACCGCGCCCAGCAGCGACGGCTTGCCCTTGGCGGCCCATTCGACGAAGAGCCAGGACAGGGTCGCCGCACCGGTGGCGACATAGGTGTTGATCGCAGCCATGGCGGCGGTGCCGTTGGCCTCGAGATTGGAACCGGCGTTGAAGCCGAACCAGCCGACCCAGAGCAGGGCGCCGCCGATCAGCGTCATCACCAGCGAGTGCGGAGGCATGAGCTCCTTGCCGTAGCCGATGCGCTTGCCGATGACGATGCAGCCGACGAGGCCGGCAATGCCCGCATTGATGTGGACGACCGTGCCGCCCGCGAAGTCAAGCGCTCCCCAGGAGAAGAGCAGACCCGCATCGGCCTTGACGGCGGCCAGCTTGGCCTCGGCCGCAGCCTTGGCGGCGGCATCGGTGCCGGCGGCAGCGACCGCCTTGACGGCGTCGGCGATGGCGTCGGGGCCCGCCCAGTACCAGACCATGTGGGCCATCGGGAAGTAGATGAAGGTGACCCACAGGACCGTGAAGAGCAGCAGGGCCGAGAACTTCACGCGCTCGGCGAAGGCGCCGACGATGAGGGCCGGCGTGATGCAGGCGAAGGTCATCTGGAACAGGATGTAGGCGTATTCCGGAATGACCACGCCGTTGGAGAAGGTGGCGGCGGTGGAATTGCCGTCGACGCCCATCAGGAAGGCCTTGGAGAAGCCGCCGACGAAGCTGTTGAGCCCGCCGCCCGAGGTGAAGGACAGCGAGTAGCCGTAGGTCACGTAAATGATGGAGACCATGGCGACGATGACGAAGACCTGCGTCAGCACCGACAGCATGTTCTTGGCGCGCACCAGGCCGCCGTAGAACAGCGCCAGGCCCGGAATGACCATCAGCAGCACGAGATAGGCGGAGAAGAGGACGAAGGCGGTGTCACCGGAATTCGGCTTCGGCGGCGTGGGGGCGGGCGCCTGGGCGAGGGCCGGCTCGGCAAGGGCCGCGGCAAGACCCGCCAGCGCCAGCGCGCCGAGGCCCCACCTGGAAAGGCTCGATCTCATCATGTGGACAGTCTCCAGAGGCATGTCTTTTGCGGTGGGACGGCGCATCACAGCGCGTCGATGTCGGTTTCGCCGGTGCGGATGCGCACGGCGTGCTCGATCGACGTGACGAAGATCTTGCCGTCGCCGATCTGGCCGGTCTTGGCGGCGCCGGCGATGGCCGCGACCACCTTCTCGACATCCGTGCCGGGCACGGCCACCTCGATCTTCAGCTTCGGCAGGAAGCTCACGGCATATTCGGCGCCGCGGTAGATCTCGGTGTGCCCCTTCTGGCGGCCGTAACCCTTCACCTCGGTGACGGTCAGGCCGTGGACCCCGATGCCGGTGAGGGCGTCGCGAACCTCCTCCAGTTTGAATGGCTTGATGATCGCCATCACGATCTTCATGTCGTCATCCCCGATTGGCTCCGTCGGGACGCCGAGGTCCTGCGGAGCGTGTGTGTCTGCGAGCCGGCCGCCGATCCCGAAGGCCGAAGTCCGAACCGGGGAAAAGGAATCAAGTCGCGTGCCACACGCGATCCGTCGCGGATTCCTCCACGCTTCCAAGTGCTTAGGGAGTCGAATCGGACGGAATGTCGCGCCACCGGAGGCGGTTTGCCGAAAAATCAGGCAGACGCCCCGACCCGCCCCGTTTCCGCCGTCTTGAGCGCTGTCAAATGCCTATAAACGAGGCATATCCCTCAGCCGCGCTTCTTGCGCAGCAGCCCTTCCTGGGCGACCGAGGCCACCAGCACGCCCTGGCGGGTGTAGATCGACCCGCGGGTAAAGCCGCGCGAACCCTGCCCCGAAGGCGAGTCGTGGGCGGAAAGCAGCCAGTCGTCGGCGCGGGACGGCCGGTGGAACCACATGGCATGGTCGAGGCTCGCCGCCTGCACCGACTGGTCGAAGAACGAGCGGCCGTGCGGCACATTGGCTGCGTCGAGCAGCGTCATGTCCGAGGCATAGGCCAGCACGCAGCGGTGGATCACCGGATCGTCCGGCAGCGGCGCCGTGGTGCGGATCCAGACGTGGAACTTCCCCTCGGGCTGTCTCTCGCCGGTATAGCGGCCGAATTCCACGGGACGGATCTCGATCGGCCGTTCCCGGGCGAAATAGGCCTTCATCGCCTCCGGCATATGGGCGTGGAAGAGCTGGCGCACGTCCGCCTCCGACTTCAGTTCCTCCGGCGGCGGCACGTCCGGCATGGCGAACTGGTGCTCCTCGCCCTCCTCCTCGACATGGAACGAGGCCGACAGCGAGAAGATCGCGGCGCCATGCTGGATCGCCTTCACGCGTCGCGTCGAGAAGCTGCGCCCGTCGCGCACCCGCTCCACCTCGTAGATGATCGGCGCCTTCGGGTCGCCCGGCAGCACGAAATAGCCGTGCAGCGAATGCGGCCGGCGGTCATCCACCGTGCGGCAGGCCGCCACCAGCGCCTGGCCGATGACCTGACCGCCGAAGACGCGCTGCCAGCCGTCCTGCGGGCTCTTGCCGCGGAACAGGTTCACCTCGAGCCGTTCGAGGTCGAGGATTCCGAGGAGATTGGCGACGGCGGACATGGTGGCTCGCGGAATGGACGGGGGCAGCCGCCAGAAATCACCCTCTCGAGCCCCGGGTCAACCGCCGCGGCGGGTTGGCGCTATGCCTTCAGCGCGCCGCGGCGCTGCGCTTGGTGGCGAGCGAGGCGGCGATGACCAGCACGGTGACCGCCGCGATCATCAGGGTGGAGATGGCGTTGATCTCCGGCGTCACGCCCAGCCGCACCTGGCTGTAGATGCGCATCGGCAGCGTCGTCGAGCCCGGCCCGGTGGTGAAGGAGGCGATGACGAGGTCGTCCAGCGACAGGGTGAAGGCGAGGAGGAAGCCCGCCACCACGGCAGGCATGATGATCGGCAGGGTGATGCGCAGGAAGACCCTGGCGGGCGTCGCGCCGAGATCGGCCGCCGCCTCCTCCAGCGAGCGGTCGAAGGTGACGAGCCGCGACTGCACCACCACCGCCACGAAGCCGCAGGTGAAGGTCGCGTGCGCCACCGTCACCGTCCAGAAGCCGCGGTCGATGCCGAGCGAGACGAAGAGCAGCAGCAGTGACAGCCCGGTGATCACCTCCGGCATGACGATGGGAGCGTAGACGAGGCCGGAGAACAGCGTGCGGCCGGCGAAGCGCGTGTAGCGGGTCAACGCGAGCGCCGCGAGCGTGCCCACGATCGTCGCGAAGGTCGCCGAGGCGGCGGCGACCTTCACCGTCATCCATGCGGCGTCCATCAGCTGGCGGTTCTGCCAGACGGAGGCGTACCAGCGCGTCGAGAAGCCGCCCCAGACGGTGACCAGCTGGCTGGCGTTGAAGGAGAAGATCACCAGGATGACGATCGGCAGGTAGAGGAAGGCGAAGCCGAGGGTCAGCGCCGTGGCGTCGAGCAGGCGGGAGCGCGGATTGGTCATCGCCCCGCCTCCAGCTGCCGCCCCTGCTGGCGCTGGTAGACCATGATCGGCCCGACGAGGATGACCAGCAGAAGCACCGCCACGGCGGACGCTACCGGCCAGTCGCGGTTGGAGAAGAACTCGGTCCACAGCGTCTTGCCGATCATCAGCGTGTCGGACCCGCCGAGCAGGTCCGGAATCACCACCTCGCCGGTGATCGGGATGAAGCAGAGGAAGGAGCCGGCGACGATTCCCGGCAGGGACAGCGGCACTGTGATGCGCCAGAACGCCTTCCAGGGCGGACAGCCAAGATCGCCCGCCGCCTCCAGCAACGTCCGGTCCATCCGCTCCAGCGTCGCATAGAGCGGCAGAACCATGAAGGGCAGGTAGGAATAGACGACGCCGATCAGCACCGCCGTCTCCGTGTTGGCGATGGCGAGCGGCGCGCCGATCAGGCCGAGCCCGATGAGCAGTTCGTTGAGCAGGCCCTCCGGCTTGAGGATGCCGATCCAGGCGTAGACCCGGATGAGGAAGCTCGTCCAGAACGGCAGGATCACCGCCATGACGAGGATCGGCCGCCAGCTCTCCGGCGCCCGCGCCATCGCATGGGCCATGGGGTAACCGACGAGAAGCAGGATCGCCGTGCCGGTGGCGGCGATGCGCAGCGAAGACAGGAAGGCGTCGACATAGAGACGATCGCCGAAGATCACCGCATAGTTGTCGGCCGAAAGCTCGCGCGCCTTGGCAAGCCAGCCGGCTGGCCCGTCCTCGAGCCCGAAGACCGGCGTGTAGGGCGGGATGGCGGTCGCCACCTGCGACAGCGACATCTTCGCCACGATGGCAAAGGGCACGAGGAAGAACACCGCCAGCCACAGATAGGGCACGAGGATGATGGTGCGGCGGGTGGCGCGCTCGCTCATATCACCGCACCAGCAGGATCAGCGCGTCCGGCGCAACCGCCAGCTTCACCGCATCGCCTGTCCCGATCGGCCGCTCGACGCTGCGCGCGGCATTCGCCACCGCCGCCTTGAGCCGAAGACCGGCAGCATCGACGTGATAGGTCGTGCGCCCGCCGAGATAGCCCACGTCGTGCACCGTGCCGGCCATGGTGGCGCGGCCGTTGGAGATCGCCTCCCCCGCCCGCACGATGCGCGTCTTCTCGGGCCGCCATGCCACCGCCACCGCCTGGCCCGCCTCCACCGGTTCCGCCGCATCGGACACGGTGAGTTCGCCGACCGCCGTCGCCACCGTGACGCGGCGGCCCTCGACCGCGGCAACCGTTCCCTCCACGAGATTGATGTCGCCGATGAAGCCCGCGACATAGCGCGTCGCCGGCGCCTCGTAGACCATCGGCGGCGTCCCCACCTGGGCGATCCGCCCCTTGTCCATGACGGCGATGCGGGACGCCATGGTCATCGCCTCGTCCTGGTCGTGGGTGACGATGATGAAGGTGAGCCCCAGCCGTTCCTGCAGGGCCATCAGTTCGAACTGCGTCTCCTCGCGCAGCTTGCGGTCGAGCGCGCCCAGCGGCTCGTCGAGGAGCAGCACCTTCGGCCGCTTGACGAGGGCCCGGGCCAGCGCCACGCGCTGCCGCTGGCCGCCGGAGAGCTGGTGCGGGCGCCGCCCGGCGAGGGCCTCGAGCTTCACCATGCGCAACGCCTCGCCGACGCGGGCGCCGATCTCGTCGCGCGGCCGGCCCTCCATTTCCAGCCCGAAGGCGACGTTCTTCTCCACACTCATGTGCGGGAAGAGCGCATAGGACTGGAACATCATGTTGACGGGCCTGAGATGCGGCGGCACGCCGGCGAGGTCCTCGCCCGCCAGCAGCACGCGGCCCTCGCTCGGCGTCTCGAAGCCGGCGAGGAGGCGCATCAGCGTGGACTTGCCGCAGCCCGACGGTCCGAGCAGCGCGAAGAACTCGCGCTCGTGGACGGCGAGCGTCAGCTCGGCCACGGCGGTCTCGCCCCCGTAGCGCTTGGTCACGCGATCGAACAGGACGAGCGGCACCGCGGCCGGGTCGTCCCAGGGCGCGAAGACGGTCCGCGCCGGCCGGTCGGGAGGCTCCACGACGCTAGCGGCCCGTCTTCGCCCGCGTCCAGGCGCGGGTGATGACGCGCTGCAGGCGGGCATCGGGGCTGGTCACTGTGAAGAGCCGCGCCATCACCGCATCCGGCGGATAGACGGAGGGGTTGTCGCGCACTGCCGGAGCGATCAGCGGCTTCGCCGCCAGATTGCCGCTGGCGTAGGAGACGAAGCTCGCCACCCTTGCCATGACCTCGGGCCGGTTGAGGTAGTTGATGAAGGCGTGGGCGAGGTCGGCATTCGGCGCGTCGGCCGGGATCGCCATCTGGTCGAACCACATCTGTGCGCCTTCCTTCGGGATGACGTACTGGATGTCGACGCCGTTATTGGCCTCCTTCGCCCGCTTCTGCGCCTGGAAGATGTCGCCGGAATAGCCCACCGCCAGGCAGATGTCGCCGTTGGCCAGCGCCGAGATATATTCGGAGGAGTGGAACTTGGTGACGAGGGTCCGCAGCTTCTGCACGTGCGCTGCGGCGGCTTCCCAGTCCTCGGCCCTCTTGGAATTGGGGTCGCGGCCGAGATAGCGCATCACCGAGGGCAGGAAGTCCTCGGCCGTGTCGAGGAAGTGGATGCCGCAATCCTTGAACTTCGCCAGCGTGTCGAAGTCGAAGGCGAGCTTCCAGGAATCGAGCGGCGCGTCGGCCATGCGTTCGCGGATCTTGGCCACGTTGTAGCCGATGCCGGTCGTGCCCCAGAGATAGGTCACCGAATAGGCGTTGCCGGGGTCGTAGGCGGCGACGCGCCGCTGGATCTCGGGCCACAGATGCGTGCGGTTCGGGATCTTGGAGAAATCCAGCCGCTGGTGGACATTGGCCGCGATCTGCCGCGACAGGAAGGGCGCCGAGGGCACGACGATGTCGTAGCCGGTGCGGCCCGCCAGCAGCCGGGTCTCCAGCACCTCGTTGGAATCGTAGGTGTCGTAGGTGACCTTGGCGTTGAACTCGCGCTCGAAGTCGCGCAGCACCTGCTCGTCGATATAGTTCGACCAGTTGAAGATCCGGAGCTCCCTGGGGGCCTGCGCGGCGGCAGCCGCCGCAAGACCGAGCGTCGCGAGACCCGCGACGGCGATTGTCACGAGGAAGCGTGGGACCATGATGCCATCCTTGATGCGGCCGGAAAGGGATGGGGCAATCTAGGCAAACGGGCCCGTTTAGCAACAGCCGAGGCGCTCGCTGAAGTGGCGGCAGATCGTCCTCTCGAGTTCCGGCAGGACGGCCCTGAATCCCTCCCCCGCCGCCATGCCGGCCCTGAGCCGGCGGCGGACCTCCTCGTGGATGGTCTGCTGGTCGATGCCGGTCACCCGACCGTCCGCGAGGATGGTGCGCCCGGCGACGATCGTCTCCCGGACGTGGTGGGCGGTGGCGCGGGCGAAGAGGAGCTCGACCGGCTCCACCGGCATCAGCGCGTCGGCGTCGAGCGCCGCCCGGTCGACGAGCACGAGATCGGCCGGCGCCCCGGCGGCGATACGCCCCGTCACCGGCGAGTTGAGGCTCGCATGGCCGGTGGCGAGGACCGCCTGCAGCACGTCCTCGACCCTCATCTCCCGATCGAAGCCCCAGCCGGCATGGAGCGACCAGATCAGCCGCATCTCGCGCAGGAGGTCGTCGTCCTCGTCGAAGGCCTGGCCGTCTATGCCGATGGCGAGCTTCACGCCGGCCTTCAGCATGGCGGCCACCGGCGCAAGGCCGGAGCGGAGCGCGAGGTTGGAGGAGGTGTTGACCGACACCGTCACCCCCGCCTCCGCCAGCAGGTCGATCTCGCCCGGCCGCGCCCAGACGCAATGCGCCAGCGTCAGCCGCGGCGACAGGAGCCCGATCTCCTTCAGGTAGGTGACGATCCCCTGCGGGAAGGCGACGTCGGCATAGTCGCGCTGGTAGCGCGTTTCCAGGAGATGCATGTGCACCCGCCGCCCGGTGCGGGCCGAGGCCTCGGCGATGGCCTGGAGAAGCTCCGGCGTCGCCCATTGCACGCCCTGCGGTCCGTACTGCACGTCGACCATGGGCCCGCCGATGGCTTCTGCCACCGCGTCGACCCGTTCGAGCTGCGCCTCCACCGACAGCGGCGTCACCGACAGGAAGCGCTTCTCCACCTCGGCCCTGGCCGGCGGCGAGAGCTGGGCGAGCACCGGGGCGCTGTCGCCATAGACCAGCGGGTTCTGGTTGCGCATGGCCGGGGCGAAGGCGATCCGCAGGCCGGCGTCGGAGGCCGCCCGCGCCACCTCCCTCGCTTCGTCGACATAGGGGGTCAGCCCCTGCACGCCGGTGTAGTGGACCATCGTCGCCCCCTGTCCGCCAGCCACCGCCCGGGCAAAGGGCGCGGCTGCGGCGAGATAGGGATCGAGCGGCGCGAAGAGGCGGAGGCGGTGCAGCCAGACCTCCAGCGGCCGGCCGAAGCCGCCGATGGAGGAGGTGCGGATGGTACGGCCGTGGTCATGGGCATTGGCCAGCGCCGGCATCACCACGAGGTCGTCGTGGGCAGCACCTGCGGGCAGCGCCTCGACGGTCGCGATCCTCTCGCCGTCGAGCGTCAGCCGCGATGGCCCGCGCGTGCCGTCGCGGTCGATGAGGGCGGAACAGGTGATGGTGCGCATGGGGGATCTCCGGCCCGGTGCCGTCCCGGACGTCATGCCCGGCCTCGCGCCGGGCATCCACGACTTTCTTGTTCCCCTCACGTCACCGCCAGGTCCTTGCGGTGGGCCCAGCCGGTGACGCGGCTCTCGGCGAGCGAGAACAGCGCATAGAGCCCGACGCCGAGGCCGGCGAGGATGAACAGCCCGGCAAAGACCAGCGGCACGTTGAAGGTGGAGGAGGCCACCATCATCATGTTGCCGATGCCGCGGTTGGAGGCGACCGTCTCCGCCACCACCGAGCCGACGAAGGCGAGCGTCACCGCCACCTTCAGCGAGGCGAAGAAATAGGGCATGGAGCGCGGCAGCGAGACGTTCCACAGGATGTCCCGCTTCGACGCCTTCAGCGTCTTCATGACGTCCTCCAGCTCCGGCTCCACCGTGGCGATGCCGGTGGCGACGTTCACGACGATGGGGAAGATCGAGATGATCGCCGCGGTGAGGATGGCCGGCACCGTGCCGGCGCCGAACCAGAGGACGAAGATCGGCACCACCGCCACCTTCGGAATGGAGGAGATGCCGACGAGGAGCGGATAGGCCGTGTCGTAGGCGAGGCGCGATGAGCCGATCCCCACCCCGAACAGGATGCCGACGACCACGCCGATGGCGAAACCCACCAGCGTCGTGAACAGGGTCTGCGCCGCATGGGGCTGGATCGCCGGCCAGTATTCGATCAGCGAGGCGATGATCTGGGTCGGCCGCGGCAGCACGATGTCGGAAATGCCGCCGACGAGGCAGGCGACCTCCCAGAAGACGAAGACGCCGACGATCAGGGCGATGGAGGCGGACTTGCGCCGGATGAGCTCGCGGATGCCGTCCATGTCAGTGTCCCCCCGCCTGGACGATGCCGGTGCCGCCGCGCGCCTCGACGATGAGGCTGCGCAGCTTCTGGTTCAGCGCCACGAAATCCGGCTCGTAGGTCATGTCGATGGTGCGCGGCCGGGCGAAGGCGACGGCGGAATCGTCGAGGATGCGGCCGGGCCTGGCGCTCATCACGCAGATGCGGTTGGCGAGGAAGGCCGCCTCGCGCAGGTCGTGGGTGACGAGGAGGACGGTCGTCTTCTTCGCCATCCACAGCTCCTGCATGATCTGCCAGAGCTCCTCGCGGGTGAACTGGTCGAGTGCGCCGAAGGGCTCGTCGAGGAGGAGCAGGTCCGGCTCGTGGACCAGGGCGCGGCAGAGGTTCGCCCGCTGCATCATGCCGCCCGAGAGCTGCCAGGGATATTTCTCGCCGAAGCCGGCAAGGCCCACCTGGGCCAGCAGCGCCTCCGCCCGGTCGCGGAACTCGCCCTTGCGGTTGGCCCTGAACCGGGAGCGGAACGGCGGCACGATCTTCAGCGGCAGCATGACGTTGTCGCGGATGGTCAGCCAGGGCAGCAGGGTCGGGTTCTGGTAGGCCATGCCGATCCGGAGGGGCGTCGCGCCGAGCTCCCGCCCGCCGACGAAGACATGGCCGGTGGAGGGCTTCAAGAGGTCGCCGACGAGTTTCAGCAGGGTGGACTTGCCGCAGCCCGAGGGCCCCACCAGCGCGACGAAGTCGCCCTCGCGGATGGCGAGGCTCGTCTGCGACAGGGCCTGGACCTGCTTGTCGCCCTTGCCGAAGCGAACCGACACCTTCTCGAATTCGATGAAGGGCCGGGCATGGGACACGAGCGGCGACGTGCCCGATTTCTGGGCAGAGGCCTCCTCGTCGGGGCGCTGGGCGATGGCTGCGGACAGAAGGGTCATGGCATTTCCGGGCTGGGGGCGCACGGCGGCCCGCGAGGTCCCCTCGTCGTGGCAAGAGGGATGCCAAAGACCGGCCCGCAGGACAGCCCGTGAGACTGCCCAGGCTCCGCCCGACGGGCGCGTTGCGCCGCCCGGCCGGCTCGGGCAGGCTCGAGGCGAGCTTCCCGCCGGAGAGACCCATGGACCTCGACGCCATCGCCGCCCGCATCGGCCGCCTGCTCGTCGAACGCCGCGAGACCGTCGCGGTCGCCGAATCCTCCGCCGGGGGCCTCATCTCCGCCGCCCTCCTCTCGGTGCCCGGCGCCTCGGCCTATTATCTCGGCGGCGCAGTGGTCTATACCCCGAAGGCCCGTGACGCTCTGCTCGGCATCTCCACCCGGACGATGGTCGAATCCGGCATCCGCTCGGCCTCCGAGCCCTGGGCCGCGCTGATGGCGAAGACGATCCGCGAGAGCCACGGCGCCACCTGGGGCCTTTCAGAGACGGGCGCCACCGGCCCGACCGGCAACCGCTACGGCGATCCCGCCGGCCATGCCTGCCTCGGCCTCGACGGCCCCACGATGAAGGCCATGACGCTGCGCACCGGCTCCGACGACCGCGCCGCCAACATGCGCGCCTTCGCCGCCGCCGCGCTCGGCCTGTTCGAGGATGCGCTGGAGGGGCGTGGCTGAGGCGCGGAGGGCAGATGAACGGGAGGCCCCACCCGCACCCTCCCCTCGCTTGCGCGAGGAGAGGGGGACTTCGACGGCCCGCCCTCCCCGAGGGGTAGGGCGTGGCTCGGCCGTCGGCACCCGGTCGCGACATCATGGTCCCCTCCCCTCGCCAGAGGGGAGGGTGCGGGTGGGGCATTCCTTCAGGAACCCCGGAAACACGAAGGGCGGACCCATGGCCCGCCCTTCGCATGCCTTCCATCGCCAACGAGCTCAGTCGCGGACGAGGATGTTCCTGAACTGCCAGGGGTCGGAGGTGTCGATGTCCTCCGGGAAGAAGCCCGGCCGGCCCTGAAGCGGCGTCCAGTCGGTATAGGTGCCGATCACCGGGCCGAGATAGGGCCGCTGCACCTCAAGGCAGCGGCGGAAGTCCATGTCGTCGGCTTCCACGATGCCCGCCTCGGGGTTCTCCAGCGCCCAGACCATGCCGGCGAGCACGGCCGAGGTCACCTGCAGGCCCGTGGCGTTCTGGTAGGGGGCGATGCGCCGCGTCTCCTCGATGGAGAGCTGCGAACCGTACCAGTAGGCGTTGCCGGCATGGCCGTAGAGCAGCACGCCGAGTTCGTCGATGCCGTCCTCGATCTCGTTCTCGTCGAGGATGTGCCACGAATCCTGCCGCTTGCCGGCGGCGCCGAACATCTCGTGCAGCGACAGCACGGCGTCATTCGCCGGGTGGTAGGCGTAGTGGCAGGTCGGCCGGTAGGTGACCTTCCCCGAGGCGTCGCGCACCGTCAGGTAGTCGGCGATGGAGATCGCCTCGTTGTGGGTGACGAGGAAGCCGTACTGGGCCCCCGGCGTCGGGCACCAGGAGCGCACGCGGGTATTGGCGCCGGGCTGGAGCAGGTAGATGGCCGCGCCGCAGCCGGTCTCGTGGGTGCCCGCATTGGCCGGCATCCAGGTCTCGTGCGTGCCCCAGCCGAGTTCGGCGGGCTGCAGGCCTTCCGACACGAAGCCCTCCACCGACCAGGTGTTGACGAAGACGTTCGGCGGCTTCGGCTTCTTCGAGCGCTGGGTGTCGCGCTCGGCGATGTGGATCCCCTTGACGCCGACCTTGGCGGCGAGCGCCGCCCATTCCGCCTTGCTCTTCGGCTCGGTGAACTCGACCTTGTGGTCGGTGGCGACGTTGAGCAGCGCCTGCTTGACGAACCAGGACACCATGCCCGGATTGGCGCCGCAGCAGGAGACCGCGGTGATGCCGCCGGGCTTGCGGGCACGGGCTTCCAGAACCCGCTCGCGCAGCATGTAGTTGGAGCGCGCCGCCGGGCCCTTCGACGTGTCGAAATAGAAGCCGGCCCAGGGCTCGGCCACCGTGTCGATGTAGAAGCAGCCGAGCTCGCGGCACAGTTCCATGATGTCGACGGAAGAGGTGTCGACCGACAGGTTGACGCAGAAGCCCTTGCCGCCGCCGGCGGTGAGCAGCGGGGTGAGCAGCTCCTTGTAGTTCTCCTGCGTCACGTGCTCCTGCACGAAGCGGATGCCGCGCTCGTCGAGCAGCTTGCGGTCGGTGTCGACCGGATCGATGACCGTCAGGCGCGTCTGATCATATTTGAAATGCCTCTCGATCAGCGGCAGCGTCCCGCGGCCGATGGAGCCGAAGCCGATCATCACGATCGGCCCGGTGATTTCATGATAGACGGGCCATGAGCTCATGCGAGGTCTCCGCTCTTGCATGGGAACTGAAAACGGGTCCGCGGCGGCCACGCCGGGACCCGGATGAGGTAACGAGGGTCTTTGGCCATGCCGGGACCCGTCCGTCAACACCCTCTTCGCGTGACGGCGTGATGACGGGGGCGGAAGAAGCGCCTCAGCGGCCCCGGCCTTTTGCCTGCACGCCGGCCCGCCGCGCCGCGAGCTCCTCGGGCGCGAGAGCCCCGTTATGGCGGCGCGACCGCTCCGCCTCCAGCGCCATGGCCTCGCCGAATGGCAGGTCGTAGCCCTCGTCGACGAGCCGCTTGTAGCCGGCGAGGAAGCCGGCATCGACCTCGGCGATTTCCTGCGCCAGGGCCATGACGTCGGCCATCAGCTCCACCGCCGGCACGGTGCGGCTGACGAGACCCCAGGCGCTCGCTTCCGCCGCGGTGATGAAGCGGCCGGAAAAGGCCATTTCCTTCGCCCGCGAGGGCCCGATGATGCGCGAGAGCTTCTGGCTGAGGCCCCAGCCGGGAATGACGCCGACGCGCTGGTGGGTGTCGCCGAACCGTGCCGTGTCGGCGGCGACGAGGATGTCGCAGGCGAGCGCCAGCTCAAAGCCGCCGGTGATGGCGACGCCGTTCACCGCGGCGATGACAGGCTTCGGGCACTGCGCGATGGCGCGGATCGGGTTCGGCCGCTCGCCATCGCCCTCCACCATGCCGAGGAGCCCGGAGGTCGCGCCGAGCTCCTTGAGGTCGAGGCCGGCCGAAAAGGCCCGCTCGCCCGCGCCGGTGAGCACCAGAACGCGCGCCGTTTCGTCGCGGCCGAGCGCGACGACCGCGGCGGTCAGCGAGCGGATCAGCGACTGCGACAGGGCATTCATCGCCTGCGGGCGGTTGAGCGTCAGCACCGCCACCGACCCGTGGCGCTCGATGAGGAGTTCGGTCATGGCGGTCCTCCGGCAAGGTCCCCCGACTGTGGAGTCAGCACGCCCGTCGCGCATCCCGGCGTTTCGGGGGAGGTTCGGGGTGGTCGGACCGATCGCCCGACGGAAGAGGAACCCGACTGCCCCGCCGGGTCACCTCTCCCCGGCGGGAGGAGTCATTGAGCGCCAACCTGTCACCCCCGGCGAGGCGGAAGGTGACGGTGGAGGTTGCAGCCACCCGGGGTGTGAAGACGGGACCAGCGAGCCGCCGCTACCCTACCGCGCCAGCGCCTTCTCGACCTCCGGCCGGATGACGCCGGCCAGGACCTGCGCCGTGATCGGCCCGACATGCTTGAAGAGGATCGTGCCGTCGCGGCCGACGATGAAGGTCTCGGGCACGCCGTAGACGCCCCAGTCGATCACCGCCCGTCCGGCCGGATCGACGCCGACGAGGGCATAGGGATTGCCGTTGCGGCCGAGGAAGCGTCGCGCATTGTCCGGCTGGTCCTTCTGGTTGATGCCGGCCATGCGGATGCGGGCGTCCTTGGCCAGTTCCATGAGGAAGGGATGCTCCTCGTGGCAGGGAATGCACCAGGAGGCGAAGACGTTGACCACGGTGACATGGCCCGCGAGATCGGCGCGGCGGAAGCCCGGCCGGTCGATGCCCTCGAGCGGCGCGAGGTCGAATTGCGGGGCCGGACGGCCGATCAGCGCCGAGGGCAGCCGCTGCGGATCGCCACGCAGTCCGACGACGAACACCGCCACCAGCGCGGCGAAGAGCGCCAGCGGCAGGAAGGCGAGCCAGGAGCGCCGCTTCGGCGCCGGGGCCGCGGTGTCGCTCACGACGGCGAGCTCCCGCGGGCCGAGCGCCGGCTGATGCCGCGCGCCTCCATCTCGGCGAGCCGGGCCTTCTGGCTGCGGTAGTCGACGGCGATCCAGACCGCGAGCGCCAGGAGCGTCACGGCGGTGACCGCATAGGAGGCGAGGATGAAGGCGGCATGGGGATCGGATCCGAACATGGTCACTCCCCCGGCACCGGCTCGGCGCCCGCCGGCATCTCGCGCTGCGCCGCCACCATCTGCATGGCGCGGACACGGCGGCGCAGGATCTCGTTGCGCATGGCGGCGAGATGCAGGGTCACGAAGAGCAGGGTGAAGGCGACGGCCGCCACCATGAGCGGCGTCAGGATCGAGGGATGGATCGTGGGGCCGCCGAGGCGGAAGACCGAGGCCGGCTGGTGCAGCGTGTTCCACCAGTCCACCGAGAACTTGATGATCGGCAGGTTGATCGTGCCGACGAGGGTCAGCACCGCCGCGGCGCGCCCGGCCCGGCCTGGATCATCGACCGAGCGCCACAGCGCCATCAGGCCGAGATACATGAGGAGAAGGACCAGTTCGGACGTCAGCCGGGCGTCCCATATCCACCAGGTGCCCCACATGGGCCGACCCCAGAGCGAGCCGGTGGCGAGGCAGATGAAGGTGAAGGCCGCGCCGATGGGCGCCGCCGCCTTGGCCGACACGTCGGCGAGCGGATGGCGCCAGACCAGCGTGCCGATGGAGGCCGCCGCCATGACCGCGTAGCAGAACAGCGACAGCCAGGCGGCCGGCACGTGCAGGTACATGATGCGCACCGTGCCGCCCTGCTGGTAATCGGCCGGGGCGATCATGGCGAGCCAGAGGGCCGCCGTCATGGCGAGCGCCGTCGCGGCCGCGAGCCAGGGGAGCGCCCGGGCGACCAGCGCGAGGAAACGGGTGGGGTTGGCGAGGTCTGTAAGCGCCATGGCCGACTTCTAGAGCCCGGGGGACGGGCTGGCAATGCGACCGATCAAACGCACCCGGAACGCGAACGGCCCGGGCATGCCCGGGCCGTCGTGAGGTCACGCGGGTGTCGCGCGATCAGAAGCGGTAGTTCACGCCCGTGCGGATCGTGTGGCTGGTCATGCCGACACGCGGCGCACCCGAGAGGTTGTTGTAGGTGGCGCGGCCGAGATCGGTGTAGCGATACTCGATCAGGCCCGACCAGTTCTGCGTGAACTTGTACTCGCCGCCGGCGCCGAGGGTCCAGCCGGTGAGGGTGCGCGACTGGCTGACCACCGCCGGAGCGAGCTCGCGGGCGTTGACCTGGCCGAGGGCGAGACCGCCGGTGGCATAGATCAGCAGGTTGTCCTGCACGGCGTAGCCGAGGCGGGCGCGCAGCGAACCGTGCCAGTTCTCGGTGGCGCGGACGTCCGTCGGAGCGGCCGAGACGAAGCGGCGCGAGATGCTGCCGTAGGAGATGTCGCCGGCCGCGCCGAGCACGAAGCGGTTGATCTGCCAGTCGTAGCCGGCCTGGAGGCCGCCGAAGAAGCCGGAGGCGCCGCCGAGCGAATAGCCGATGTCGTTGCGGAAGTTGGACGAGAACCCGGCGCCGAGATGGGCGCCGACATAGAAGCCCGTCCAGACGCCGGCCGGAGCGGCCGGGACGTAGACGGTGTCGGCGACCGGCTGGCGGCGCGGAATGTCCGCCGCGAAGGCGGGGGTGGCGAGCATGGCGGCGGCCGCCGCGGCCCAGACGATCTTCTTCATGGTCTACTCCTGTCCCACGGACAGCGCCGGCAACCGGCGGCGTCCCTGATATGATGCGGTGAACAATGCATAACCGCATTCATTCGAATTTTCGCGTCTTCCTTGGTCTCGTCCTTAATGGAGCGTTACCGCCGGAGAGGGCGCATCCGTCAACGGACGGCATAGGCGCTCCATTTCCATCGCACGATGTCTGAAATGAGGCAGCAAGAGCAAAGTCATAATCGGAAACAGGACGTTACTGTGTGACCCAATACAATTTACATATCGACGATTATGAAGAACTACTTTCGTTTTCCTGTCGAATTTTGGCAGGTAAGTGGCAGCCGGCCGTCCAAGTTCGGGCAGCCAAGATGAACCGGTGTGCCGGGTCTGGCGTAGAGCGTGGTGCAGTGCGGCAGACGGACGGATGAGACAGTCGATCAGCCGGACGATACTGGCAGGTGCCGGCATCGCCTTGCGGCACGGGTTGTGGCATTTCGGCACCGCTGCGCCGGCAATGCACGATGGCGCGGGAGAGGGAACTTCATGGGCGGAACGGGCGTGGCGCTGGTCACCGGCGGGGCGAAGCGGGTCGGGCGGGCCATCGTCGAGGCTCTGGCCGATGGCGGCTATGCGGTGGCCATCCACGCGGACCGGTCGCGGGAGGAGGCGGCCGCCCTGGCCGCGCGCATCCGCGACGCCGGCGGACGCGCCGCCGTCGTCACCGGCGACCTCGCCGAACCCGCCGATGTCGACACCCTGGTCTCCCGCGCAGCCGCGGCCCTCGGCCCCCTCACCCTGCTCGTCAACAATGCCAGCGAATTCGTCGAGGACCATTTGGGCACGCTGACGCGCGAGGTCTGGAACCGCCAGTTCCGCGTCAACATCCAGACCCCGTCCTTCCTCGCCCAGGACTTCGCCGCCCAGGCGCCGGACGGCTCGGCCATCGTCAACATCACCGACCAGCGGGTGCTGAAGCCGACACCGCAATTCTATTCCTACGCCCTCACCAAGGCGGCGCTCGCCGCCGCCACCGTCGCCATGGCGCAGGCCTTCGCGCCGCGCATCCGCGTCAATGCCGTGGCCCCGGGCCCCTCGATCCAGGGCGGGCGGCAGGGGCCTGAGGACTTCGCCCGCCAGGTCGCCGCCACCCTCACCAAAGGCGGCAGCCCGCCGGCGGAGATCGCCCGCGCCGTGCTCTATCTCGCCCGCGCCAAGGCGGTGACCGGCGTCACCCTGCCCGTCGACGGCGGCCAGCACCTGATCTGGCAGACGCCCGACGTCATCGGCCTGCGCGAATAGCAGGGCGCTCGCCTGCGGCTGATGCCAGATGCCGGACGCGGCGATCGCCTATATATCCGGCACCATGAGTCGTTCCGGCCGCACCAACATCGATCCTGACCTCAGAGACCCGGAAGCCGCCGCCGCGGACGAGGCCGATGTCCCCGTGCTCGACCTCGCGCCGGAGGAGGAGGAAGCGCCTGCCGAGGGCACCGTCGCCGCGGGCATGGAGGTGATCAAGGCGGCCGTGAAACACGCGCCCAAGGGGCCCGGCGTCTACCGGATGATCGGCGCCAAGGGCGAGGTGCTCTATGTCGGCAAGGCCAAGTCCATCGCCAGGCGGGTGATCTCCTATGCCCGCCCGACCGGGCTCGTCACCCGCATCGCCCGCATGGTCGCCGCCACCACGGCGATGGAATTCGTCTCGACAAAGACCGAGACCGAGGCGCTGCTGCTCGAGGCCAACCTCATCAAGCAGCTGCGCCCCCGCTTCAACGTTCTGATGCGGGACGACAAGTCCTTCCCCTATATCCTCATCACCGCCGACCACCCGGCGCCGCGCATCGCCAAGCACCGCGGAGCCCGCGCCATCAAGGGCGACTATTTCGGCCCCTTCGCCTCGGCCTGGGCGGTGGGGCGCACCATCAACGCGCTGGAGCGGGCCTTCCTCGTGCGCTCCTGCTCCGATGCCGTCTTCGAGAGCCGCACCCGCCCCTGCCTGCTCTTCCAGATCAAGCGCTGCGCCGGGCCCTGCACCGGCGAGGTCGCCGCTCCTGACTACGAGGCCCTGGTGAAGGAGGCCAAGCTCTTCCTGTCGGGCCGCAGCCAGGCGGTGAAGCAGCTCCTCGCCCGCCAGATGGAGGAGGCGGCCGAGGCCATGGAGTTCGAGCGCGCCGCCGTCTATCGCGACCGCCTCGCCGCCCTCTCCGCCGTGCAGGCGACCCAGGGCATCAACCCGCGCGGCGTCGAGGAGGCCGATGTCTTCGCCGCTGTGCAGGAAGGTGGACAGACCTGCATCCAGGTCTTCTTCTTCCGCACCGGCCAGAACTGGGGCAACCGCGCCTATTACCCGAAAGCCGACCGCTCCCTGGAGGCGAGCGAGGTGCTCGCCTCCTTCGTCGCCCAGTTCTACGACGACAAGCCGCCGCCGGGCCTCGTCCTCCTCTCCCACGAGGTGGAGGACCAGCCGGTGCTCGCCGACGCGCTCTCCGCCCTGGCGGGCCGCCGGGTGGAGGTGCAGGTGCCCCGCCGCGGCGAGAAGAAGGACCTCGTCGACCACGCCGCCCAGAACGCCCGCGAGGCGCTGGGCCGCCAGCTCGCCGAAAGCGCCTCGCAGCTGAAGCTCCTCCAGGGCCTCGCCGAGGCCTTCGGCCTGCCCGCCCCGCCGCGCCGCATCGAGGTCTACGACAATTCCCACATCATGGGTTCGAACGCCGTCGGGGGCATGATCGTCGCCGGCCCCGAGGGCTTCCGCCGCCGCGACTACCGCACCTTCAACATCAAGTCCGACATCGCCCCGGGCGACGATTTCGGCATGATGCGCGAGGTGCTGGAGCGCCGCTTCAAGCGCCTCCTGAAGGACGCCCCGCGCGCCGGAGAGTCTGCCGAAGGCGGAGCCGAGCCCGAGGCGCCGGCCGGCGAGGGAGAGGCCGACGGCTCCTGGCCCGATCTGGTCATCATCGACGGCGGCCCGGGCCAGCTCGCCGCCGCCCGCGCCATCCTCGACAACCTCGGCATCCCCGACGTGCCGCTGGTCGGCATCGCCAAGGGCCGCGACCGCGAGGCCGGCCGCGAGACCTTCCACATGACGGGGCGCGAGCCCTTCCGCCTCGAGCCGCGCGACCCGGTCCTCTACTTCGTCCAGCGCCTGCGCGACGAAGCCCACCGCTTTGCCATCGGCACCCATCGCGGCCGCCGCAAGAAGGACATCCGCTCCGCCGGCCTCGCCGAGATCGGCGGCATCGGACCCGCCCGCAAGCGCGCCCTGCTCAACCATTTCGGCACGCTGAAGGCCATCGAGCGGGCGAGCCTGGAAGACCTCCAGCGCGCCCCCGGCATCAATGCCGCCACCGCCCAGGCGGTGTACAATTTCTTTCGCCCCCAGGGCTGAGGCGCTATTCGCCCTCGCCGCGCGCCCGCGATTCCGCGATGAGCCGGTTGGTCGCGCCCTCGATTTCGACCTCAAGCTTCGCGGCGAAGTCGGCCGGCGGCAGGCCGGCTGGGATCGGGTCGAGGAATTCGACCAGCACAGTGCCGGGCCGGCGGGTGAAGGACTTGCGGCTCCAGAACATGCCGGAATTCAGCGCCACGGGCTGACAGGGCAGGCCGAGGGTCCGGTAGAGATGGGCGACGCCGAACTTGTAGTCTGGCGGCGCGCCCACCGGCCGCCGGGTGCCCTCCGGGAAGATCATCACCTGCCGGCCGATGGCGGCGGCCTTCCTGGCGCCCGCGGTGATGGAGGCGAGCGCCTCGGCCTTGCGGCCCCGGTCCACCGGGATCTGCCGGGCCTTCCAGATCAGCCAGCCGAACAGCGGCACATAGGCGAGCTCGCGCTTGTAGATATAGGCCGGCCGCGGGAAGGGCACGAAGAAGGCGAAGGTCTCCCAGGCCGACTGGTGCTTGGCGGCGACCAGGATCGGCCCCTCGGGGATCTTCTCCAGGCCGCGCCATTCCACGTTCATGCCGCAGATGACGCGCAGCGCCCACAGGTTGCCGCGCCCCCAGAGGTCCCCGATGGCCAGGATCGGCCGGTCGTTCGGCCAGAGGAGTGTCGGCACCAGGATGAGGACGAGGAAGGCGGTCCAGAGATAGAAGAAGACGTTGAAGAGAAGAGAACGCAGGTGGAGCATCGGGCGGGTCCTTGCCGCCCGGTCCGGCGGTTCAGGTGCGGGCGGTGCGCAGCGGCGGAACGGGTGGATCGGCTGTCGCCCGGTCCAGCCGCAGTCCCACCGCCGCCATCAGGTACTTGGCATATTCGAAGCCGAGAATCTTCACGCTCGCCGCGTCTTTCCACCATCTCTGCGGATGCAGCGCGCCGGTCTGGACCGGAAAGGCGACGAGCCGGACATCAGGCATCAGCCGCTGCAGCTCCAGCATGGTGCGCGGCATGTGGTAGCTCGAGGTCACCACCAGCAGCGACCGGAAGGAATGCAGCCGCGTCCACTTGGCGGTCTCGATGGCGTTGCCGCGGGTGTTCAGCGCCCGGTGGTCGAGGTCGATGCAGCAGGCCATGAGCGGGGACGCCGCCGGCACGGCGCGGGCGAGCTCACGCTCCCGCACCATCGGGTTGACGCCGCTGATGAGCAGCCGCCGCCCGTGTCCCGCACCAAGCAGCGTCACGGCGTCGCTGACGCGGTAACTGCCGCCGGTCATCGCCACGATGGCCTCGGTGCGCGGGCTGTCGGGGTCGTAGGGGCGGGTGGCGGTCTCGGCGAAGGCGACGAAGCCGGCCCCGAGCCCGAGGGCGCAGGCGGCCGCCACCGCCGGCAGGAGGAAGGAGGGGCGCAGCACCGCGCGGAACAGCGAAGGCCTCGGCGAGGCCTTGGATCCGGGCGCCAGACCGGGCGCGCTGTCGATGCGCATGGGCGTCATGGGACATCAGGATAGCACCGATTGAGGCAATCAGAAGTCCCGTTCGTGGCTGCCTGCCATGGTTGTGGCCGGGCCGGAGTGCCCTCCCTTCCTTCGGCCGGATTGACTCCACGCCGGGCCGCACCGAAGCCTTGGCGCCCCGTTCCCTGGAGAGAGCCGACATGAAAGCCGTCCTGTGCAAGGCCTACGGGCCGCCCGAGAGCCTCGTCGTCGAGGACCTGCCCGATCCGGTGGCCGGCCCCGGCGAGGCGGTGGTGCGGGTCGCGGCGGTCGGCCTCAACTTCTTCGACAACCTGATCATCCAGAACAAGTACCAGGTGAAGCCGGACCTGCCCTTCTCGCCGGGCTCGGAATTCGCCGGCCGCGTCGAGAGCCTGGGCGAGGGCGTCACCCGCCTGAAGGTTGGCGACCGGGTGTTCGGCAACCTGACCCACGGCGCGGCGCGCACCCATGTCGTGGTCAAGGCGTCGGCGCTGGCCCCCATCCCGGAAGGCCTGACGGACGAGCAGGCTGCCGGCATGATCATCACCTACGGCACCACGATCCACGCCCTGAAGGACCGCGCCCAGCTCAAGCCGGGCGAAACCCTTGCGGTTCTCGGCGCCGCCGGGGGCGTCGGCCTCGCCGCCGTCGAGCTCGGCAAGGCCATGGGCGCCCGCGTCATCGCCTGCGCCTCCTCCGACGAGAAGCTCGCCTTCTGCCGCGCCCATGGCGCTGACGAGACGCTGAACTACGCCACCCACGACCTCAAGGAGGGGCTGAGGGCCCTGACCGGCGGCAAGGGACCGGACGTCATCTACGACCCGGTCGGCGACAAGCTGGCCGAGCCGGCGCTGCGCGCCATCGCCTGGGAGGGCCGTTTCCTTGTCATCGGCTTTGCCGGCGGCGAGATCCCGAAGATCCCGCTCAACCTGACCCTGCTCAAGGGCTGCGACATCCGCGGCGTCTTCTGGGGCGCCTTCACCCAGAAGGAGCCGGAGAAGAACCGCGACAATCTCATGCAGGTCGCCCGCTGGACGGCCGAGGGCAAGCTCTCCCTCCACGTCCACGGCACCTTCCCGCTGGAGAAGATCGCCGAGGCCCTCGGCGAGCTGACCAGCCGCAGGGCCCAGGGCAAGGTCATCCTCAAGCCCTGACCCGGCCTCCGGCTCGCCGCGGCAAAAGATCGCGGGGAGCGTCGCCGCTTCCGGGGAACCCGGAATGAGCGGCAGCGTCTACCCCCGTCGGCCGCTCCCCGGCAGCCGCTGCTTCCCTCCGACGCCCGAGGACCCCCGTGGAAGACATCGTCAGGCTTGCCGCAGATCCGACCGCCTGGGCCGCGCTCGCGACCCTCATCGCCATGGAGGTGGTGCTCGGCATCGACAACCTGATCTTCATCTCGATCCTCACCAACAAGCTCCCGGAGGGGCAGCGCGAGAAGGCCCGCCGCATCGGCATCGGCCTCGCCCTGGTCATGCGCCTGGCCCTGCTCGGCACCATCGCCATCATCGTCTCGCTGACCCAGCCGGTCTTCTCGGTCCTCGGCAAGGCCTTCTCCTGGCGCGACATCATCCTCATCGCCGGCGGCCTCTTCCTGCTCTGGAAGGCGACGAAGGAGATCCACCACAATGTCGACGCGGGCGGCCACGAGGAGGTCGATCCCACCGCCGTGGTCATCGCCAATTTCGGCTCGGCGATCGTTCAGATCATCCTGCTCGACATCGTCTTCTCGGTGGATTCCATCATCACCGCCGTGGGAATGACCGACGAGATCGTCATCATGGTCATCGCCGTCGTGGTGGCCGTCACGGTCATGCTGCTCGCCGCAGACCCGCTGGCGAACTTCATCGAGGCCAACCCGACCATCGTCATGCTGGCCCTCGCCTTCCTCATGATGATCGGCATGACGCTGATCGCCGAGGGCTTCGGGGTGAAGGTGCCGAAGGGCTACATCTATGCCGCCATGGCCTTCTCGGCCCTGGTCGAGGGCCTCAACATGCTCTCCCGCCGGGCGGCGCGGCGGAAACGGGCCAAGGCGGCGGGCGAGCCGCGCATCCCCGTGCGGCGCTGAGCTGTCCTCTCAGGAGGCGGCGAGGGACCGCGTGGAGGCCGTCGTCTCGGCCGCGGCGGTGCAGAGGTCGGCCTCGGTCGCGGCGCGATCGGCCTCGCTCTCGGCGATGAGGTGGATGTGCACCTCGGCGGCCCGCTTCATCTGGGCGAGGCGGGCGAGCGCGGCGGGAGAGGCCGGCGAACGGCCCGCCCACAACGCGACGCGCGTGCCGTCGGGCTCGGCGCGGGCGAGGACGATGACGGCGCCCGGATAGGCGGGCGCGGTCGCTGCGGCATGGACGGTCGCGAGATAGCGTCGCCCCGAGACGCCGCGCCAGGCATGGAAGCGCGCGGCGAGGCCGGACACCCTCAGCGCGGAGGGCGTACCGGCGTCGAAAGCATGGATAGTTCGGCCCTTGGTCATTGGAACATTATGAGAACAAACCAGCGTTGCGGTCAATGGCTCCGGGCCCCGCCGCAGGGGTCTTGCTGACAGCGTTGTGGCAGGAGACGGCCGCTCGCATTGCGGCGGGAGGGCTCGCCTGCGGCACGGGGCTCTCGCGTCATTCGGCCCAGGTGCCACTCACCACCCTCATCATCCTGAGGTGCGAGCGGCGGCGATGCGTCAGCACCGTCCGGCGGCGAGCCTCGAAGGACGCACTGGCGTCATCCAGGGCACCCGGTCTGCCAGCCGGCGAGCCTCGAAGGGCGCACTTGGCTGACACGGGTCCCCTGCCTTCAGTGCCCCGCCGCCAGCGTACCGCGCTGGCGGGTGTCCGCCGCTCCCGACCAGCCGCCCGGCACCGCGAGGATGGCGTTGACATTGCCGAACGTGCCGCGCGGCACCACCCGGTGGCCCCGCCCCTCCAGCAGCCGCAACGTGTCCACCGATAGTCCGCCCTCCGCGTCGATGGCGTCCGGCAGCCACTGGTGGTGGATGCGCGGGGCCGCCACCGCCTCGGCGATGTTCATGCCGTGGTCGACGACGTTGAGGATGGTCTGCAGCGTGATGGTGATGATGCGGCTGCCGCCCGGCGAACCCGTCACCATGGCCACCTTTCCGTCGCGGAAGAGGATGGTGGGTGTCATCGAGGAGAGCGGGCGCTTGCCCGGACCCGGGAGGTTCGCCGCGCCCTGGACCAGGCCGAAGGCGTTCACCGCCCCTGCCTTGGCGGCGAAGTCGTCCATCTCGTTGTTGAGGAGGATGCCGGTGCCCTCGGCGACGAGGCCGAGCCCGTAGGAGAAGTTGAGCGTGTAGGTGTTCGAGACGGCGTTGCCGAACCGGTCGACCACGGAGAAATGCGTCGTCTGCTCGCCCTCGTGCGGCGCCGGGTCGCCGGCGCGGATCTCGGCGGAGGGGCGCGCCCGGTCGGGGTCGATCCGCGCCCGCAGCGCCTCCGCATAGGCCTTGGACGTGAGCCCGCGCACCGGCACGGCGACGCTGTCAGGGTCTCCGAGATGCTGCGCCCGGTCGGCATAGGCGAGTTTCATCGCCTCCACCATGAGATGGATCGTCTCGGCGCTGTTGTGGCCGCGCCGCCCGAGCTCCATGGGTTCGAGCAGGTTCAGCATCTGCACGAGATGCACCCCGCCCGAGGAGGGGGGCGGCATGGAGGCGATGGCGTAGCCCTTGTAGGTCCCGCGCACCGCCTCGCGGATCACCGGGCGGTAGGCGCGAAAGTCCTCCGTCGTCATGATGCCGCCATGGGCGGCGAGGGCCGCTACGATGCGGGCCGCCGTCGCGCCCTCGTAGAAGCCGGCGGGGCCCTGCTGGGCGACGGCCTCCAGCGAACGGGCGAGGTCCTCCTGCACCAGGCGGTCGCCCCGGCCGGGGGCGCTGCCGGCGGCGTTCAGGAAGATGCGGCGCGATGAGGGGG